>JAFAAP010000138.1 GCA_023426505.1 Pseudomonadota bacterium
CTCGTGGTGGAGGCGGCGGGAATTGAACCCGCGTCCTGAACGCCTATGCCACTCGGCCTCTACGATCATAGCCGGGCAAAAACCCGACACCCCTCATATAGGCAATCACTCACCACCGCGCCAGTCCTCGCGACGCATGCCGAACGGGTCGCCAGACGCCGGAAATTTGCGCAATCTTTGCCGTCGGGAGCAGCAGACCAGACCGGATGCTGCGTTGCCCGCGTCCTTCGAACCCGTAGGATGGAATGGCTGTGGCGGTCCTCCTTCACGGCCTACGCCCCGGCCAAGGGTCGATTGAACGCAATGTGATCACTTGGCCGGGGCGCCCAATCCTCTCACGGCGCCGAATGCCCTATATTACCTTGCGGCAGGTGACGTCGCCCGCAGCAGCACACGGGCGAAGAGCCGAGAGGACGAGCATCATGGCCGAGGCGCGGATCGGAATACGCATCGCGGAGGATCGCCAGTCCGTCACACTGTCGGTTGGTCCCGTCGGAGGCGACAGCCTGCCCCTGGAGCTTTCCCTCGACCAACTCAGCAATCTGATCTCCCTGTTGGGAGAGACCCGTGCCCGCATGGTCGAGGGCCTCCCGACCGGTCCGCTCGAGGGCAAGAGCATCCGGACCGTCATGGATCCGAACTGGTATGTTCAGGTTGCCCAGATCGACGGCTCCCTCCTGGCTTTCGACCACCCGGCCTATGGTCCGGTCGGCTTCGCGATCCCGCGCAAGGACGTCGCCCGGATCGTGAAGCTTCTAAGCGCCCATCTGGCCCTGCCCGAAGGTTCACCGGGAAAGCAGAGCTAAGATTCGGCTGGGTTCCGCTCACGGGCGGCGAAGCGCGGAAGCCCCGACATCGACCACCGCAACGTCGATCGTTTGGGAGCGCCCGTCGCGAAGAATCGTCAGCGCTACCGTTCCCCCGACGCCGGCCCGCTCGAGCTGATCCGTGAGGTCCGCCAGCCTGCGCACGGGAGCGTCGTTCACACCCGTGACCACGTCCCCGATCCGGCCTGCTGAGCCGATCCCGCGCAGGCCCGCGCGATCGGCCGGCGATCCCGGCGCCACGCCCGCGACGATCACGCCGTTCACACCGAGCTGGGCCGAGATGCTCTCGTCAGCCGCGAGGATTCCGATTCCCGGGGTCGGCACCCGCCCGGTCCGGATCAGTTCCGGCACCACCCGGTTCACGACATCGACCGGGATCGCGAAGCCGATCCCCGCATTCGTCCCCGAGGGCGAGAAGATGGCGGTGTTGACACCGATGAGGCGTCCGGCCGAGTCGAGGAGCGGACCTCCCGAGTTGCCTGGATTGATGGCGGCGTCCGTCTGGATCACGTCGGCGATCTCACGCCCGCCGCTCGTCGGCAGGCGGCGCTTGAGGGCACTGATGATGCCGGTCGTGAGCGACTGGTCGAGGCCGAAGGGGTTGCCGATGGCATAGGCCGCCTGCCCCACTTTGAGATCCGCCGAGGTTCCGACCGCGACGGGCGGAGGAAAACTGCCACGGCGGTTGAGGCGCAGAACGGCCAGGTCGTAGTTGGGGGCTTGTCCCACCACGTCCGCCGACACCACCTCCCCGTTCGAGAGGCGTACCGCGAAGGTGCGCCCCTCGCCCACCACGTGGTCGTTGGTGACCACGTGCCCGGCCGGGTCCCAAATGAACCCGGTTCCGGACGAGGTTGCGCCGGTTCCTTGCTGGAACGGCGCTTCTCGCGACAAAGCCACGACCTGGACCACGGACGGTGCCGCAGCCTCGAAGATCCGGATGGTCGTCCGCTCGAACTCGGCAAGATCGCCGCGCGGCGCCGGCGGGCGTGGCTGCCGTGCAGCGAGAAGATAGGCGTTCAGGTAGGGTTGAGCGACAAGGATCGCGAGAAGGACCGCGATCGCGATCATCACTGCGCGGGTTATCCGGTCCTGCATGCCGGGCATTGCCTTTCAGACGAGATGGCAAATCTCCATGATCTTGCGAGGAGAATATGTCCTCCTCGACGATGGTAACCAGGGCTACCGAGAGAAGCCCCGCCATAAGTCGCACCACGTGTTCGGAGGAGACCGGAATCGATGAAGCATATTCTGTCCGGAGCGCTGGGTGGCTGCTGCCTGGCCCTGGCTTTCCTCGGTCCTGGATCGAAGAGCCGCGCCCAGGAGAATGGTCGCCCGGTCGTCGTGGAAGCGCTGGAGCACGGCTTCAGCGGCTTCTTTCTCCTGACCACGACCGGCGACGGAAACTACGACGTCTTCCAGCGGGTGGAGGACGGCCTCGGGATTCCCGAGACCGGGAACGTGGTCTGCCTGTTCCACGAGACCTGCTACCTGGAGATTGCCCATCTGCCGCGCGAGACGATTGGTGAGTACAATGGGGCCGGGAGCGATCTCGGGCGGGTGCGCCTGCGCGCCGGCGCCGTCCGCGACGCCTACGCGACCCTAAGGATGGCCGGTCCCGACAGCCGCCCGACCTCCGTCGACGCCTGGCGCGATGCCATCAGCCGATTTGACGCGTGTCTCCGAAACGGCACTCGGTGCTGATG
>JAFAAP010000206.1 GCA_023426505.1 Pseudomonadota bacterium
CCTCGATACCGGCCCCGTGGCCATGGTCGAGCGCGTGGCGATCGCGCCGGACATGAATGCGGGCGAGCTGCACGACAAGCTGATGGTCTTGGGCGCCGATCTCATGGTGCGGGCGCTGGCTGCCCTCTCCCGCGGGGGCCTCGGCTTCACGCGCCAGCCCGAGGAGGGCGTGACCTACGCCCACAAGCTCACCAACGAGGATGGCCGGATCGACTGGTCGAAACCCGCGCAAGCTGTTCACGACCACATCCGCGGCCTCTCGCCGTTCCCCGGCGCCTTCTTCACGGCCGATTTCGGCAAGGGCCCGGAGCGGGTGAAGGTTCTGCGGGCCGACAAGGCCGACGGGGCCGGTGAGCCCGGCAGCCTCATCGATCCGGAGGGGGTCGTCGCCTGCGGCAGCGGCGCCGTCCGGCTCCTCCAGGTGCAGCGCGCCGGAAAGGCCCCCATGGGGGCCGAGGACTTCCTGCGCGGCGTGAGGCTGGACGCCGGGGCCCGCTTCACATGACGTTCGAGGGGCGGATCCGGCCGGCACGCCCCGAAGACGAGCCCGCCATCCATGCCATTCACACCGCCGCCTTCGGGCAGACCACAGAGGCCGACCTCGTGGGGCGCTTGGAGGCGGACGGGGATCTCGTCCTGTCCCTCGTGGCCTGCACGGATCGGCCGGTCGGCCACATCGCCTTCTCCCGCCTCGACGTGAGCGAGGCGCCATCGGTCAGGGCCTGCGCGTTGGCGCCGCTCGCGGTCGATCCCTCGCGGCAGCGGCAGGGCATCGGGTCCACGCTGATCAAAGAGGGACTGGACCGTCTGGCCGAGCAGGGATGGGATCTGGTCCTCGTCCTGGGAGACCCGAATTATTACGGCCGCTTCGGCTTCGCGGCAGAGGCTGCGGCCGCGCTCCGGACTCCCTATGACGGTCCCTATCTCCAGGCTCTCGCCCTTTCGGACAAGGGGCCAGAGGCGCAGGGGCCGGTGATCTACGCCCGCGCCTTCGCGGAGTTGTCCTGACATGCCCCGCTACAAGCTCGTCGTGGAATATGACGGCACGCCCTTCACCGGCTGGCAGCACCAGACGAACGGGCTGTCGGTTCAGCAGGCGGTCGAGGAGGCGATCGAGCGCTTCGCCGGCGAGAAGGTGCGGATCCACTGCGCCGGCCGCACCGATTCCGGCGTGCACGCGACCGGCCAAGTCGTTCACGTGGATCTCGCCAAGGAGTGGCGAGCCGACACCGTGCGCGACGCCACGAACGCTCATCTCAGGCCCGCCCCCGTGGCGATCCTGTCGGCGGAGCCGGTGCCCGAGACCTTCAATGCCCGCCTGTCGGCGGTGAAGCGGCACTATCTCTACCGGATCCTCAACCGCCGGGCCCCGGCGGCGCTCGACCTCAACCGCGTCTGGCACGTGGCCTGGAAGCTCGATGCCGAGGCCATGCACGAGGCCGCCCAGTCCCTGATCGGCCGCCACGACTTCACGACCTTCCGGGCGGCGGAGTGCCAAGCCAACAGCCCGATCCGCACCCTCGACCGGCTCGACGTGGAGAGGATCGGCGACGAGATCCGGGTCCATGCCTCCGCCCGCTCCTTCCTGCACCACCAGGTGCGCTCGATCGTCGGAACGCTGGAGCGGGTGGGAGCGGACCGCTGGCCCGTGGGCGAAGTCAAGGCGGCGCTCGAGGCGCGCGACCGCAAGCGCTGCGGGCCGATGGCGCCTTCGACGGGGCTCTACCTGGTTGGCGTGGATTATCCTGCCTAGCCCAGCAGGCCGCGCATGATCGTGCCGACGAAGGAGTTCAGCACGAGGCCGAGGAGCACGACCGCGAAGGCGGCCAGCCCCGGGATGCCCAGGGTCGCCTTGGTGGCGAACCATTGCAGCCGCAGGACGATGATCGAGAACGAGAGGCCGAAGAGGCTGGCGAGCGCCGGGGTCGCCCAGCCGAGCAGGAGCAGCATGGCCGGCACCGAGAGCACCAGCAGGCCGAGCACCGTGATCCAGTTCGTGACGATCACGAACGGCACGTAACGGTCGGTCAACCGGAAGGCGCGGACGATCCAGATCATGGCGACCGGCAGGGCGATGAAGCCCGCCACATGCCCGAGGGCCACCACCAGATCGATCCAGAGACTGTCGAGAAGCGTGCGGTCCGGCTGGATCAGCCCGAGGCGAAGCCGCTCGAAGGCAATCGACACGACATAGGCCGGAAGAGTCAGCAGGATCGCCGCGAAAGAACGCCAGAAGCCGTACTCGCTCATGTCGAACGCCTTGAGGCCTTCGACTCGGCTGTTCAGCAGGTCGACTGCCCCTCGAAACGAGCGATTCACCTCATCGGCCGTGACGATCATGCGAGCCCCCGAAAGATACGGTTTCTCACGCAAAACCGGGGAGAGGCTAAAAACGTTCCAGCCCAGTTTCGACTAAAGTCTAATATAGCTCAGCTTAAGAGTTTGTCGAGCTTTCCGCGAAATACGCGTCCAGAACCTTGCGGTATATCGTGGCGAGGCGATCGAGATCGGCGACCGCGACCCGCTCGTCGACCTGGTGCATGGTCTGTCCCACGAGGCCGAACTCGACCACCGGGCACTCCTTCACGATGAAGCGGGCATCTGACGTGCCGCCCGTGGTGGACAGGGTGGGCTTTCGCCCGGTCTCGGCCTCGATCGCGTCGCTGACGAAGCCCACGAACGCGTTCGGCGGCGTCAGGAACGCCACCGCGTTGGTGGGGTCCATGGCGAGCTGGTAGCGCACCGTGTTGCCGGCGGCCTCGCGCAGGCGGCGCTCGATCTCCTGTTCAAGGCTCTCCGGCGTCCAGAGGTCGTTGAAGCGGATGTTGAAGGTCGCGCGCGCCTCGGCCGGGATCACGTTGGTGGCCGGATTGCCGACATCGACCGTGGTCACCTCCAGGTTCGAGGCGTCGAAATGCTCCGTGCCGCGATCGAGCGGCTCGCGCAGGAGGCCATCGAGCAGGCGCATCATTCCGGGGATCGGGTTCTCCGCCAGGTGCGGATAGGCCACGTGCCCCTGCTTTCCCTCGACCACGATTTTGCCCGTCAGCGATCCGCGCCGGCCGATCTTGATCATGTCGCCGAGTTGGTTCGGATTGGTCGGCTCGCCGAGGATGCAGTGATCGAAGCGCTCGCCGCGGGCCTTCGCCCATTCGAGCAGCTTCACGGTGCCGTTGATCGCCGGGCCCTCCTCGTCGCCCGTGATCAGGAACCCGATGGAGCCGCCGAAATCCGGGTTGCCGCGGATGAAGTCGAGCGCCGCCGCCATCATGCAGGCGATGCCGCCCTTCATGTCGACGGCGCCGCGCCCATGGAGTTCCCCGCCGTCGATTGCGCCGCCGAAGGGATCATGCCGCCAGCGGCCTGCATCGCCGGGCGGCACCACGTCCGTATGGCCGGCGAAGAGCAGGTAGGGCTCTCCCGACCCGTAGCGGGCATAGAGGTTCTCCACGTCCGGCGTGCCGGGCGCGGAGAAGAACGGACGATGGACCTCGAACCCCGCCTCTTTCAGAACGCTCTCGATGAACGCGAGCGCCCCGCCCTCCTCCGGCGTGACGGACGGACAGCGCAGGAGCGACTGGGCGAGGGAGAGGGGCGAGGTGTCCATCGGATCAGTCGCGCAACAGTTCGTTGATGCCGGTCTTGGCGCGGGTCTGGGCGTCGACGCGCTTCACGATGACGGCGCAATAGAGGGACGGGCCGGGCGTGCCGTCCGGTAGCGGCTTGCCGGGGAGCGAGCCGGGGACCACGACCGAATAGGGCGGCACGCGGCCGACGAAGACCTCGCCGGTGTTGCGGTCGATGATCTTGGTCGAGGCGGAGATGAACACCCCCATGGACAGGACCGAGCCCTCGCCGACCACCACGCCTTCCACGACCTCGGAGCGGGCGCCGATGAAGCAGTTGTCTTCGATGATGGTGGGGTTGGCCTGGAGCGGCTCCAGCACGCCGCCGATGCCGACGCCGCCGGAGAGATGCACGTTCTTGCCGATCTGCGCGCAGGAGCCGACCGTCGCCCAGGTGTCCACCATAGTGCCCTCGTCCACGTAGGCGCCGAGATTGACGAAGGACGGCATCAGCACCACGCCCGGCGCGATGTAGGCGCCGCGGCGCACGGTGCAGTTCGGCACGGCGCGAAAGCCCGCTCCCTTGAATTCGGTTTCGGTCCAGCCGTCGAACTTCGACGGCACCTTGTCCCACCACACGGCCTCGCCGGGGCCGCCCTTGATCACGCTCATGTCGTTGAGGCGGAAGGAGAGCAGCACGGCTTTTTTAAGCCACTGATGCACCTGCCACTCGTTCCCGACCTTCTCGGCCACGCGGGCCTTGCCGGAATCGAGGAGGTGCAGCGCCTGCTCGACGGCCTCGCGGACCGCGCCACTGGTGGCGGCGTTGACATTGGCCCGGTCTTCCCAGGCGGCATCGATGGTGTGGGCGAGGTCGGTCATGGACATGGGTCACTCGGGATGGCTGGAGATGGGGTTGTGATTAGCAACGGTGCGCGGGCCTGTCACCTGAGACTCTGTCCCAACGGCAGTCGATTTGGCCTCCGGGTATGCGGGATCAGCTTCGCGCCGTGTGACGCGAAGGGCTTTTCGTCCGGTCCTGGCTCGTCTCGGATGAGAGGGAGGCGCGGGACGCGATCGGCTTCGCGGTCCGAAGCGGAGCGCGAAGAGTTCGGGGCGGGAACCGCCTGGACGGGAAGCCAAGGCGTCCCGCGCGCGGCTTTTTGCGGCTCCGGCCTCGCGCTCCGGCGCATGTGGCGGGACTCCACAGCTGTCCCCATGCACCTTAGGGCGCTCGTTCGCGCAGCTCCGCCGGCGTGTCAGGCCTGCGGCGCGGGCGAGGCTGAGGAGAGGATGAAGACGGCCCTGCCCGATCAGGCCCGCCTGCCTCGTCTCCCGCTCGGAGACGTGCCGCCGGCGGGGTGCGAAGCCGCCGGCGATCACAGCCGCATCCGCTCTCCTCGACCGACGCCTCGGGCGCGTCCCTCGCGAGAGCGAACCGCAACGATATAGCCAAGCTTGACGCGACTGTCAAGAACAAAGAGAGAACATTGTCGCCTTGTCAGGCCGGGCGGCGCTCAAGGAAGCGATTTCAGGACGAGTTCGATCCCAAGGAGCAGCAGGCAGACGAGGAACCACCGCCGGAAGGTTTCAGCGCTCACCCTGCTCCTGACGGCCTGCCCGAGCCACATCCCGAGCAGCGCAGGCGCGATCGCCAGAGACGACAGGGCTAGGCCATCGAGCTGGAACGCTCCGCGCCAACCCAATCCGACCGCCAGGGCGACGGTCGATACGGTGAAGGACAGCCCGAGACCCTGAATCAGCTCGTCCTTGCTCAAGCCGAGAGCCTGAAGATAAGGGACGGCCGGGATGACGAAGACGCCCGTGCCTCCCGTGATGACGCCCGTCGTCAAGCCGACCAGCGGCGACAGCCATTTCTCCTGCCGGGCCGGCACGGACAGCTGGCGGGCCAGCAGGGTGAACCCGGCATAGACGACCAGGGCCGCTCCGAGGCCCGCCGTCGTCCACTGCGTTTGCCCATTCGTCAGGATCGATGAACCGACCACGGTGCCGAGCACGATCCCCAGCATCATCGGCCACAACCGCCGGGTCAGCGCCGCGAAGCTCGGGCCGGATGCCAACTGCCACACATTGGTGACGAAGGACGGGACGATCAGCAAAGCGGCCGCCGCAACGGGCGCCATGATCGCTCCCAGCACGCCCATCGCGACGGTCGGCAGTCCCATCCCGGTCACGCCCTTGACCATGCCGGCCATGAAGAAGGTCAGGGCGATCGCGAGCCATATCGAAGCGTCGAACATGCGCCATTGGCCCATGGGCGGAGGAAGGGCGCAATGCGGATGTTTCGAAGCCAGCCTTCGGCCATGCCGAAGGCTGGCGCGCATGCGCACGACGCCTCTTCGAGAGCGATATCGGTTTAAAAACTCGTGCGCTGCCGGATGGCGGCCGAGAGGGTGCCCTCGTCGAGGTAGTCGAGTTCGCCGCCGACCGGGACGCCGTGGGCGAGCTTCGTGACCTTCACGGGCAGATGCGCGAGAAGCTCGGTGATGTAGTGAGCGGTGGTCTGGCCGTCGACGGTGGCGTTGAGCGCGAGGATCACCTCGGTGACGCCGGGCTCCGAGGCGCGGGCCACGAGCCGGTCGAGGTTCAGGTGCTCGGGGCGGACCCCGTCCAGGGGCGAGAGCACGCCGCCGAGCACGTGGTACCGGGCGCTGACGGCGCCGGAGCGCTCCAGCGCCCACAGGTCCGACACGTCCTCGACCACCACCAGGATCGACGCGTCCCGCTTCGGGTCGCGGCAGATTGTGCAGGGATCGGACGTATCCACATTGCCGCAGGACGAGCACACGACGATCCGCTCGTTGGCGACCCGCATGGCGTCACTCAACGGGTTGAGCAGAGTGTCCCGCTTCTTGATCAGGTGCAGGGCCGCGCGCCGGGCCGAGCGGGGCCCTAGGCCCGGCAGGCGGGCGAGCAGCTGGATCAGGCGCTCGATCTCGGGGCCGGCAACGTGCTGGGCCATCCGGTCCTCAGAACAGCTTCATGCCGGGCGGCAGCGGCAGGCCCTTGGTCAGCTCCGCCATCCGCTCCTGGGCGGCCCGGTCGGCCTTGCCGCGGGCGTCGTTCATGGCGGCCACGATGAGGTCCTCGAGAATTTCCTTCTCGTCCGGGTTCATGAGCGAGGCGTCGATGTTGATCGCCTTCAGCTCGCCCTTGCCGGACACCTTGACGGTCACGGCGCCGCCGCCGGCCGTACCCTCGACCTCGACATGCTCCAGCTCGGCCTGGGCGTCCTGCAGCTTCTGCTGCATCGCCTGAGCCTGCTTCATCAGTCCCATGATGTCCTTCATGTCGCGTGTCCCTCTCAATCCAGGTCGTCGTCGGCTTCCGTCTCGTGCGCGGC
Organism: Pseudomonadota bacterium; assembly: GCA_023426505.1. Classification (GTDB taxonomy): domain Bacteria; phylum Pseudomonadota; class Alphaproteobacteria; order Rhizobiales; family Beijerinckiaceae; genus Microvirga. The sequence continues at coordinate 6,931 of JAFAAP010000206.1, forward strand.
GATCGCGTCGGCCTCGCCGAGGATCTCCGTCTCCGCATCGACGGCCGTGTCCTCGTCGGCCTTCTCGGCCCGCTCGATCACGTTCACGATCTGCGCACCGGGAAACTTGGCGAGCACGGCCTGGACGAGCGGATGGCTCGCGGCTCCGGCCTTCCTCTCGCGTTCGGCGGCCTCGGCCTGGTCGCGCAGGGTCGGGGCGCCCTCTTCCGAGGAGAGCGCCACCATCCAGCGCTGGCCGGTCCATTGCTGGAGGGCGCGGGAGAGGTCGTTGGCGACGGTCTTGCTGCCGCCCGCAGCGAGGCTCAGCTCGATCGAGCCCTCCTCGAAGCGGACGAGGCGCACCTCCCGCTCGAGGGCGGCCTTCAGCATGATCTCCCGGCGTTCGCCGGCAAGCGCGACCACGTCCTCGAACCGGCGCAGGCGCAGGGCCGGAGCGCCGCCGTTCGGGTCGGGCCGCGGCTGCGGCCGGGGCTGCGACGAGGCCAGGGCCATGTTGCCGGACGTGACCGGTCCCGACGGACCGGGCGACGGCGCCGGCGGCGGGCCGCCGGCCGGAACGGGCGCGCCGTCCTTCAGGGCCCGCAGGGCCTCGTCGGGAGTCGGCAGGTCGGCCGCGTAGGCAAGCCGCACGAGCACCATCTCGGCCGCCGCGACGGGGCGGCTCGAGGCCTGCACTTCGGGGATCCCCTTCAGGAGGATCTGCCAGGTGCGGGAGAGGGTCCGGACGGTGAGCTTCTGGGCGTAGTCGAGGCCGCGGCTGCGCTCGATCTCGGACAGGACCGGATCGCGGGCGGCTTCGGGAATGAGCTTGAGGCGGGTCACGATGTGCGAGAACGCCGCGAGGTCGGACAGGATGACGCCCGGATCGGCGCCCGCGTCGTACTGGGCGCGAAGCCCCGCGAAGGCCGCCGGCACGTCGCCGCGCATGACCGCCTCGAACAGGTCGATCACCTGGGTGCGGTCGGCGAGTCCCAGCATGTCGCGGACGGTCTCGGCCTGCACGACGCCCGCCCCGTGGGCGATGGCTTGGTCGAGCAGGGACAGGGAATCGCGCGCCGAGCCCTCAGCCGCGCGGGCGATGGCGGCGAGCGCCTCGGGCTCGGCCGTGACGCCTTCCGCGTCGCAGATGCGGCCGAGATGGGCCACGAGCTTGTCGGCCTCGATGCGGCGCAGGTCGAAGCGCTGGCAGCGGGACAGGATCGTGACCGGGACCTTTCGGATCTCGGTGGTGGCGAAGATGAACTTCGCGTGGGGCGGCGGCTCCTCCAGCGTCTTCAGGAAGGCGTTGAACGCCTTCTCCGAGAGCATGTGGACCTCGTCGATGATGTAGACCTTGTAGCGGGCCGAGACCGGCGAATAGCGGATGCCGTCGATGATCTGCCGGACGTCGTCGATGCCCGTGTGCGAGGCGGCGTCCATCTCCAGCACGTCCACGTGCCGCGACTCCATGATCGCCTCGCAGTGGAGGCCGAGTTCGGGCATGTGGATGGTCGGGCCGCCGGTGCCGTCCTGGCGCTGGTAGTTCAGGCCGCGGGCGAGGATGCGGGCGGTCGTGGTCTTGCCGACGCCGCGCACGCCGGTCAGCATCCAGGCCTGCGGGATGCGTCCGGCCTCGAAGGCGTTCGAGAGGGTGCGCACCATCGCCTCCTGGCCGATCAGGTCGTCGAAGGTGCGGGGGCGGTATTTGCGGGCGAGGACGCGGTAGGGCGAAGCCGTCGCCGCGGGAGCGGGCGCAGCGGGGAAGCCCGGCAGGGCCGGCTCGTCGATCAGGGGCGTGCCGGCTGTGGTGTCGTCCATCGGCTGCAAGGCTTGGGATCACATTGGGCGCCGGGAGGCGCCAGGGTGGGAGGCTGGACGAAGACCCGTTCGGTCTCGTTAGGGCTGCTTCCTTCCGGACCTGACCCGGTTGGCGAGTGAGACGTCCCTCGCCAACCTCCCAGGGCCTATATGAGGGTTTCGGCCCCCGAACGCAAGCCGCATTGAGCCGCATGGGGAAGATGAGGAGGTGGGGATAGGCACGGGCCGCCAAGCTCGGCTAACGTCCCGTCATGACCGCAGCCTTCCAACTCGATTCCCGGCTTGAAGCCGACACGATCCCGGTCGGGGATCTCGCCCTCTCGTCCGTCCTGCTCCTCAACGACGCCCGGTTTCCCTGGTTCGTGCTGGTGCCGCGCATTCCCGGCGCCAGCGAGCTGACCGACCTCTCGGACGACGAGGCCGTCCAGCTGATGCAGGAGATCCGCATCGCCACGCGAGTCATGACGGCCCTGTCGAAGCCCGACAAGGTGAACGTGGGCGCGCTCGGCAACATCGTGACCCAGCTCCACGTCCACGTGATCGGCCGGTTCCGGTCCGATCCGGCCTGGCCCGGGCCGGTCTGGGGCCACGGCACGCGCTCGCCCTATCCGGACCATGCCGCGACCGCCCTGATCGAGCGCGCCGCCACCCTCTTTGCAGAAGCGTGAACCCTCCCATGACCAAGCCGATCGGCTACATCACGAACCCGCTCGTGCGCCACAGCTCCGAGCGCGATCCGAGCCTCCTCGACCGCTACGCCAGGGACCCGCAGACCGCCATGGTTCTGGTGGCCGGGGACCTGCCGATCCTCCGGGCCGGCGAGCCGGGCACGAGCCTCCTGCCCGCCTCGGCGCTGGATCGCCTCCCGGGCCACAAGGAGCAGGTCTTCCTCGGCACCCTCCGGGACCGTCCGGTCGTCGCGACCCTGGCGGCCCCGGAAGCCGCTGAGCTGTTCCAGGCCGACCCGGCCTTCACGGTCACGGACCTGCGCTCCATCGCGGTCCGCGACCTCGTGCCGGCCGAGGAGCTCGGCCTCCTCGCCATGGCCAAGTCCATGCTCGACTGGCACAACCGCCACCGCTTCTGCGCCAATTGCGGCGCGCCGACGCAACTCGCCCAGGCGGGCTTCCGCCGCGACTGCGCGGCCTGCGGCGCCCAGCACTTCCCCCGCACGGACCCGGTCGTAATCATGCTGATCGCGCGCGGCGACAAGTGCCTGCTCGGGCGCCAGTCCCGGTTCCCGGAAAAGATGTATTCGTGCCTCGCGGGCTTCCTGGAGCCCGGCGAGACCGTGGAGGCCGCGGTGAGGCGCGAGACTTTCGAGGAGGCCGGCATCCGCGTGGGCGAGGTGCGCTACCTCGCATCCCAGCCTTGGCCGTTCCCGTCCTCGATCATGATCGGCTGCGTCGGCGAGGCGCTGACGGACGAGATCGACTTCGACAAGGACGAGCTGGAGGACGCGCGCTGGTTCACCCGGGACGACATCCGCCGCATGCTGGACGGCGCGCACGAGGATTTCGCCGCCCCCGCGTCGATCGCGATCGCCAACCACCTGATCAGAGAATGGGTGAAGACCTGAGGCGTCAGCGCCCGGGCAAGTCGAACCGGTAGGCCACTTCCGTTACCTGCTGCCCGCGCACGTCAAAGGACTGCTCCGGCCCGGCCGCTCCGCCGAGGGCTTCGTAGAAGCGACGGGCGGGAGCGTTCTCCTTCAGGACCCACAGACCGGCGCTGCGGAAGCCCTGCGCGGAGAGGTGGTCGAAAATTCCGACCAGGAGCCTGCGGCCGATGCCCTGACGCTTGACCCTGTCCAGGAGATAGAGGGCGTAGATCTCGGTCTCGGTACCAAGAAGGCCAGGTCCCTTCGGGCCGGTCGGGCCGCCCCGTCCGAAGCCGACGATCTCCCCCTCCGGGGTCTCCGCCACGAGAAGCCTAGCCTGCGGGTCGGGCTTCGCCAGGATGCCCCGCCACATGGCGCCGCGCTCCTCGACGGAGAGCCCGGCGAGCGCTTCGGGCGTCAAAAACTCAGCATAGGATTCCCGCCAGCCCTGCACATGGACGCGAGCGATGCCGTCGACGTCGGCTTCGACCCCGTCCCTGATGTGGATCGTCACTCCGCCGCTTCCTTGATCGTCTCCCGAAACGGATCGGCCGGATAGACGCCGAGGATGCGCAGCTCCCGCGAGAAGAACTCCAGCTCCTCCAGCGCCCGCCTGAGGTTCAGGTCCTCCGGGTGGCCGTCGACCTCGGCATAGAACTGCGTCGCCGTGAAGCCGCCCTCGAGCATGTAGCTCTCGAGCTTGGTCATGTTGACGCCGTTGGTGGCGAAGCCGCCCAGCGCCTTGTAGAGCGCCGCCGGAAGGTTGCGGACCCGGAACACGAAGGACGTAACCGTCGGCCCCTGCCCGGCCGGAGCCCATTGCGGGGTCTTGGACAGGATGACGAAGCGGGTCGTGTTGTGCGCCTCGTCCTCCACGTCCTCGGCCAGGATCTTCAGGCCGTAGATGCCGGCCGCCATGCGCGGCGCGAGCGAGGCCCGGGTCGGGTCGCCCCATTCGGCCACCTGGCGGGCCGAGCCGGCCGTGTCGCCGGCCACATGGGCCTTCAGGCCCAGTTTGCGGATGATCTTGCGGCACTGGCCGAGCGCATGGACGTGGCTGTACACGCTCTTGATCGTGCCGAGATCGGCGTCGGGCGTGGCCATGAGCTGGAAATGGATCGGCAGGAAGTGCTCGCCGATGATGTGGAGCCCGGAGGTCGGCAGGAGGTGATGGATGTCCGCCACGCGGCCGGCGATCGAGTTCTCGATCGGGATCATGGCGAGGCCCGCCTGCCCGTCCTGCACGGCCGCGAAGGCGTCCTCGAAGGTCGGACAGGGCAGCACCTGCCAGTCGGGGCAGGCCTGCTCGCAGGCGGTGTGGGAATTGGCGCCAGGCTCGCCCTGGAATGAAATGAGCTTGTTCATGCTTGCCTCCGCGCCGCGATGATCGCGCGCGCCCTTTCCAGATCCTCGGGAGTGTCGACCCCCAGCGGCGTGTCGTCGACCACGACCGCATCGATGCGCATGCCCGCCTCCAGGGCGCGAAGCTGCTCCAGCCTCTCGCGCTGCTCCAGGGGCGACGGGGACAGGCCGATGAAGCGCTGCAGGGCTCTGCGGCGATAGGCGTAGAGGCCGATGTGGTGGTAGAGCGGGCCGTCGCCGTAGGGCGCGGTCGCGCGGGTGAAGTAGAGCGCCCGGAAGCGGCCCGGCGAGACCTCGCTCCCAACCATCTTGACCACGTTCGGGTTGGTCCGCTCCTCGTCCCGCCGGATGATCGCCACGAGGGTCGCGATGTCGACGGACGCCTCGGCCAGGGGCATGACGGAGGCCGCGATGGCGGCCGGATCGACGGTCGGCAGGTCGCCCTGGACATTCACGACCACGTCGTGCCGCCCCTCCGGATCGAGCTTTTCCACAGCTTCGAAGATCCGGTCGGAACCGGACGGATGATCGTCCCGGGTCATGACGGCGGTTCCGCCGGCCTTCGCGACGGCCTCGGCGATCTCAGGCGCGTCCGTCGCCACCGCGACTGGCCCGATTCCGGCCTCGACCGCCCGCCGCCAGACGTGCACGATCATGGGCTCGCCGGCGATCTCGGCCAGGGGCTTGTTCGGCAGGCGGGTCGCGGAAAGGCGCGCGGGGATCAGGACGAGGGCGTCGGACATGGGCGGGCTCGGATGAAAGCTCCGGGTCATTAACAAGGCCAAGCCCGTTTGTCATGGGTCGGGTTGCGGCGCGTGCGACATAGCAGCCCTGACGGGTGAAACCGCGGCTTTGTGACCTTAAACAAGGCTCTGCGACCACGAGACCGACGAAAACGCCGGAAGACCCCATTGTCAAAACCCTATCTCTACGGCTAAGCAACGCCCCGTCGCGGGCACCCGCCCGCGCACGTTTCACCCCGTTGCGCTGGTTCCGCCGGTTTCCAAAGGCGAGGAGAGCCTAATTCATGAATATCGAGACCAATAAGATCGCAGGCGCCGTATTCGGCTCGCTTCTCTTCGTGGTCGGCGTCAACGTCATCGCTGGCGGCCTGTTTGCCCCGCACAAGCCTGCGGTTCCGGGCTACGATCTTCCGGCTCCCGAGGAAGCCGCCGGCGGCGGTAGCGCGGCCGCTGCGGCTCCGGCGGAGCCTCTGCCTGTGCTCCTCGCCAAGGCGGACCCGGCCAAGGGCCAGGCCCAGGCGAAGAAGTGCGCCTCCTGCCATACCTTCGAGAAGGGCGGCCCGAACAAGGTCGGCCCGAACCTCTACGGCGTCGTCGGACGCCCCGTCGCCTCGCACGAGGGCTTCAACTATTCGGCCGGCATGAAGGCCCACGGCGGCGACTGGACCTACGAGGCGCTCGACGCCTTCGTGCACAACCCGAAGAAGGCCACGCCCGGCACCATCATGGCCTTCGCGGGCCTCGCCGGAGCTCAGGACCGTGCGGATCTCCTCGTTTATCTGCGCACCCTGTCCGACAGCCCGGTTCCGCTCCCGGCCGCCCAGTAAGGCCGAGCCAACCGATCACAATCTCGAAGCCGGGCCCGGAGCCCGGCTTTTCTTTTGCGCGTTGTCCCTTGCGCTCGTCCGCTTCTGGACAAAAATGTACCTGACCTGACAGACGCCTCGCCCGGGAGACGCCTTTTGATCCGCATTCTACTGTCGAGCTTGCTGGCCGCGTGTCTGGCGTCCTCCCCACTCGCAGCCCAGGAAGCCCGATGGCGGCATGGCGCCGGCCTTCTGGAGGAGCCGAAATACCCGGAAGGCTTCAAGCATTTCGACTACGTGAACCCGAACGCCCCGAAGGGCGGCCTCGTCAGGCTCGGAGCCCAGGGCACCTACGACAGCTTCAACATCGCGGTCGCCGGCGTCAAAGGCTCGCCCGAACAGGGGCTCGGCCTCGTCTACGAGACGCTGACCACCTCCTCTCTCGACGAGCCGAGCACGTCCTACGGGCTCTTGGCGGAGGCCTTCTCCTATCCCGAGGATTACGGGTCCGTGACCTTCAGGCTTCGTCCGCAGGCGCGCTGGCACGACGGAAAGCCCGTGACCGCCGACGACGTCATCTTCTCGTTCGACACCCTGAAGGCGAACAGCCCGACCTACGCCTTCTACTATGCCAACGTGACCAAGGCCGAGAAGACGGCCGAGCGCGAGGTCAAGTTCACGTTCAACCAGACCGGCAACCGGGAGCTGCCGCAGATCATGGGCCAGCTCCTCGTCCTGCCCAAGCACTGGTGGGAAGGCACGGCATCGGACGGGCGCAAGCGCGATGTGACCCAGACGACGCTGGAGCCGCCGCTGGGGTCCGGCCCCTACCGCATCAAGAGCTTCGAGGCCGGTCGCAACGCGACCTACGAGCGGGTGAAGGACTACTGGGGCGCCGATCTCAACGTGAATGTCGGCCAGAACAACTTCGACGAAATCCGCTACGAGTACTACCGCGACGCGACGGTGCTGCTCGAAGCCTTCAAGGGAGACCGCATCGACTTCCGGACCGAGAACAGCGCCCGCAACTGGGCCACCGGCTACAACTTCCCGGCCCGGGAGGACGGCCGCGTGGTTCTGGAGGAATTTCCGCTTCGCGCCACCGGCGTCATGCAGGCCTTCGTGCCGAACCTGAGGCGCGACAAGTTCAAAGACCAGCGGGTGCGCCGCGCGCTCAACCTCGCCTTCCCGTACGAGGAGATCAACAAGACGATCTTCTCCGGCCAGTACGAGCGCATCGCGAGCTACTTCCACGGCCTCGAGCTCGCCTCCTCCGGCCTGCCCGAGGGCCAGGAGCTGGCGATCCTCGAAAGCCTCCGCGACAAGGTCCCGGCTTCGGTCTTCACCACCGCTTACGCCAACCCGGTCAGCGACTCGCCCGAGGCGATCCGCAACAACCTGCGCGAGGCCGACCGCCTGCTGCGCGAGGCCGGCTGGGAGCTGAAAGGCCGCCAGCGCGTGAACGCCAAGGGCGAGACCCTGACGATCGAGCTTCTTGGCGACAGCCCCAACGACGAGCGCGTGTTCCTGCCCTACAAGGCGTCCCTGGACCGGCTCGGAATCGTCACGTCGGTCAGGACCGTGGACGACGTCCAGTTCGTCAACCGCGTCCGCTCCTTCGACTTCGACATCGTCTCGACCGTGTGGGCGGAATCCCTGTCTCCGGGCAACGAGCAGCGCGAATACTGGGGATCGCAGGCCGCCCAGCGGGAAGGGTCCAGGAACCTCGCAGGCATTGCCGATCCGGGTATCGACGCGCTCATCGACCGGGTGATCTTCGCCAAGGACCGCGCCGAGCTGGTCGCCGCCACCAAGGCCCTCGACCGGGTTCTCCTCGCGCACGATTACGTCATCCCGCAATGGACCTACCTGAAGCAGCGGACGGCCCGGTGGAACCGCTACAGCCACCCGGAGGCGATGCCGCGCTACGGCGGCGCCGCCTTCCCGACCATCTGGTGGTACGACGAGGCCAGGGCCGCCAAGACCGGAGCGTCGCGATGAGGAAGCCGACCCGCAGGATCCTTCTGGCAGGCGGAGCGGCGGCGGCCGCGCTCCCCCTGCTTCCGCGCCTCGCGCCGGCGCAGGAGGGGGCCGAGACGGAGACTTACGGCCTGTCGAGCTTCGGCGACCTGAAATACGGCCCCGACTTCAAGCATTTCGACTACGTCAATCCGAATGCCCCGAAGGGTGGGACGCTCGCGATCCAGATCAAGCAGGCCACCGGCAACCAGAACTTCGACACCTTCAACACCCTCAACATCTTCGTGCTGCGGGGCGACGGTGCCGCCGGCATGGGCAGCACCTTCGACAGCCTGATGGCGGGATCCGGCGACGAGCCGGATGCGCTCTACGGCCTCGTTGCGAAAAGCGTGCGCGTTTCCGACGACAAGCTGACCTACCGGTTCCTGCTCCGCCCCGAGGCGCGCTTCCATGACGGCTCGAAGCTGACCGCGAGGGACGTGGCCTTTTCTCTGAACGTCCTGAAGGAGAAGGGTCATCCGGTCTTCCGCTCGATCCTCACCCAGATGATTGCGGCCGAGGCCGAGGCGGACGACATCCTGCGCGTGCGGCTCGCGCCCGACCGGAGCCGCGACCTGCACCTGACCGTCGCCGGCATGCCGATCTTCTCCGAGCGCTACTGGCAGGGGCGAGATTTCGAGGCCTCGACCCTGGACGCTCCGCTCGGCTCCGGCCCCTACAAGGTCGCCCGCTTCGAGCAGGGACGCTTCATCGAGTTCGAGCGCGTGCCGGACTACTGGGCGAAGGACCTGCCGGTGACTGTGGGCCAGAACAACTTCGACCGCATCCGCTACGAGTATTTCCGCGACCGCACGGTGGCGTTCGAGGCCTTCAAGAACGGCACGCTCAATTACCACGAGGAATACACCTCGCGGCTCTGGGCGACGGGATACGACTTCCCGGCCTTCCGCGAGGGCCGCGTGAAGAAGGAGCAGGTCGCCAACGAGGCGCCGGTCTCGATCCAGGGCTGGTACTTCAACACGCGCCGCGCCGCCTTCAAGGATCCGCGCATCCGCGAAGCGATCGGCCTCGCGTTCGACTTCGAGTGGACGAACGCCAACATCATGTTCGGGTCGTACAAGCGCACGACCTCGTACTTCGAGAACACCGACATGAAGGCGACGGGCAAGCCGTCACAGGAGGAGCTCGCGCTGCTCGAGCCCTTCCGCGACAAGCTTCCCGCGACCGTGTTCGGCGAGCCGCCGGTGCCGCCCGTCTCGGACGGCTCCGGGCAGGACCGCCAGCTGCTGCGCCGGGCGGACGAGCTTCTGCGAGCGGCAGGATGCAAGCGCGAGGGCGGCGCGCTGAAGCTTCCGAACGGACAGCCCTTCACCATTGAGTTCCTCGACTTCCAGCAGGCCCTGCAGCCGCACACGCAGCCGTTCCAATCGAACCTGAAGCGGCTCGGGATCGATGCGCGCTCGCGGATCGTGGATGCGGCGCAGTATCAGCGGCGCATGGACGAGTTCGACTTCGACATGGCGAGCCGCAATCTTGGCGGCTCGGCCACGCCGGGCGACAGCCTTCGCATCATCTATGGGTCGAAGGCCGCCGAGACACCCGGCAGCCGCAACATCGCCGGCATCGCCGATCCGGCCGTGGACGCCCTGATCGAACGCATTTCCCAGGCGAAGACACGGGCCGATCTCGTCATCGCATGCCGGGCCCTGGACCGGGTGCTCCGCGCCGGCCACTATTGGGTTCCCATGTGGTTCAAGGCCGCCGACTGGCTCGCCTATTGGGACCAGTTCTCCCATCCCGACACGAAGCCGCGCTTCAGCTCGGGCGCGCCAGGAACCTGGTGGTACGATGCCGAGAAGGCGAAGCGGATCGGGCGAGGATAGGCTTGAGGACAAGACCCGAGATTGCTGCCGTGGCGGGCGCTCCGCGGCTTCTGCTGCGCCTCGAAGGCCTGGCGCTGCTCGCGGCTGCGACCTTCGGCTTTCATCTCACCGACGAGTCCTGGTGGCTTTATGCAATCCTCTTCTTCGTGCCGGATGCGAGCTTTGCCGCCTATGGGGCTGGCCCGCGCGTGGGCGCTGTGGTCTACAATGCGCTTCATTCCACCATCGGGCCCCCCCTGCTGGCCGGAACCGGACTGCTGTTCGGCGATGCCCGCCTCCTGGGCGTCGCCGCCGTCTGGGCTGCTCATATCGGGTTTGACCGCATGTTAGGATACGGCTTGAAATACGCCTCCGGCTTCAGCGACACCCATCTCGGCCGCATCGGCCGTCCCGACCACGCGCAGGCGGACGCCTGATGTTCGCCTACATCGCGCGGCGCATCCTGCTCATGATCCCGACCCTTCTGGGGATCATGCTCATCTCCTTCGTGATCGTGCAGTTCGCCCCCGGCGGCCCGGTCGAGCGCATCATCGCGCAGCTGCAGGGCCAGGATTCCGGCGCCACCTCGCGCATCTCCGGCGGAGGCGGCGACTTCTCGGGCGGACAGGGCCAGCCCGGCGGCGGCGGAGCCGAGTCGACTTCGTCGCGCTATCGCGGCGCGCAGGGGCTCGACCCGCAATTCATCAAGCAGCTCGAGACTCAGTTCGGCTTCGACAAACCGGCGCACGAGCGCTTCCTCAAGATGCTGTGGGACTACGCGCGCTTCGATTTCGGCAAGAGCTACTTCCGCGACATCTCGGTGCTGGAGCTCATCAAGGAGAAGCTGCCCGTCTCCATCAGCTTGGGGCTTTGGATGACGCTCCTGTCCTATGCGATCTCCATTCCGCTCGGCATCAAGAAGGCCGTGCGGGACGGCTCGTCCTTCGACATCTGGACCTCGGCGGTCGTGATCATCGGCTATGCGATTCCAGGGTTCCTGTTCGCGATCCTCCTGATCGTGCTCTTCGCCGGCGGCTCGTTCTGGCAGATCTTCCCGCTGCGCGGCCTCACCTCCGAGAACTGGGACCAGCTCTCGCTCGCCGGCAAGGCGCTCGACTATTTCTGGCACATCGCGCTGCCGATCACCGCCATGTCGCTCGGGGCCTTCGCCACCTCGACGCTGCTCACCAAGAACTCGTTCCTCGACGAGATCCGCAAGCAGTACGTTCTCACCGCGCGCATGAAGGGCCTGTCGGAGCGGCAGGTGCTCTACGGCCATGTCTTCCGCAATGCGATGCTCATCGTCATCGCGGGTTTCCCGGGCGCCTTCATCGGGGCGTTCTTCGCCGGCGCGCTGCTCATCGAGACGATCTTCTCCCTCGACGGCCTGGGCCTCCTGTCCTTCGAGTCGATCGTCAACCGCGACTATCCGGTGGTCTTCGCCAACCTCTACATCTTCTCGCTCGTCGGCCTGCTGGTGAACCTGGTCTCCGACCTCACCTATACGTGGATCGATCCGCGCATCGACTTCGAGACCCGGGAGGCGTGAGATGAACGAGAACGTTCCCGTCGTCTCCCCCGCAGCCAATGCGCCGGTCGCGCCGCCGCTGCCGCGCGAAGGCTTCATCCGTCTGTCGCCCCTCAATCGGCGGCGCCTGCAGAACTTCAAGGCGAACCGGCGCGGCTACTGGTCGTTCTGGATCTTCCTCGTGCTGTTCGTGCTCAGCCTGTTCGCGGAGCTCATCGCCAACGACAAGCCGATCCTCGCCTCCTACAAGGGCGAGCTGCTCTATCCGGCCTTCGTGGATTACCCGGAGGAGAAGTTCGGCGGCTTCCTGGCGCAGACGGATTATCGCGACCCGGTCATCGCCAAGGAGATCCAGGAGAACGGCTGGCTTCTCTGGGCGCCGGTCCGCTTCTCCTACAACACGCACAACCTCGACCTTCCGGTCCCCGCCCCCGCCCCGCCGACCTGGATGCTCACCGACGATCAGTGCCGCCCGATCGCCGAGCGCACCGGCGGAACGGGCTGCAAGGACATCGAGTGGAACTGGCTCGGCACCGACGACCAGGGCCGCGACGTGGTGGCGCGCCTGATCTACGGCTTCCGCATCTCGGTGCTGTTCGGCCTCGCGCTCGCCAGCGTGTCGTCGGTGATCGGCGTGCTCGCCGGCGCCGTGCAGGGCTATTTCGGCGGCTGGGTCGACCTGCTCTTCCAGCGTTTCATCGAGATCTGGACCGCGATCCCGGCGCTCTATCTCCTGATCATCATCTCGTCGATCATCACGCCGAGCTTCTTCGTGCTGCTCGGAATCCTGCTGCTCTTCTCCTGGGTGTCGCTCGTCGGCGTGGTGCGCGCCGAATTCCTGCGCGCGCGAAACTTCGAATACGTGCGCGCCGCGCGCGCCCTGGGCCTGTCGAACGCCACCATCATGTTCAAGCATCTCTTGCCGAACGCGATGGTCGCGACGCTCACCTTCCTGCCCTTCATCCTCAACGGTTCGATCACGACGCTGACCTCCCTCGACTTCCTCGGCTTCGGCCTGCCGCCGGGCTCGCCGTCGCTCGGCGAGCTGCTCGCGCAAGGCAAGGCCAATCTTCAGGCGCCCTGGCTCGGCCTCACGGGCTTCTTCGTGATCGCCCTCATGCTGAGCCTCTTGATCTTCGTCGGCGAGGCGGTGCGTGATGCCTTCGACCCCAGAAAGGCCTTCCGATGACGGAACCCCTCCTCTCCGTCCAGGATCTCTCGGTCGCCTTCCGGCAGGGCGAGCAGGACATGCTGGCGGTCGACCGCATCTCGTTCGACCTCCGGAAGGGCGAGACCGTGGCGCTCGTGGGCGAATCCGGTTCCGGCAAGTCGGTCTCGGCCCTGTCGATCCTCAAGCTCCTGCCCTACCCGTCCGCGCATCACCCGTCGGGCCGCATCCTGTTCAAGGGCAAGGATCTGATCGCCGCCGACGAGGACGAGATGCGCAAAGTGCGTGGCGACGACATCACCATGGTGTTCCAGGAGCCGATGACCTCGCTCAACCCGCTCCACACGATCGAGCGCCAGGTCGGCGAGATCCTCAAGCTCCACCGTGGCATGTCCGACCGGGACGCGCGCGCCCGCACCCTCGAACTCCTGACTCTCGTCGGCATCCGCGACGCGGAAAGCCGCCTCGGCGCCTATCCGCACCAGCTCTCCGGCGGCCAGCGCCAGCGCGTGATGATCGCCATGGCACTCGCGAACGAGCCGGACCTCTTCATCGCAGACGAACCCACCACCGCCCTCGACGTGACCGTGCAGGCGCAGATCCTGAAGCTGCTCGCGGAGCTGAAGAGCCGGCTCGACATGGCGATGCTGTTCATCACCCACGACCTCGGCATCGTCCGAAAGGTCGCGGACCGCGTCTGCGTGATGCTGAAGGGCAAGATCGTCGAGCAGGGAACCGTTGCGGAGGTGTTCGGCAATCCGCAGCATCCCTACACGCAGAGGCTCTTGGCGGCGGAGCCGAAGGGCCGGGCCAATCCGGTTCCGACCCAGGCTCCCGTGGTGGTCGAGGCCGGACCCATCAAGGTGTGGTTCCCGATCAAGCGCGGCTTCTTCCGCAAGACGGTCGGGCACGTGAAGGCGGTCGACGGGGTGTCGGTCCGCATCCGCAGGGGCGAGACGGTCGGCGTGGTCGGCGAATCCGGCTCCGGCAAGACGACGCTGGGACTGGCGATCTTAAGGCTCGTCGCGTCGGAAGGCCCGGTCGTGTTCCTCGGCAACCGCATCGACGGCCTGCGCTCAAGGGAGCTGCGCCCGATGCGCAAGAACCTGCAGGTCGTATTCCAGGACCCCTACGGCTCCCTCTCGCCGCGCATGTCGGTGGCGGAGATCGTCGAGGAGGGCCTGCTGGTCCAGGACAAGGGCCTCTCCTATGCGGAGCGCCGCAACGTGGTCGCGCGCGCGCTGCACGATGTCGGACTCGACCCGGCGACCATGGACCGCTATCCGCACGAGTTCTCCGGCGGCCAGCGCCAGCGCATCGCCATTGCCCGCGCCATGGCGCTGGAGCCGCAATTCATCATGCTCGACGAGCCCACCTCCGCCCTCGACATGTCGGTGCAGGCGCAGATCGTAGAGCTGCTGCGCGACCTGCAGAAGCGGCGCGACCTCGCCTACATGTTCATCAGCCACGACTTGAAGGTGGTGCGCGCACTCGCCAACCACGTGGTGGTGATGCAGAACGGCAGGATCGTCGAGGAGGGATCGGCCGAGACCATCTTCGCGGAACCGAGGACGGATTACACCCGCGCCCTCTTCGCCGCGGCCTTCAACCTCGAGACGGTCGGTTCCAACGCCGTCCGGCAATAGAGCACGGCAGTCGCATCATGCAGGCTCATTCGCACTCGGCCGGCCCTTCCCATCACGGACACGGGCATTCCCATGCCGTGGGTCACGGCCGCGCCTTCCTCATCGGGATCACGCTCAACCTCGGCTTCGTGGTGATCGAAGCCGTCTACGGCATCCTGGCGGATTCCATGGCGCTCCTGTCGGATGCGGGCCATAACCTCAGCGACGTGCTCGGGCTCGCCATCGCCTGGGGCGCGGCCCTGCTCGCCCGGCGCAGGCGAACCGATCGCTTCACCTACGGCCTGCGGTCGAGCTCGATCCTCGCGGCCCTGTTCAACGCCCTGCTGCTCCTCGTCGCCGTCGGCGGCATCGCGTGGGAGTCGATCAGCCGCCTGATCGAGCCCGCACCGGTGGCGGCCGGCACCGTGATGGTCGTGGCCGCCGTCGGGATTCTCGTGAACGGCTTCACGGCCTTCCTGTTCATGAAAGGCAGCCACGACGACCTCAACATCCGCGGCGCGTTCCTGCACATGGTGGCGGATGCGGCCGTCTCGCTCGGCGTCGTGCTCGCGGGCGCGGCCATCCTGTGGACCGGCGCCACATGGATCGACCCGCTCCTCAGCCTCGTGATCGCCGGCGTGATCGTCTGGAGCACCTGGGATCTTCTGCGCCAGTCGCTGACGCTGTCGCTGCACGGCGTGCCGCGCGGGGTCGCCGTGCCGGAGGTCAGGAAGATGCTCGAGGGGCGGCCGGGCGTCGCCCGGGTGCATCACCTCCATGTCTGGGCCATGAGCACGACGGAAACGGCCATGACCGTGCACCTCGTCATGCCCGACGGGCATCCCGGCGACCGCTTCCTGGCCGAGACCCAGCAGGAGCTGAAACAGCACTTCGGGATCGGGCATTCCACGATCCAGATCGAGATCCACGCGGCCGAGGGACATGCGGATCCGCACGAGTGTCCGCTCGACGACCACGGCCACGATCATCCCCACGATCGCGAGCACGACCGCCACGGTCACAGGCACGGGGGGCACCCTCACACGTCCGGGGGGTCGCCTCACGGGTCGTAATGGCGTATCACCCCTGGTTCCCTGTGGACTGAAGGACTGACCACATGCCCCGTGCGCTTCTCATCGTTCTCGATTCCGTCGGCATCGGCGGCGCCGAGGATGCGGCCGCCTATGGCGACGCCGGAGCCGACACCCTCGGCCACATCGCGGAAGCCTGCGCGGCCGGCCGCGGCGACCGGCCGGGACTGCGCCAGGGACCGCTCCGCCTGCCCCACATGGCGGCGCTCGGCCTCGGCCACCCCCGGGCAGCCCCCCCCCGGGCCCATACCCCCCACCATTAACCC
>JAFAAP010000210.1 GCA_023426505.1 Pseudomonadota bacterium
TTGGTCATGGCGGTGCTCCTTCGAACGCCGGGGCCGGGCGCTGCGCACCCCGACCACTCCGCGCCCGGCCTCGGCTCATGCCTCAGCTTAACGACACCGTCTGTCAGATTAAGTCCAAACTACTTCAGATCAGCATTGCGGGCCGGAAGCATTGGCTCGGGCGCGCGGTCGACGAGCACAGTGTCGTGCTCGACATCCTGGTTCAAAGTCGCCGGAATGCAAAGGCTGCCCAGCGCCTGCTGCGCAAGCTGCTCAAGAAGCAGGATATCGCTCCTCGAGTGATGATTGCGGACAAGCTGGCCAGCTACGCCGCCGCGAAGCGGATTGTCATCCCGGGCGTAGAGCATCGGCAGCACAAAGGCTTAAACAATCGCGCGGAAAACAGCCATCAGCCGACAGGAAGACGCGAACGCGTCATGAAGTGCTTCACATCGGCCAGGCAGGCCCAGCGCTTCCTCTCAGTCCACGATCAAGTGGGAAATCTCTCCCCCCGTCCTGCCGACACCAGCGCCGATCATCGCAAGTCTCGAGGGTGGACCTTGGCGACCTGGGACGAAGTGACCGGCCTTGCTGCCACCTTCTGACCGGCTGATCTCATGGAGCTCTGTGAAGTCAGCCCGTTAACCTGACGGTGCTCGTCAAGTTGCGGAAAATGCTTGGTACGCAAAGCTGCTCCAAAGCGGGCTTTGCGCTCACTCTATATCTGTTACTTTTCTGATGTACTGCGCGCTTGGTTCTCCTCCCTTCAGCTCCACCACGGGTCTGATTGGACCTGTAGGCGCCTGACGTTTTGTTGAAACATGAAGAAGCGGATTGTCGGCTTTCACCTTGACGAAGAACAGCACTGGGTCGCCGAACTTGAATGCGGCCACAACCAGCATGTCCGTCATAATCCGCCGTGGACCAATCGTCCGTGGGCAATCACGCTGAAAGGCCGTGATAAGGCGCTAGGCCAAGAGCTGAGCTGCAAGAAGTGCGACGTCGGCGCGCCGCCGGACTGAGGTGGTCTGCATCAAAGCCTCAGGTCGCTTATTATCCTCCTAAGTCGATGAGCGCTGAACGATCGATCGCGTCACCAAGGGCGTTTAAAAATACTTGATAATGCCGGCGTGTGTTCGGAAGCAGTTCTTGTTCCGACCCCAATATGATGGGTCACCGAGCATTGGGGAAGCACCGCCTGATGCCTATATAAACTGTATGCCGCACAAGAGTTCTTCACCGCGCACCCTCGACCTGTTCGAGTACACTCTGGCCATCCCGACGACCGCGTCCGAACCGGCTTCTGTTTCGGCCAAGCCACCGGCGCTTGCCAGCTTGTCCGACGCTCAGCTGGCCCAGCAGCTTGCCCAACTCGTCGAGGAAGTGCAGCGCCGGCTGGAGAAGGGCGGAGGCCGATGGCCGGAGTTGCAGACGGCTGCGACACAGGCCAGAGCGTCCTTGGATCGGCTGGCTCCAAGACGCACCAGCCAAGCCCGACCCCTGAGATCTGCCAAGGGCTCTTCCCCACTGCAGGAGGGGCAGCGCAAGGCCGTGCGAGCCGCTCTTGTGGCAGGTGTCGCCCCCACTCAGGTGGCCAAGCACTTTGGCCTGTCGCTGGCCGCTGTCTGCAAGGTGCTCGATGAGGCGGGGTAGAGATGTTGAAGGAACGGGATCTTCACTATGGGCTACACCTCAGACGCTGTTGTGCACCATAGGCGTCTGGACCTTGGCATGCACCTGATCGAGAAGCCCTTCATCTATGCTGAGCTGGCCACAAAAGTGAGGCGCACGCTGGGCGGGAACCAAAGCCAAGGCTCGCGGCATGCTCCGCGATCGCCACACTGTCGGCCGCCAGCACCAAGCTGCTGCCCGCGCCCGCCACCACCTTGGCGAGGTCCTCAATCTCTCTGATCCTCTCGGGATTTCGGGAGACGTTGCGTATGTAGACTGCCAGCACCCGTCCAGGATGCTCCTCGACGGTCTGACGGTAGATCTCGGGATCGTGCTGACCGCTGTCGCCGATGAGAACAAAGGGCGGCTCACTGTAGAGCGCCAGCATGTTGTGAATCAGCTTGCGCTTGTGGTCCTCGGCCTTGCGCGGCAGCGGACTGGTCCAGGAGACACCCCATTCGCGCAGGAACAGGATTGGGCCGATCGGAATACCATGCCGGTCGAAGAACTCTTCCAGCACCTCATAGATGCCCCAAGGGGCTCGTGAGACATAGAGCATGGGGTTCTGCTGATCGCCGGAGGTGCCAGCGTGCAGGGCCCGGTACAAGGCTCCGACCCCAGGAAACGCGGTCCGGCTCTGCGCGTCCTCGACGAACAGGCGCCAGAGCATCCTGAGCTTGTTGGCCACGCCTGTTTCCATGACCGTGTCGTCGATGTCGCTGATGACTACATACCGGCAGCTGGCCGGTGGGATAAAGACTTGAGCTTGCGCTTGAACCGCATGGGGCTGCGGCAGGGACAGATCCATGATGTGCCACGAACGGTCGCGCGGTGGCGGCAGGGTAGGGGAGAGATGGACCCGAAAATAGCCGTCCTTGTCTGTGGTGACGGTTTCCTCCGCTCCATAAAACCGGGCTGTTACGATGGCGCCGGAGATCGCGTGACGGGCAAGGCGCCGACCGATATCGCGCAGGTTCGTCAGGAGGTCTCCTCGTCCGTCTTCCGAGTGCGGACTCGATTGCCGGAACACCCGGCCGATCAGGAAGACCTCATCGCGAGATCCGTATCCGCGGTAGGGCTGGATGACCACGCCGCTTTCCCCCTGCGCCTCCTGCACGGGCCGGGCAGCGATGCCCAGCAGCCGGGTGAGTGCGCCCAGCCATTTCCTCGCTGCGGCGGTTGCGGCGGTGAGGCTCATCGCGTTTGCCCCGAATCCTTGTCTGGTCTTCCAATGAGGTGGGGCGTGGAAAAGATCCTTGGAGGACTGCTCCGTTAAACCATGGTGCTCTTGCACCAGCTGCGACAGGCCAGACTTGGTCCGCTACGGCAGCCGGAGAACTTCTAACTTTTAATCAGCGGGTCGATGGTTCGATTCCATCCGCGCTCACCATCTCAAACCATTGCCCGGAAATGGTTTTATCGCATTCTTGCGTCTGCAGTCTTGCAGCTACTTTTCTCTCGGGTAACACCACGGGTAACGACAGACAAAATTCGAGCAATCTGTATCAACACCGCTTCACCGTGCGCTGGACAGCACAACGTCCGCAACTGCGCGATCAGCTCACCTTCACACGGCCACGCTTAAAGGCGGTTCTTGACCGATGCTGTTGAAAAACTCCTGAGGGCTACGTCGCCCGTCTATTACTAGAGCAACGGCAGTTCTGACAGAGTCGTTGGGGCTATGCGGCGTGGCAGCTTCGTGATTCACTCCTCCCAGCCCTCTCTGGAGGAGATGAGCGATGACCAAGTCCTACTCGCTGGATCTGCGCCGCCGGGTGGCGCGCTTTGTCGAGGCCGGGCATTCCTGCCATGAGGCCGCCCGGCACTTTGACGTGTCGGTCGCCTTCGTGGTTCGGCTCATGGCAGCCTATCGCGCCACCGGCAGCCTGGCGCCCAAGCCGGAGGGGGGCTGGCGCTACTCCAAGCTCGATCCGCATTGCGAATTCCTCATCCGCCGCGTGACCGAGAAGGGCGACATCACTATGCCGCAACTGGCCGCAGAACTGGCGGCCCGCGGCACGACGGTCACGCCCGCTTCGATCTCGCACTGGTTCATCCGCCAGGGCTACAGCTTCAAAAAAAACGCTGCGGGCCAGCGAACAAGGACGCTCCGACGTGCGTCACGCCCGCGATCATTGGCGCACGAAGCGTCAGCCCCGCATGCGTCAGGAGCCGCATCGGCTCGTGTTTCTCGATGAGACCGGCACCTCCACCAAGATGACCCGTCTGCGCGGCCGCTGTCCCAAGGGGCAGCGCCTGTACGCCAAGGCGCCGTTCGGCCATTGGCTGACCCAAACCTTCATTGCGGGCCTGCGCTACTCCGGCCTCACAGCGCCGTGGGTGATCGATGGGCCGATGACCCGGCGCATCTTTGAGACCTATGTGGAGACCCAACTTGCCCCGACGCTGTCGCACGGCGACGTGGTGATCCTCGACAACTTGCAGGCCCACAAAAGCGAGAAGGCCGCCCAGTGTCTGAAGCAACGCGGCGCCTGGTTCCTGTTCCTGCCCCCGTACAGTCCGGACATGAATCCAATCGAGCAACTCTTCGCCAAGATCAAAGCACACCTGCGCAAAGCCGAAGCCCGCACCTTTGACGCGCTCTGGCAGGCCACCGGGGACATTTGCGATGGCGTCGAGGCTGAGGAATGCCGCAACTACTTCAATGCTGCTGGATATGGATTCGTCTGAACCGCCGTTGCTCTAGCGTCAGCGTGCCAGATCAGGCCCAGCATCCTGTATGCTGATCGCCCGAAGAACGGCATTTGCGGAGTTTTTCAACAGCATCGACCCAGTTCAGACCTTGGAACGCGTCTCAGGCTGGGAGCTTGCTAGGAATTCGAGAAAGCCGAGATTCAGGAACTCTCGGGTTCAGGCCTGAGGTTAGACGCCCCAGTAGTGCGGTGCGCGCCAGTAATCATGCAGTTCCCGCTCTCGGTCCCTGTTGGACCATGCGTAGTCCTGATCCCGATAGTAGTTTGGAGCCCCACGAAGCTGCTCTTCCGTGATATCAGTGCGATATGGTCAGGCTACTCCGACCCGTAGTCACAACCACGCCTGTCATAACGAGCGAGAGCCACGGGCACTCCAGGAGGTGCTGGCGGATTATCTGGCCGTCCTCTCGGTCCATCATTCCGAGGAGACACCGGTGGCCTCAACTTGCCGAACTTACAATACCGTGAATATTCGTCTGCCGATACCGGCCGCTTTGGAGCCAACGCTAGCCTGAGACACGGCCTTGTGGTGCATGGGACACACCCATTTCGGTGGCATCAAGGGAGATGTCGGTCTGTACCCCGAGTTCTGCCAGAAGCCATTCGGAAAAAGTTCTCAGTGGATTGCGCAGCCGGACATAACGGGGAAACACCAGGTTATGCCCGACGTAGCGGATGGGAGTTGCCCTCTGGGCTAGGGGCATGACCAGGCGCCCCGATGCGAGCTCGTCCTCGGCAAGGAGCGTCGACTCCAAAGCGACACCAAGGCCTCGCGCCGCTGCTGCAATGGCAAGGAAGCTGCGATCAAACCGGCTCCCATTGGGAGGAGGTGCCGTCAGGCCATTGGCCGCAAACCAGTCGCTCCACTGGATCTGCTTGGTGTCGCTTTGGATTAGCACCTGGTCGAATAAGTCCGATGGCGTTGTGATCGTTGCCGCAAGATGCGGCGCGCACATAGGCGCGATCGTCTCTTCGCCGAGAGGCACGACAACCAGCCCTTCCACCCGCGGTGGTCCATAAACGATGTCGGCATCGAATTCGTCGGAATTGAACCGGGTGTAGTCGGTTCCGGCCGCGAGCCGAACTTCGATGCTAGGATTCCGCTCTAGGAAACCAGGGAGCCGAGGGGTCAGCCATTGCGCCGCGAAGCTTGGCGCACAGTGCAGACGCAGAAGCTTGGGGCCGCGGGTCGAGACGACCTCCATGCCACGCCGTAGCTCATCAAAAGCCCGGTTCACGTGGCGCATCAGCACCTCGCCCTCGTAGGTTAGATGAGCATGACGGTTGTCGCGCTCAAAAAGCGGGATGCCGAGAACCTGCTCCAGCTTGCGGATCGCATGACTGACTGCGCTCGGCGTCAGGTTCAGCACCAGGGCCGCCGCCCGGAAGGACCCAGTCCTGCCAGCCGCTTCGAAGACCCGCAAATATGAAAGAGGCAGGTGCTGAAGCATAACGAGAGTGAATCAGATTCAACAGGTGTTGTAAACATTGCGTTTGCTGCACAGGGCCGACGGCCGGATACTTCCTTACACACTAAGAACAAAATTCATCGTGGAGGAAGCGATGCTCCTAGAAGGAAAGACTGCCGTCATCTCCGGCGCGGCGAGCCCGCGGGGAATTGGATTTGCTGCCGCCCGTTTGTTCGCGAAACATGGTGCGAGAGTTGCCATTCTCGACCTCGATGAACAGGGTGCCAAGGAGGCCGCCACGTCTCTTGGGCCGGATCATCTCGGAATCCGTTGTAACGTGGCTGACCTTGAAGAGTGCAAGCGCGCTGCTGAGGCAGCCATCGCGGCTTTAGGGCAGGTTGACATCCTCCTCAACAATGCCGGCATCACACAGCCTGTGAAGACGATGGAGATCGACGAGGCGAGCTGGCGTCGCATCGTTGACGTCAACCTCACCGGCGTTCTCTACTTAAGCCAAGCTTTCATTCCCCATATGCGCTCCCGTCGTCAGGGCTCGATTGCGTGCATGTCTTCGGTTTCAGCCCAGCGCGGCGGCGGGATCTTCGGCGGACCACACTATTCGGCCGCCAAAGCTGGCGTTCTGGGCTTGGCCAAGGCGATGGCGCGCGAACTCGGACCGGACAACATCCGGGTCAACTGCGTCACGCCCGGCCTGATTCAGACCGACATCACCGGCGGCAAGCTCACGGACGAGATGCGGCAGGACATTTTGAAGGGCATTCCTCTCAATCGTCTTGGCAATGCCGAGGATGTCGCGGGCGCCTACCTGTTCCTTGCCTCAGATCTGTCCGCCTACATCACCGGCGCCGTGATCGACGTGAATGGCGGAATGCTGATCCATTGATCGGCGCCCTTGGGCGCCAGTCCACTCGCGCCCTCCAACACTTGGAGAAATCAATGACGACAAGCACCAGTGAAGCTGGTCCACAGGCCTCAGGGCCGGCCCTGTCCAACGTGTCCCTGAAGGAAAGGGCCTACCGCATCCGTCGCAATGCCTTGCGCATGGGCGAGGTGCAGGGGCAGGGCTATATCGCTCAGGCCCTCGGTGTTGCCGACGTGCTGGCGGTGTCGTACTTCCACGCTATGCGCTACCGGCCGGAGGATCCGGAATGGGAGGAGCGTGACCGCTTCCTCCTCTCGATCGGCCACTATGCCATTGCACTGTATGCGGCCCTAATTGAGGCCGGGATCATCCCCGAAGACGAACTCGAAAGCTACGGCTCCGATGACAGTCGCCTGCCCATGTCGGGTATGGCCGCCTATACGCCCGGTATGGAGATCACAGGCGGATCGCTCGGCCATGGGCTGGCGCTTGCGGTCGGATTCGGCCTCGCGCTGAAGCGTAAGAAGTCGGACGCGTTCGTCTACTGTCTGTTCTCAGACGGAGAACTCGGCGAAGGCTCCATCTGGGAAGGTGCTTGGTCGGCCAGCCATTGGAAGCTCGACAACCTGATCGGCATTGTTGACGTGAACAACCAGCAGGCGGATGGCCCCTCTCCTGAGGTGACAGGTTTCGAGCCGCTCGAGGCCCGCTTCGAGTCGTTCGGCTGGCATGTGCAGCGCGTGAACGGCAATGACATCGATGCTCTGGTCGAGGCGTTCGACGCCGCCCGCAACCTGACGGAGACCAAGCCGCGCATCATCATCTGCGACACCAAGATGGCCAAAGGTGTTCCGTTCCTTGAGGAACGTGAGCGCAACCACTTCCTGCGGGTGGAGCCGCACGAATGGCAGAAGGCCCTCGAACTGCTTGACGTCGGGAGGACATCATGAGGCGCTCGAAATACACACGTCCGGCATGGCTGAAAGAGCAGGGCGAAGGCGGACAGGGGACAGCGGACCAGCCGCGGCTGACCACCTCGGCGATGATCGCGTCGCTCGCCGGCCCCGACCAGCGCACGAAGCCCGCTCCGTTCGGCAACGCACTCGCGGCTTTGGCTGAGACCAGACCCGAGATCGTTGGACTAACGGCGGATCTCGCGAAGTACACGGACCTCCACATTTTCGCCAAGGCCCATCCTGATCGCTTCTACCAGATGGGCATGGCGGAACAGCTACTGATCAGCGCTGCCGCCGGCATGGCTCGCGAAGGCTTCATGCCGTTCGCCACCACCTACGCGGTGTTTGCGGCACGACGAGCCTACGACTTCATCTGCATGGCGATCGCTGAGGAAAACCTCAACGTGAAGATCGTCTGCGCCCTGCCAGGTCTCACGACCGGGTATGGTCCGAGCCATCAGGCGACCGAGGACATTGCGATCTTCCGTGGCATGCCGAACATTACGATCATCGACCCGTGCGACGCTCATGAGATCGAGCAGGTCGTGCCGGCGATCGCAGCCCACAATGGTCCTGTCTACATGCGCCTGCTGCGCGGCAATGTGCCCTTGGTTCTTGACGAGTACGGCTACACGTTTGAGCTTGGGAAGGCCAAGATGCTGCGGGACGGCGATGATGTGCTGATCGTCTCGTCTGGCCTCATGACGATGCGGGCGCTTGAGGCGGCAGAGGCCCTGGGGAATGACAACGTAGATGTGGGGGTGCTGCATGTACCCACCATCAAGCCTCTTGATGAAGCCACAATCCTCAAGGAAGCGAGTCGCACCGGCCGCATGGTCGTTGTGGCGGAGAACCACACCATCGTGGGTGGTCTCGGGGAAGCGGTGGCCGGCCTCCTGATGCGCTCGGGCGTGATCCCGCCCGCGTTCCGGCAAATCGGTCTGCCGGATGAGTTCCTTGATGCCGGTGCACTCCCAACACTGCACGAACGCTACGGCATCTCGACCGATGCCATGGCAGGGCAGGTCAGAAACTGGCTGTCTCGGTGAGGACCACGCCATGATGACAGTCGGATTCATTGGGCTCGGATCCATGGGCCTGCCGATGGCAATGAACCTCGTCGCACGCGGGTTTGCCGTGCGCGGGTTCGACATCAGGCCGGAAGCTATGAACATCCTAGCGAGTGCGGGAGGCACGCCGGCGTCCACGGCTGCACATGCCGCCACGGGATCCGACATCCTGATCCTGATGGTTGTGAGCGCAGCCCAGGCCGAGTCTGCTCTGTTTGATGGCGACGCCCTTGAGGCGCTTCACCCCGGTGGAACAGTTGTGCTCATGGCCACATGCCCGCCTAGAGCCGTTGAGGCAATTGCCACAAGGGTGCTCGAGGCAGGACGGCGCTTTGTCGATGCCCCCGTCTCAGGTGGGGTTGTGGGCGCTCAAGCGGGAACGCTGACCATCATGGCCGCAGCGCCACATGACGTCTTCAAGTTTGTCAGGCCAGCGTTCGAGGCTCTGGGGGACAAGATCTTCTACGTTGGAGAGCGCCCGGGACAGGGCGCGGTGGTCAAGACTGTCAATCAGCTTCTGTGCGGGGTCCACATTGCGGTAGTGGCGGAAGCCTTCTCGCTGGCCGGCAAGGTGGGCGTCAATCTGAGCGTCCTGCTTGAGATCCTAAGTGGCTCATCCGCTTCGAGCTGGATGCTGAAAGATCGGGGCCCGCGCATGCTGCAAGGCGAGCCGTCTGTCACGAGTGCCGTGGATATTTTCGTGAAGGATCTCGGCATCGTGCTCGAGGCCGGCCGGGACGCCAAGGCGGCCCTGCCTCTCGCGGCTCTCGCACATCAGATGTTTCTCGCCGTGTCAGGACAAGGCGATGGGCAGGCCGACGATAGTCAGGTGATCCGAGCTTATAATGCGCTGAACAAAAACCACGAGCGCACACACTAGAGGTTTAGAAAGCCTCTCGAGGAAACGTGACGTTGTGGCTCGTAGCGGTCCACAACCTAAAGATGGATGGACATCATGAATACGCCTAAGAGTCGCTCGCACGGCATGACTCGCCGTGGCCTTCTTGCCGCCGGTTCGGCGCTGCCGTTGGTCACCATTCTTAGATACCCCGCCTCGGCGGCCGAGTTCGAGTACAAGCTTGCAACCGGGCAGGATCCGACCCATCCGGTCAATACGCGGGCTCAGGAGGCCATCAACCGCATCCGCGAGGCGACCGGTGGCAAACTCGACATCAAGCTGTTCCCGGCCAATCAGTTGGGCTCCGACACCGACCTGCTCACCCAAGTGCGAAACGGCAGCGTCGAGTTCTTCAATCTGTCGACCTCGATCCTGGCCACCTTCGTGCCGGTCGCTGGCATCCTGAACACCGGCTTTGCCTTCAAGGACTACGACACCGTCTGGCAGGCCATGGATGGGGATCTTGGCACTTATGTCCGTGCCCAGATTGCTAAGACGCCGATCCAGACGGTGTCGCGCGCCTGGGACAACGGCTTTCGGCAAATCACCTCCTCGACGCGCGAGATCAAGACGCCAGATGACCTGAAAGGGTTCAAAATTCGCGTCCCGCCGGCGCCAATCCTCACATCGCTGTTCAAGGCGCTCGATGCTGGAGCGGCGCCGATCAACTTCAACGAACTTTACTCGTCGCTGCAGACGAAGGTGGTGGAGGGCCAAGAGAATCCTCTGGCCATCATCGCCACGGCCCGGCTCTACGAGGTGCAAAAGACCTGCAGCCTGACCGGCCATGTTTGGGACGGCTACTGGATCCTCGGAAACAAACGCGCTTTCCAGCGTCTGCCCAAGGACGTGCAGGACATTGTCTCGCGTGAGTTTGACAAATCTGCAGCCGATCAACGCGCCGATATTGCCAAGCTGGCAGATACGCTGCGACAGGAGCTGAGCGGAAAAGGCCTTCAGTTTCTTGAGGTCGACCGCGAGCCCTTCCGTCAGGCTCTGGCCAAGACGACCTTCTACAAAGAGTGGAAGGACAAGTTTGGCGGAGAGGCCTGGGCGCAGCTCGAAAAATATTCCGGCAAGCTGGGATAAATGCTATGGCTCACGCGCACGGATTGAACACTCAAGTGACGGAGACAGCTCCGTCACGACGGCACTGGGCGGCGTCCGTCGATGCCATCCTCCGGCCTCTCGTTGAGATCCCGGCGGCGCTTCTCGTCGTCGCCGAGATCATTGTCCTGCTCGCCGGCGTCATCAGCCGGTATGTTTTCCATGAACCGCTCGTCTGGTCGGATGAGCTGGCCTCTATCCTGTTCTTGTGGCTCGCCATGCTTGGGGCCGTGGTGGCATTCCGGCGCAACGAGCACATGCGGATGACCGCCATCCTCGGCATGCTACCAACGCGAGTTTGGGCCTTCCTGGATGTGGTCGCCGCAGCAGCGGCCTTGGCCTTCTTACTCCTGATCATCGAGCCGGCTTACGAGTTTGCCGCCGACGAGGTCTGGGTTACCACGCCGGCGCTCGAGATCGCTAATTCTTGGCGGGCGGCGGCACTGCCGGTCGGGATGGGCCTGATGACAATTATGGCGATTCTGCGCCTGGTGCAGGTCGGCAGCTGGCAGCAGGTCCTCGGGGCGCTGGCGCTCATCATGGGGCTGATCGGCATCTTGTTCCTATTGCAGCCGGCGTTGCGCGGTCTGGGCAATCTCAACCTGCTGATCTTCTTCGTCGGGTTCGTCGCCACCATGGTGTTCGCCGGAGTGCCGATCGCATTCTCGTTCGCGCTCGCCACCTTTGGCTATATCGCCCTGACCACCAGCACGCCGACGGTCGTCGTGGTCGGCCGGATGGACGAGGGCATGTCGCACCTCATCCTTCTCGCGGTGCCGCTGTTCGTGTTTCTCGGCCTGCTGATCGAGATGACCGGGATGGCCCGCGCCATGGTGGCCTTCCTGGCAAGCCTCCTGGGGCATGTCCGGGGCGGACTTCACTATGTTCTCGTCGGAGCGATGTATCTGGTCTCCGGCATCTCGGGATCGAAGGCCGCCGATATGGCAGCCGTCGCGCCTGTCCTGTTTCCGGAGATGCGTGAGCGCGGGGCCAAGCCGGGTGACTTGGTGGCTCTGCTCTCAGCTACGGGCGCTCAAACTGAAACCATCCCGCCGAGCCTTGTGCTGATCACCATCGGCTCTGTGACAGGCGTGTCGATCGCAGCCCTGTTCACCGGCGGTCTTCTGCCAGGCGTGGTGCTGGGGATCACTCTCTGTGGTTTGGTCTGGTGGCGCTACCGCAAGGAAGACCTCAGCCATGTCAAGCGGGCGACTTGGCGCGAGATCGGCAAAGCCTTCATCGTGGCTCTCCCGGCAATCGCCCTGCCATTCATCATCCGGGCTGCCGTGATCGAGGGCGTCGCCACAGCGACGGAGGTTTCCACCATCGGCATCGTCTACTCAATCCTTGCAGGGCTTTTGATCTATCGCCGCTTCGACTGGAGCCGGCTCATGCCGATGCTGGTCGAGACGGCGGCTCTCTCGGGGGCAATCCTGTTGATCATCGGCGCAGCCACTGGGATGGCGTGGGCGCTGACCCAGTCCGGGTTCTCGGGCCTGCTCGCCTCGGCTATGACCGGATTGCCCGGCGGAGTTGCGATGTTCATGGCCGTGTCGATCCTGGCCTTCATCGTGCTCGGGAGCGTTCTAGAGGGAATTCCAGCCATCGTGCTGTTCGGACCGCTCATGTTCCCGATCGCGCGGCAGATCGGCGTGCACGAGGTCCACTATGCGATGGTGGTCATCCTCGCCATGGGCATCGGGCTGTTCGCGCCGCCGTTCGGCGTCGGGTACTACGCCGCCTGCGCGATCAGCCGCATCCATCCGGACCAAGGCATGAGGCCGATCGTCGGATACATCCTCGCCCTGATCATCGGCCTGATCTTGGTCGCGGCCGTGCCGTGGATCTCGATCGGCTTTCTCTGAGACGAGACTAGAGGCCCTTTCGTCAGGGATGGACAACACCTGAACTCAGTCGGCACACTGACATCATGAGGACCTTCGTGATGGAGGGCGTGCCGACCACCTCTTGTGCGGCCGACGTAGATCAGCTTTGGCCACTGAACTGGAAGGATCGCCTGATGCGGATCGCCGTTCTCTCCGAAACCGACAGAGCGGAGACACGCGTCGCCGCTACCCCCGAGACGGTCAAGAAGTACAAGGGCCTCGGCGCCGACGTCGTGGTCCAGGCGGGAGCCGGCCTCAGGGCCGGTTTTTCCGATTCCGAGTTCGAGGCGGCAGGGGCCGCCATCGCGGCTTCCGCTGAGGAAGCCGTGAGGGATGCCGACATCATCCTGAAGGTCCGCCGTCCCTCGAACGGCGAGCTCACCGGCGTGAAGCCCGGCGCTCTCCTGGTCGGGATCATGGATCCCTACGGCCAGGATGCGGCTCTTAAAAGCCTGGCCGACGCCCATGTCGCCGCCTTCTCCATGGAGCTGATGCCGCGCATCACCCGGGCGCAGGTCATGGACGTGCTGTCCTCCCAGGCCAATCTCGCGGGCTACCGCGCCGTCATCGACGCGACGGCCGAGTACGGCCGCGCCATGCCCATGATGATGACCGCCGCCGGCACCGTTCCGGCCGCCCGCGTCTTCGTGATGGGCGCCGGCGTCGCGGGTCTCCAGGCCGTCGCCACCGCTCGCCGCCTCGGCGCGGTGGTGACCGCCACCGACGTGCGTCCTGCCGCCAAGGAGCAGGTGGAGAGCCTCGGGGCCAAGTTCATCGCCGTCGAGGACGAGGAATTCAAGCAGGCCGAGACGGCCGGCGGCTACGCCAAGGAGATGTCGGCCGAGTACCGGGCGAAGCAGGCGGCGCTGGTCGCCTCCCACATCGCCAAGCAGGACATCGTCATCACCACCGCCCTGATCCCGGGCCGTCCCGCCCCGAAGCTGGTGACGCGGGAGATGGTCGAGTCGATGAAGCCGGGCTCGGTCGTCGTGGACCTAGCCGTGGAGCGCGGCGGAAACTGCGAGCTCGCCAAGCCCGGCGAGGTGGTGGAGCACAACGGCGTCAAGATCGTCGGCCACCTCAACATGCCGGGCCGCCTCGCGGCCTCGGCCTCCAGCCTCTATGCGAAGAATCTCTACGCTTTCGTCGAGACCTTGATCGACAAGGACAGCAAGACCGTCGCCGTGAAATGGGACGACGAGCTGGTGAAGGCGACCTGCCTCACCCGTGACGGCGCCATCGTCCACACGGCCTTCCAGCCGACGGCTTGAACAGGGGGACACCATGGCACTCACGCCCGAACAGGCTGTCGAACAATCACGGGCCGCGGCGGCGGCCGCCCAGCGCGCCGCCGACATGGCCCAGGCCATCGCCGACCAGGTGGCGGTGGGCGTCACCACGGTCACCCACGGGGCCGTCGACCCGACGGTGTTCCGCCTCGCCATCTTCGTGCTGGCGATCTTCGTCGGCTACTACGTGGTCTGGCAGGTGACCCCGGCGCTGCACACGCCGCTCATGTCGGTCACCAACGCCATCTCGTCCGTGATCGTGGTGGGCGCGCTCCTGGCGGTGGGCGTCAACGTGGCCCCGGCCCTTGGCGACGGGCCGATCTGGGCCCGGGTCCTCGGCTTCATCGGCGTGATCCTCGCGTCCATCAACATCTTCGGCGGCTTCCTGGTGACCCAGCGCATGCTCGCCATGTACCGCAAGAAGGGTTGAGGCCATGTCGGCGAATCTTGCCTCGATCCTCTACCTCGTCTCCGGCGTCCTGTTCATCCTGGCCCTACGCGGCCTCTCGCACCCCACCACCTCGCGGCAGGGCAACCTGTTCGGCATGGTCGGCATGGGGATCGCAATCCTCACCACCCTCATGGTGCAGCCGCCCGCCGGCTTCGGCGGCTGGCTGCTGGTGATCCTCGGGCTCGCCATCGGCGGCGGCATCGGCGCGGTGGTGGCCAAGCGCGTGCCGATGACGGCG
Organism: Pseudomonadota bacterium; assembly: GCA_023426505.1. Taxonomy (GTDB): domain Bacteria; phylum Pseudomonadota; class Alphaproteobacteria; order Rhizobiales; family Beijerinckiaceae; genus Microvirga. The sequence goes on from JAFAAP010000210.1 coordinate 14,552, forward strand.
ATGCCCCAGCTCGTGGCGGCGTTCCACTCGCTCGTCGGCCTCGCTGCGGTTCTGGTGGCTGCGGGCGCGCTCTATGCCCCGCAGGCCTTCGGCATCGGCACGGTGGGCACCATCCATGGCGGCTCGCTGTTCGAGATGTCGCTCGGCGCCGCCATCGGGGCCATCACCTTCACGGGCTCGGTGATCGCGTTCCTGAAGCTCGACGGCCGCATGTCCGGCAAGCCGATCCTGCTGCCGCAGCGCCATCTCCTGAACATCGGTCTCGGCCTGCTGCTCCTGGTGCTGGTCATCGCGTTCATCCGAACCGAGAGCCATGCCGTGTTCTGGCTCATCGTGATCACGTCCTTCGTGCTCGGCGTCACGCTCATCATCCCGATCGGCGGCGCCGACATGCCGGTGGTCGTGTCGATGCTCAACTCCTATTCGGGCTGGGCGGCGGCCGGCATCGGCTTCACGCTCGGCAACCTGGCGCTGATCATCACCGGCGCGCTGGTCGGCTCCTCGGGCGCGATCCTGTCCTACATCATGTGCAAGGGCATGAACCGGTCCTTCATCTCGGTCATCCTCGGCGGCTTCGGCGGCGAGACGGCGGCCGCCGCCGGCGCGGTGGAGACCCGGCCGGTGAAGCAGGGCTCGGCGGACGATGCGGCCTTCATCATGAAGAACGCCGCCAAGGTCATCATCGTGCCGGGCTACGGCATGGCGGTCGCCCAGGCGCAGCATGCGCTGCGCGAGATGGCGGACGAGCTGAAGGCCGAGGGCGTCGAGGTGAAGTACGCCATCCACCCGGTGGCGGGCCGTATGCCCGGCCACATGAACGTGCTGCTGGCCGAGGCGAACGTGCCCTACGACGAGGTGTTCGAGCTCGAGGACATCAACGGAGAGTTCGCCCAGGCGGACGTGGCCTTCGTGATCGGCGCCAACGACGTCACGAACCCGGCGGCCAAGACCGATCCGAGCTCGCCGATCTTCGGCATGCCGATCCTCGACGTGGAGCGGGCCAAGACCGTGCTGTTCATCAAGCGCGGCATGGGCTCCGGCTACGCGGGCGTCGAGAACGAGCTGTTCTTCCGCGACAACACCATGATGCTCTTCGGCGACGCCAAGAAGGTGGTGGACGAAATCTTGAAGAGCATCTGAGGTCCTGCGATCTCACCCGTTTCATGTGGACACGCCCGAAGGAACCGAGACTAGTATCCAACAGTCAATGCACTTGATACCTTAGGAGGAAGCCTATGGCAGGCGAAGTTGAGGATCGAGCCCAAGCAACGACAGGCTCGGATGTGCCCGGGCCCGATGTGATGCTGGGCATATGGGCCTCCTGGATGGACCAACTGTCCGCCTCGACGCGTGTCTTGTCGAATCCCTCTAGGTCGTGGTGGGAGATTGCAGCCGATAATCCTGCTTCCAGCATGCTGACCGGAGGCATCGGCCGGTTTCACGAGAGTCTCGCAAAGGATCCGACACTCCGCTCCATCGACCAGATGTGGAATGCCAATCCCTTGCGCGAGGTCGTGCCGGTCGACTGGGCCGAGATCGCGCGTGCGTTACGGATTGTCTGGATGCGGTCGCTTAACAAGCCGACAACAGCCCTCGCATTAGCAGACCTCAATCAGGATCTGTGGCGCTCCGCTCTTGATGCCTGGCAAGAGGCAGGGCAGCACTGGCTCGCCCTCGCTGGCCTATCGTCGACGGACGGGGCCGCTCCCGCTACCAAAGACAAGCGGTTTGCTGCCCCCGAGTGGCATACCAACCCAGCCTATCGCACCCTTCAGCAGATCTACCTGCTGGCATCCGACTGGCTCCTGCAGCAGGGCGATGTGGAGGGCATGGACGAGGCCGAGCAGCAGCGCATCAACTTCCATCTGCGGCAGTTTGTGGACGCGATGAGCCCCGCTCTGATCCTGCTGTCGAACCCTGTCGCTCTTCGCAAAGCCATCGTGACCGGGGGAACCAGTATTGCGGCTGGCGCCGCTAACCTAATTGCAGACCTCCAGGCCGGGCGCCTGAGCATGGTCGACACCGAGGCCTTCGCTCCGGGACGGAACCTTGCCCTCACGCCGGGAAAGGTCGTCCACCGCAATCGCCTGATGGAGCTGATCCAGTATGCGCCCACAACCAATAAGGTTCACAAGACGCCGCTGCTGATCCTGCCTCCCTGGATCAACAAGTACTACATCCTCGACATGCAGCCGAAGAACAGCCTGGTGCGCTACCTGGTTGAGCAGGGCTTCACCGTCTTCCTGATCTCCTGGAAGAACCCGGATGCGTCCATGGATGAGATCGGCATCGAGGACTACATGGATCTCGGGCCGCTGGAGGCTAGCGATGTGGTGCGCGAGATTACCGGCAGCCCGACGGTCAACGCCATGGGCTACTGCATCGGTGGCACGCTGCTGACAATGACCTTGGCGGTCCTCGCGGCCAAGGGTGACACGCGGTTCAACGCGGCCAGCTTCATGGTCTCCCTGCAGGACTTCTCGCGGGTGGGCGACACGGCCGTGTTCATGGACGAGCCAGGGGTGGATCTGATCGAGCAGCAGATGATGGAGCGCGGCTATCTCGACAGCCGCGAGATGGCCAACATGTTCAACCTGCTGCGCTCAAACGACCTGATCTGGGCCAATGTGGTCAACAACTACCTGATGGGCAGCAAGCCGCCTGCTTTTGATCTGCTATACTGGAACAGCGACGGCACCCGGATGGCGCGTGCCGCCCACAGCTGGTACCTGCGCAACACCTATGTTGAGAACAATCTAATCGAGCCGGGCAAGGTCACGCTCAAAGGCCAGGCGATCGATCTTGGCCGCATTCGCCAGGACACCTATGCCGTGGGGGCAGAAAAGGACCACATTGTGCCCTGGGACGCAGCTTGGCGGATTACACAGCTGTTCGGCGGGAACGTGCGCTTTGTCCGCGCCTCAAGCGGCCACATTGCCGGGATCATCAATCCACCGGGTGGCAAAGGCACCTATTGGACGTTGGAGACAAGCAATGCCTCCGCGGGTAGCCCCGCGGAGTGGCTGCAGCACGCCACGCGGCACGAGGGGAGCTGGTGGCCTGATTGGGCCGCCTGGCTGTCAGCCCGTTCGGGGCGCAAAGGGCCACAGCCCCGGATCGGCAGCGCGAAATATCCGCCTGTGCAGAATGCCCCAGGCACTTATGTACTTGAGCAATAAGTAACAGTGTCTGTGTGAGAGCCGGACTCCGACATTGTCATCACGCATCTACGTAGAACCGATGCGATCAAGCATGCTTAATCCTGAGCGCGAGCGTTGAACTGACCGGCTCAACGCCTGGAGCAATCCAATTGCGGGCGGCGCTTCCCTCACCGATCGAAATATGACGAATGGCCGCTTTTGGCACAGGGCTGAGCTTAACCGCATTTCCGCACTCGCGGGGCAAGCTGACCTTCAGACGGCCAAGCCTAACGGCTCAGATTGACCCAAAGCCGACAGAAGGGCCGCGACTATCCAACTGCGTACATTGACGTTTAGGGTAGCCGCTAAGTTGCAGACTACAGGATGACTTGCTCTTGGAAGGAGTAACAGCCGTCTAGGATCGAATGTATCCTGGGTACTTTGCCTTGATTTCATCCACATGAGCCAATGTGCCAGAGAGGTGATCCCGCAGATGCTGCTGCGCCTCGGTGGATCTACCCTCTGCGATGGCCTGCACGATCAGTCTGTGATGATGAACGATGTTTTGAGCCTTGCCCGGAGTGGGAAGGTGCAATCGGCGCAGGCGATCGATATGTCCGCTGCGGCTGCGCACGAGAACCCAGAGTTCCTGCATCTGCGCCGCCTCGTAGAGATGCTGGTGGAAGTCTTGGTCGGCTGCCGCAAAGGCTTCGAAATCCTCGGCTTCCATCAGCGCCTGCTGCTGGGCCAGGAAGCCGTGCAGTCTTGCGATCAGCCTCTGATCGGGCGCAAGCGCCAAGCTCCTGACGATTTCGAGTTCCAGCGAACGGCGCAGGAAGTGCGCCTGATGGGCAAGCGTCAGGTCGATCGGACTGACCACGGTCGCATGCTGCGGGAAAATCTCCACTAGGCTTTCCTCCTGGAGCTTCAGGAGAGCATCCCGGATCGGCGTCGAGCTCAGGCCGAATTCCTTCTGGAGGGTAAGACGGTTCAGCACCGTTCCCGGAGCGAGGGTGAGGGCGAGGATGGCCTCTCGCAAATGCTCGAAGACCTGAGGCGCCGCATGGCGCGACCTGTCTCGCGGCCGCAACGAGCTTACCGTCAAGGTATCCATCTCTCCGTCCTTTCGTGGGCGTCATCCCACATGCCGAAGCACCATTACATCAGAAAGTTGCATCAGAATACAAGTTGACAGACTAATGCATTAGCGTTTTAGCTACCAGCGTTCCCGCTGGGACATCCAGCCCCAAGCCCGCAGAGACGGGTGGCCACAACCCATACACATCATAGGAGGAAGCGCATGAAGGCGCTGAAACTGTTGTCCGCCGCAGCCCTCGGCATCGTGATCTCTGCACCCGCGTTCGCCGCCGGATATCCGGAAAAGCCCGTGACGGTGGTTGTGCCTTTCCCGGCGGGCGGTGCATCCGACACGACGGCCCGTGTGACCACCCAGAAGATGCAGGAAAGCCTTGGGCAGCCCATCGTGGTGGAGAACAAACCTGGCGCGAATGGCTCCCTTGGGGCCGGACAGGTCGCGAAGGCGAAGGCCGACGGCTACACGCTGATTGTCGGCTCGATCGGCGTCTATGCCATCAACCCGGTTCTCTACAAGAGCCTGCCTTATGACCCGACCAAGGATTTCGACCTGCTCACGGTCGCCGTGCGCACGCCGAACGTGCTCGTGGCCAACCCAAATTTCCCGGTCAACAACGTCAAGGAGCTCGTCGAGCATCTCAAGAAGAACCCTGAGAAGGTGACGTTCGCCTCGTCGGGCGCGGGCTCCTCCGACCATCTCACGGCAGCCTTGTTCTGGCAGAAGACTGGCACCACCGGCGTCCATGTGCCCTACAAGGGCGGCGCTCCCGCTATCACGGACCTGATCGGCGGCCACGCTGACGTGTCGTTCCAGAACCTCGGCGCCGTGTCGAATCACATCAAGGCCGGCAAGTTGAAGCTTCTCGCCGTCACAGCAGACAAGCGGAATCCCGCTTTCCCGGATGCGCCGACCATGAAGGAAGCGGGCGTCGAGGGTGTCGAGGTCTATTCCTGGCAGGGTGTTGCAGCCCCGAAAGGACTTCCGGCCGATGTGAAGGGGAAGCTCGAGCAGTCGCTGACCTCCGCATTGAACTCCCCTGATGTGAAGGGCAAGTTCAATGATATCGGCTTCGAGGTCGTCGCCAATACGAGCGGCCAGTTCTCCGAATTCCTGAACCAGGAAATCACCCGTTGGAAGACGGTCGTCGAGACCGGCAAGATCACGGCTGACCAATAAGCTGACCTGTTGGGGCAGCCGTGTGGGCTGCCCCTCATCCTGAACTTTCAAAATTGCTGAGGGCGGCGCCATTCGTCTGGCACTTGTGCGGTCATTGTACCCGCAGAGATGATGGCAACCGGCTCATCTTCATTGCACCAGGAGGACGCTCGTGATGTCACACGTGCTCCAGAAGAAAGATTTTTGGGCTGGCATGCTCTACATCGCCTTCGGCGCGGCCGCCTTCTGGATCGGCCGCGATTATCCGATGGGCACGGCAGGGCGCATGGGGGCGGGCTATTTCCCAACCATCCTGAGCGTCATCCTCATGCTGATCGGCCTGCTCTCGACAGCGCGCGCTTTTGCTCAAGAGGGGGAGGCCGTTGGCGCCATTGCCTGGAAGCCCTTGGCACTCGTGGTCGGCTCGACGGCTCTCTTCGGATTGCTGCTCCCCAGCGCGGGACTTGTTGTCGCTCTGATTGTGCTCATCCTGGTCAGCGCCGCTGCGAGCCAGCACTTTCGCTTCGAACCGAAGGCCGCCGCCGGGCTGATCCTTCTGGTCGTGTTCTGCACGCTTGTTTTCGTCAAGGCTCTTGGCGTTCCGATGCCGCTCGTCGGCTCGTGGTTTGGCGAGTAGGGGGATCAAGCGATGGAAACGCTCTCGAATCTCTGGCTCGGCCTGAAAACCGCGCTGACCTTCTGGAACTTAGCCTATTGCATGGTTGGCGTGCTCCTCGGCACGGCGATCGGTGTGTTGCCAGGGCTCGGTCCCACGGCAACGATCGCCATGCTGCTGCCCGTCACCTTCGGTCTGCCGCCGGTCTCGGCGCTGATTATGCTGGCCGGTATCTACTACGGCGCGCAGTATGGCGGCTCGACCACCGCGATTCTGGTGAACCTGCCGGGTGAGTCCTCGAGCGTCGTGACCGCGCTCGACGGCTATCAGATGGCCCGTCAGGGCAAGGCGGGGAGGGCGCTGGCGACAGCCGCCATCGGATCCTTCTTCGCCGGCACGGTCGCAACGGTCCTTCTTGCCGTCTTTGCTCCTCCCCTGGCTGACCTTGCCTTGCAGTTCGGTCCCGCCGAGTACTTTTCCTTGATGGTGCTTGGTCTCGTTGCCTCGGTCGTGCTGGCACACGGCTCTCTGCTGCATGCGTTTGGCATGATCATCCTCGGGCTCATCCTGGGGTTGATCGGAACCGACGTGAATTCCGGCACGACCCGTTACACCTTCGGCTTCCCGGAGATTGCAGACGGCATCAATTTTGTCGTTGTCGCCATGGGCGTGTTCGGCCTGGGAGAGATCATCGGGAACCTGGCGAATGAGTCGACGCGCACGGTCATGGCGAAGACCGTGACGGGTCTCATGCCGACGAAGGATGACCTGAAGCAGATGGCGGCACCGGTCCTGCGTGGAACCATCCTCGGCTCCATGCTCGGCATTCTCCCGGGCGGCGGAGCCATGCTTGCCTCCTTCGCAGCCTACACGTTGGAGAAGAAAGTCTCCAAACATCCCGAACGGTTCGGCAAGGGAGCCATCGAGGGTGTCGCGGGGCCGGAATCAGCCAACAATGCCGGCGCGCAGACATCTTTTATTCCCATGTTGACGCTGGGCATTCCGTCCAATCCCGTCATGGCCCTCATGATCGGCGCGATGATCATGCAGGGCATCCAGCCTGGGCCTTCGGTGATGACAGAACAGCCGGTGCTGTTCTGGGGCCTCATCGTCTCCATGTGGATCGGCAACCTGTTCCTGCTCGTCCTCAACCTGCCGCTCATCGGCCTTTGGGTGCGCATGATCTCGGTGCCGTATCACTTCCTGTATCCGGCCATCCTGGTCTTCTGCGCCATCGGCGTCTTCAGTCTCAACAATGCGACATTCGACGTCTACCTGATGGCGATCTTCGGGTTCCTTGGATACATCTTCCGCAAGCTCGATTGCGAGCCCGCCCCGATGCTGCTCGGCTTCATTCTCGGCCCCATGATGGAAGAGCATCTGCGCCGCGCCATGCTGATCTCCAAGGGCGACGCCACGGTGTTCCTGATCCGCCCGATCAGCGCAACGATGCTGGTCCTGGCGCTCATCCTGCTCGCGACGGTCCTTGCTCCGGCTGTTCGCCAGAAACGCGAAGAGGCCTTCCAGGAGGAGGCTTAAGCCTCCTCCCTCTGGACCTCGAATACATCGACATCACAGGCACGACGTGACTCCCATGACATCCAAGACAAAAAAGCCTGAAGACCTTCGCAGCGCCCGCTGGTTCGCTCCCGATGATCTGCGCGGTTTCGGTCACCGCTCCCGCATTATGCAGATGGGTTACGCTCCCGAGGATTGGGTGGGACGCCCGGTCATCGCGATCATCAACACCTGGTCGGACATCAATCCCTGTCACGCCCACTTCAAGCAGCGTGTGGAGGACGTGAAGCGCGGCGTGTTCCAGGCCGGTGGCTTTCCCATCGAGCTGCCTGCGATCTCGCTCTCGGAGAACTTCGTCAAACCGACCACTATGCTCTACCGCAACATGCTGGCCATGGACACGGAGGAGCTCATCCGCTCCCACCCGATCGACGGTGTCGTTCTCATGGGGGGCTGCGACAAGACCACACCCGGCCTGCTCCTGGGCGCAACGAGCGCCAACTTGCCGACGATCTACATCCCGGCGGGTCCCATGCTGCGCGGAAACTGGAAGGGCAAGACTCTGGGCTCCGGCTCCGATGCCTGGAAATACTGGGACGAGCGCCGGGCCGGCAACATCACCAAGGAAGAATGGGTGGAGGTCGAGGGCGGCATCGCCCGGAGCCATGGCCACTGCATGACCATGGGCACCGCCAGCACCATGACGGCGATTGCGGAATCCGTCGGCATGACGCTGCCGGGTGCCTCCTCCATCCCGGCCGCTGACGTCAATCACATCCGCATGTGCGCGGAGGCAGGTCGACGGGCTGTCGAGATGGTGTGGGAGGATCTCACGCCTGGCAAGATCCAGACCCGTCCCGCCTACGAGAACGCGATTGCCGTCGCCATGGCCATGGGATGCTCCACGAATGCCGTGATCCACCTCATCGCTATGGGTCGCCGAGCCGGGCACGACATCGGCCTCGATGATTTCGAGATCGCCAGCCGCAAGGTTCCGGTGATCGCGAACGTGCGCCCGAGCGGCGCGGCCTACCTGATGGAGGACTTCTACTTCGCCGGCGGGCTGCCCGCCCTCATGACGCGCATCCGCGGGCATCTGCATCTCGATTGTCTCACGGTGACGGGCAGGACGCTGGGCGAGAACATCGCCCGCGCCGAGGTCTATAATGACGATGTCATCCGCACCGTTGACAACGCCATCTATGAGGAAGGCGCGCTCGCCGTGCTCAAGGGCAATCTTGCCCCCGACGGATGCGTCATGAAGCCGAGCGCCTGCGAGCCGCGCCTGCGCAAGCACTCGGGACCTGCCCTCGTGTTCGACGACTATCCCTCCATGAAGGCCGCCATTGATGACGATGATCTCGATGTGACGGCGGACCATATCCTGGTCCTGCGCAATGCGGGGCCGCAGGGCGGTCCTGGAATGCCGGAATGGGGTATGCTGCCGATCCCGAAGAAGCTCGTGAAGCAGGGCGTGCGCGACATGCTGCGCCTGTCGGACGCCCGCATGAGCGGCACGAGCTACGGCGCCTGCATCCTGCATGTGTCGCCGGAGGCCCACGTGGGCGGTCCCCTCGCCCTCGTGCGGACGGGCGACATCATCACCGTGGACATTCCCGCACGCCGTATCACCCTCGAAGTCTCCAAGGAGGAACTCGAGATGAGGCGCGCCCTGCTGCCGGAGCGCAAGCCGCGCTTCGAGCGGGGCTACGGCTGGATGTTCACGAAACACATCCGCCAAGCCCATGAGGGCTGCGATTTTGACTTCCTCGAGACGAGCCACGGCGCGCCGGTGGCCGAGCCCGATATTTTCTAAGTTCCAGGAGATGCACCGATGACCGGATTGAAGCCCGAAACCCGCGAGAAGCTCAAGAAAGTCGCCACGCCGACGCTGATGACGGCGCTCTACAAGCGCGGCCTGCGCAACCAGTGGATCCAGGATGTCCACCGCATCAACCGCGATGCCGGTCCGATGGTGGGCGAGGCCTTCACCCTGCGCTACATGCCGGCGCGCGAGGACCTGAATCAGCTGAGCGTCTTCCGCGACCGGGAGCACCCCCAACGCAAGGCGGTGGAAATCTGCCCTCCGGGAGCGGTTCTCGTCATGGACAGCCGCAAGAGCCCGCGCGCGGCCTCGGCGGGCTCAATCCTGATCTCGCGTCTGATGATGCGTGGCGTGGCCGGCGTGGTGACCGACGGCGGCTTCCGCGATACGCCGGAGATCGAAAGCCTCGGGATTCCGGCCTATCACAACCGCCCCTCTGCTCCGACGAACCTGACCCTACATCAGGCCATCGACATCAACGTGCCGATTGGCTGCGGCGATGCTCCTGTATTTCCCGGTGATGTGATCGTCGGCGATGCCGAAGGCGTGGTGGTGATCCCAGCCCACCTGGCCGATGAGGTTGCCGACGAGACCACCGAAATGACGGCATTCGAGGATTTCGTGACCGAGGAGGTCCTGAAAGGGCGCTCGATCCTCGGTCTCTATCCGGCTACTGACGAGCAGACTAATATCGACTTCGCAGCTTGGCGCGAGAGAACCGGCCGCTAATGGGCGGGTGACGAAGAGCCACGACACCACGAACCTGCAACCTGCCTTGCGGTTCAAAGCGCGGGGTGAAGGTCGTTTGGAGGCAAGATGAAGGCGAACAGGATCAAGTCGCTCTGGGCGGATAGGAAGCCGGTGCTGAATGGCTGGCTATCCATTCCGAATGCGTTCACCGCCGAGATACTGGCGGAGCAGGGATACGATTCCATCACGATCGATCTCCAGCATGGGCTTATCGACTACCAAGCCGCGGTCGGAATGCTGCAGGCCATGCGTGCCAGTGAGGTGGCGCCACTCGTGCGCGTTCCGTGGCTTGATCCCGCGGCCATTATGAAGGTGCTTGATGCAGGCGCATGCGGGGTGATTTGCCCCATGATCAACACGGGCGCGCAGGCCGCCGAACTTGTGTCGTATATGCGCTATCCCCCAGCAGGGACCCGCAGCTTCGGCCCGACCCGGGCGGTGTTCTCCGCTGGCCCGAACTATGGCGTCGAAGCTGACAACAATCTTCTATGCTTCGCCATGATCGAAACCGCGGAAGGCTTCAATAATCTCGATGAGATCGTTGCAACACCTGGCTTGGATGGGGTCTATATCGGCCCGTCCGATCTGACGCTTGGACTGACCGGACGAAAATATCCCTTCGGCTTCGATCGGGAGGAGCCCGAGATGGTAGACGCGATCCGCACGATCCTGGATGCAGCCCATCTAGCCGGCATCCGCGCGGCTCTCCATTGCGGCGGCTCGGCCTATGCCGCGAAGGCCGTCGACTGGGGCTTCGACCTTGTGACTCTTCCCAACGATGTCCGCCTCCTCGCCGTCGCATCCGGTGCCAGCGTGGCTGACACGCGCAAACTGATCGCAGCCGACGCTGGGACAATCACGTAGAATACTTGCCTTCGGAAGCATACCAGCTCAGGCTGGCTGACAAGGTCTGGTCCTGGCAGATTTTGTTGAAAAACTCTCGAGTGTCGCTACGTCGGTCTATTACTAGGGTCAGTGTGACAGATCAGGCCCAGCATCCTGTATGCCGACGACGTGAAAAACGGCACTTGCGGACTTTTTCAACAAAATCGGCACATCCCAGAAGTAGACTGAAGGTCCGCTCACCTGGGGAGCACCAGACATTCCGAAAGGTCGGTGAACTTCGCTCCCTGACCCGTTCCGGACTCTCCCTGATCAGCTCCCCATGGACCCATGCGTTCCAAAATATGTCGGAAAGTCGGGGTCCTTCTCCTGCGGTCGCATGCGTCGACATGCCTTCAGGTGTATACTCGGGCCGCAGGCTCAACGGTCGTTGGGCGCTAGAACACAGGAGGAAGCCAATGTGCCTCAACCTGGTTCTCTGGCACTGGCGTCGCGG
>JAFAAP010000218.1 GCA_023426505.1 Pseudomonadota bacterium
TTGGTCATGGCGGTGCTCCTTCGAACGCCGGGGCCGGGCGCTGCGCACCCCGACCACTCCGCGCCCGGCCTCGGCTCATGCCTCAGCTTAACGACACCGTCTGTCAGATTAAGTCCAAACTACTTCATGTTTGCCGCCTCGTGCTCCCGGCGCGGCGCCAAGGGCCACAATGACCGCCGCTTCCTGGAGGCGCCGCACTATTTCACGGTCCACAACATCACCTGGCGGGCCTTGCCTGAGTGCTTCGGCAACTGGAACTCGGTCTGGAAGCGGTTCTGGCGTTTGAGCCGGGCGGGTGTGTTCGAGGCCTTCTTCGACGCCTTGGCGGCTCTGAGCAAGACCGCTCACTTGGTGCAGATGTTCGACTCCACCATCGTACGGGCCCATGTCTCGGCCGCAGGCGCAAAAGGGGGCAGAGCCGGCAGGCGCTGGGCCGCTCCCGGGGTGGGTTCTCGACCAAGATCCACCTCAAGACTGACTGGAATGGCGACCCGCTCGGCTTTTGCCTGACCGCTGGTGAGGCCAGCGGCAGTCCTCAGTTCGAGACGCTGCTCGACGTCGGGCCGGACATCACGCCCCGAGCGGCTGTAGGCGACAAGGGCTATGACGCCAAGGCCAACCGACAGGTTGCCCGCTCCCGCGGCATCTGCCCGGCCATTCCGTACCGGACCACGACCAAGGAGAAGCCGAAGTTCTTTCCCAAAGCGCTCTACCGCGGGCGCGCTCGCATTGAGCAAACCATGGGTAAACTCAAGCGCTTCAAGCCCGTTGCATTACGCTGCGAGAAGACTGACGTGAACTACGGCTCGGTCGTCGCGCTTGCTCTGAGCTTCATCCTCATCAAATCCGTCCACACGGCCTAGCGAACGATGCAACAGGCCTGACGTCAATCGGCTCCTGAGGCTAACCCTGAAGTAGGCAAATGAGGTTAGCGGAGGTCCGCCAACAGGCCGGCGAGAAGCTTCCCCCGTTGGACAAGACTCCGAACAAAGATGTGCTCTTCGAGGGTGTGCAGGTTTTCCCCAAGAACACCGAGCCCGTCCAGGGTTGGGATGCCCATTGCTCCCGTAAAATTGCCGTCTGAGCCTCCACCTGCGCTCCGGTGCGGCAGGTCGAAGCCGATCAGCTGAGCCACCGCGCACGCCTGATCGTAAAGCGCCATTGTCCGCTCATTCGGTTCCCAGACCGGCCGAGTCACCCCACGTTCTACATGAAAGCTTACATCATTAATGGCACCAGCCAAGGCCAACATGCGTTCGACCCCCTGGTCTAAATCCTGCTGCCGCTTGGCCATGCTCAGCACTTCAGCGGTACAGACGGTAGCCACGCAGTTCACCCATTGCCCACCCTGGATAACCCCAACACTGAAGGTGCAGTCATCTGTAGTCATGGCATCAATCTCGAGCACGCGATGAGCCATCGCGCGGATAGCCGAGCGCCCCTCCTTGAGGAGGGCGCCGGCGTGGCTCGGGCGCCCGCGGGTTTCGATATTGAACCGCGCAATGGCATAACGGCCTGTGACCACAGAGTGATCGGACCCGCCTGGCTCTGGAACGAGCACGTAAGCGTTACGTTGAGCCTCGGCCTCGATTAGATCGCGGGTGCTCGGGCTACCTACCTCCTCATCACTTGTGAACAGTACTGTGACGGGGAGCAGTGTTTCGATCCCAGCCTGCGTAAGGTGGCGGAGCGCCTCAATGGCAATGTAGTTTCCTGCTTTCATATCAAGAATGCCTGGCCCATAGCAGCGCTCGCCGTCATGGTGCCATGGTAGTTGGGAAAGCGTGCCCACAGGGTGGACCGTGTCCATGTGTCCAAGAATTAAGATTCCTGGCTTATCGCGGCTAGGGTGTGGAAAGCGCGCTCGGACACAGTCACCGAAGCCCATACGACCTGGAATCCGCTCAATGCGCGCACCCAACATAGCGAGATCTCGGCTAGCCAGATCCATCATCCGATTTACTGCGGCCGAGTTCCAGGTTGGGCTCTCGCATTCGATCCATGGCCGCAAACCTCTAAGTATGGTGTCGGAATCGAATGGCAGTGCATTGGGGTTCATGATTGTTCCCTAGTGATGAAAGACCAGAATTTCAGGTAAAATTATCAACAGGTGCCTCCCCAATTTCGGAAACATCTTCGAACTGTACCTAGGAAGCTTCAAACCGGTCGTACGACGCAGCCAAGAACGCAACGTAGCGATCGGCACACATCTTTTTGAACGCCAGGTCGGCATCACCGGAGGCGGTACGAATGAGATCTAGCGCGCTGAGTACCTCCATCAGTGCCCTGGAACGTGCTCGATTATGGACAGCCCACGATCTGGCCGTCGAGCAAGCATTGCTGCGGCAGAGAGCCAACCTGAGAACCCGTGAGCAAGAGTTTCATTGAGCTTTATTCGCAGAATAGCGTTCGCTCCTGTTCTTACTGGAAAGAAGCCTATCTGGGCTTTTCAACCCGTGTAAATGGGCAGGCACTTTCGAAAGCCTTCGAGGCCTGCAGAACGAGATCATCCATCCGGACGGGGCCTACGATCTGTAAACCAACGGGCAATCCTGCGTTAGTCAGTCCACAAGGCACCGTAGCAGCAGGTTGAAGCGTAAGATTAAATGGGTAGGTATAGGGTGTCCAATCCACCCACTCACTACCTAGAGCAGCATTTTCTGGAGTGTTGCGACCAGCCTCGAACGCAACAAGCGGAAGTGTTGGCGTAAGAAGAAGGTCGTACCGCTCATGGAACTCCGCCATTTGTCGCGACAGCGCTGCGCGGGCGTTGAATGCTACCAGAAAATCAGCAGCCGTAAGTCTCTCACCGGCGCGAGCACAATCCACAAAACCGGGATCCATGGAGCTGTACTGTGAATCTGGAATTGTCCTTAGGACAGCTGCGGCACCAGCCCGCCAAATTGTGAGAATCACATCACGAGGGTCCGAGAAACCAGGATCGACTTCCTCTACTACGGCGCCGAGGTCTTCGAAAACCCTCACCGACCGAGCGCAGAGCTCCTCGACCTCAGGGTCCAATCCGCGAACGAATCCCAGCCGAGGACTCCACGCAATTCTCAAGCCTCGTACGCCACGCTCTAGTCCAACCCGGTAGTCGGGTGCTGGCACGTTCTGGGCCATCATGTCGCGATAGTCGGGTTGTGCAATAATGCTCATCATCAGAGTGGCGTCGTCGACAGTGCGGGTCTGCGGTCCCACATGCGATAAAACCGCAAAGGCGGAGGCGGGATACGTCGGAACTCGCCCAAAGGTTGGCTTGAGCCCATAAATCCCGGAGAAACTGCACGGGATTCGAATCGAACCTGCCGCATCCGTACCAATGTGCATCACCCCAAGATTAAGTGCACCCGCTGCGGCAGCGCCGCCTGAAGAGCCTCCTGGGGTCTTACTTATATCCCAAGGATTTCGAGTGATCCCTGTCAGCGGACTGTCGGTAATCCCCTTCCATGCGAATTCTGGTGTCGTCGTACGACCGACAAACACAGCACCTGCCTCACGAAGACGCGCAACCGACGGAGCGTCCTCGTCCATTGGGGCCAGATCGACAGTAAGTGAGCCCCTCCGGTTGGATTGCCCCTTCTGCATCACGATATCCTTGACAGTCACTGGTACACCATCAACGAGGCCCGCAGGCTCCCTCTTGAGCCAGCGTGCCTCGGATGCCCGAGCCAGCTTCAAGGTTTCGTCCCCGTATATCTGACAGAAGGCATTCACGGTCGGGTTCTGGTCCTCAATTCGTGCTAAGACATCTTTCGCGACCTCGACCGGCGACAGCGTCTTGTTGCGATAGTGGCGGAGCAGGTCCGTGGCAGTCAGCTCACTGATGCGTGTCATTGGTCATGTTTCCGGATATGTTAGACGTCTCGGGAGGCGAGATTCTAGGCAGCGCGGCCCTTCCCGACGCGAGGCCACGGCCGGCCGCTGTCGGAAATCGCCATTGCGATCAGAATTTCGTCCGGTCTGGGCGCGTCTGGCACGCTGACCGTCAGTGTTTCGAGATGATCGAATGACCACACGTTGTCCTTGTGCCCAAGTGGCACGTCGAGCGTGGCTCCGGCAGGCGCCACCTTGCAGTTCGACGGAATGATGGCCTCCCCACCTCCCACCGCCGCGCGCATGGGCTGCCCGAGCTTCGGATGGATAAGCGCGGCTCCATGCTCCAAATCCCCATTGAGCCCGACGAGAGCCCCCTTGCCGTAGGCGACGGCGGGACGGCCAAGCATCTCCGCCAGCCTAGGCATGATATCGCGCCCGAGATCCGCCCCGATGTCGAACAGCCTCGAAAGGTCTTCGACGCTCTGACCGGCGAAGGGGTTGGAGATGACAGCCAGAGCCGCCACGCGCCTGACGGCCCGATCAAGCTCTCGCTTGGCCTCGGCCGTGATCTCTTCCGTCACGAAGACGAGCTTACGGAGCAACATCGTTCCCCCAGAACATTTCACATTCCAAGATAGGCTTCACGGACCGCTTCGTTCGAAGACAGCTCTTCCGTTCTGCCGGACAGGACAACCCGGCCGCCCTCGAGGACGTAGGCCCGTGCAGCGACGTCGAGAGCAAGGTTCACGTTCTGCTCGACCAGAAGGGTCGTCAGGCCCTCCTGGTTGAGGCGCTGGATCACCGCAAAGATCCGATCGACAATAATGGGCGCGATGCCGAAGGAGGGTTCGTCGAGCAGAAGGATCCGAGGCCGGCACATCAAGGCACGCCCGATGGCGAGCATTTGCTGTTCGCCGCCGCTCATGGTGCCGGCTTTCTGTTCCCGGCGCTCCCAGAGGATTGGAAACAGCTCGCAGACTCTCTCCAGGTCCGACCGGATTTCCGCCGGGTTCCGGCGCAGAAAGGCACCGAGTTCCAGATTGTCTTTGACAGTCATGTCTGGGAAGAGCTTCCGCCCTTCCGGGCTTTGAACAATGCCGCGCCCGACGGCCTGCTGCGGCGTCAGCTTCGTCATGTCCTCGCCATCGAACCGAATCTGCCCCTCCGTCGATACCAGCCGGGAGATGGCACGCAGCAACGTTGTCTTACCGGCCCCGTTCGGCCCGATCAAAGAGACCAGTTCGCCCGCATCGATTTCAAGCGCCACTTCGTGCAGCACGCGCAAGTGGCCATACGAAGCGCACAGGTCTTTAATTGCTAGCAGCGGCAAGCTCTTTTCCCTTGCTTCCGAGATAGGCCTCGATCACGGCAGGCTCGCGCACGATGTCGGCCGGATTGCCTTCGGCGAGTTTGCTTCCGAAGTTGATGACCA
Organism: Pseudomonadota bacterium; assembly: GCA_023426505.1. Classification (GTDB taxonomy): domain Bacteria; phylum Pseudomonadota; class Alphaproteobacteria; order Rhizobiales; family Beijerinckiaceae; genus Microvirga. The sequence goes on from JAFAAP010000218.1 coordinate 5,252, forward strand.
TCACCTGGTTCACGAGGCGCATCAGCTCACGCAGCCGGTGCTCGATGATCACGATTGTGATGCCGCGCTCCCGCAGTTGCATGAGAATGGCCGAGAGCCGGGCTATGTGCTCATGGCCAAGGCCGGAAAACGGCTCGTCGAGAAAAAGGATGTCCGGCTCCGTCGACAGCGCCCGCGCGATATCGAGGAGCCGCAGCTCTCCTTGATTCAAGTCGTCCACGCGCAGGGCGCCTTTGGTCTCGAGCCCGATCTGCTCGAGGCGCTGCTCGGCGGCCCGCTCCAATGCGCCTCGATCCCGGCCATGCCTCTGGATTCTGGGCGCCCAGCTCGGCAGCAGGAGAGTCTCGAGCGCCGTCATTCCAAAAAACGGCTTCACCAGCTGGAAGCTCCGGGCCATCCCCATTTCAACGATCTCGTATGGCTTTTTGCCAAGCACCTCCTGGCCCCGGAATTGGACCGAGCCGCCACTGGCTTTCATAAAACCCGTAAGGACATTGAAGAGGCTCGTCTTGCCAGCACCATTCGGCCCGATGATTCCGAAAATCGTGCCGGGCTGGACTTGAAAGCTAAGGTTATTGACAGCCGTCACACCGCCAAAGCTCTTGTTGAGATCTGAAACCGATAGGATTGCCATATCACACCTCGCGGCCAAGCAAGAAACGCCGCAGACTTCGCGACCGAGACACAAAGCCGGTGTTCGCTAAACCGGATGGGAAGAGGTAGACAAGGAGGATCAGGACGCCTGTAAAAATAACGACCCGAAACTCCTCGATGACCCGCAACCACTCACCAAAGAGCGTAAGCAGGCCTGCCGCAAAAGTCGGGCCGATAATGGTCCCCCGTCCGCCGATGGTTGCGAGAAGAACCACCAAAACAGAAAGGGAGCCGGCGAGCAGCTCTGGATTCACCTGCATATGGGTGTGCGCATACATGCCGCCTCCGACCCCGGCGAAAAACCCGCTTACGACGAACCCCACGACTTTGTAGTGAGCCGTGTTGATCCCCGAGGCCTGAGCCGCATCCTCGTTATGCTGCGTGGAGCGGAGCACGAGCCCGTAGTGCGACCTTGCGAAGGCCGTGAGGCAAATGACGGACACCATGAACAGAGCCAGGGCGGTGTAGAGGTCCGTGCTGACGTCCTGCGTAAACGGATCGATTCCGGAAAGCCCCTCCTCCCCGCCGGTGAATTTCGAGAAAATGAAAGCAAGCTTGAACAGCACCGCCGAGAACGCGATCGTCGACAATGCGAAGTACGGGCCTCGCAGCCGCAAAGTGAGCCAGCCGACGCCCATTCCAACGAGAGCTGCCACGGCGGCCCCGACGGGAACTGCCAGCCACGGAGTGACATGAAGCCACTTGTTCAGGATCGCGGCAAGGTAGCCGGCGCCGCCGATGAAGAAAGCGTGCCCGAAATTGTCCTGCTCCGTATAGCCGGACAGAACGTCCCAACTTGCCGTAAACTGGGCATAGATGATCACGAGAACCAGGATTTCCATAACGTAGAAGTCGCCCGAAAATCCCGCGATCAGAATGATGGCGGCGGCAGCCAGATAGAGAGCTGGAGACAACCCGACACATGCATCCGCCAGACGTGCAACCCCGCCACGGAGCCCAGCCACGAGCCTGCTCATGATACTCCTCCCTAGACTCGCCGAGTGCCCATCAGTCCGGACGGTCTGAAAACGAGAATCGTAACGATGGTGATAAGCGCGACGAGATCCGCGAACTGATCAGAGAAGGCGAATGTCGTTGCAATTTCAATAAAGCTTAGAAGAAACGCCGCGATGACCGCGCCGGGCAGACTTCCGAGCCCTCCGACGATCGCGATCGCAAAGGCCTTGATCAGCCAGTAGCTCCAGATCGAGGGCACCACCGTCACGAGCGAAGAGATGAGTGTCCCCGCAAGACCGGCCAGGGCCGCCGATATGGCGACCGTTATGGCAAGCACCCGATCGGGATTGATGCCGATGAGAATTGCACCATCCCGGTTCTGAGCAACAGCTTCGATGGCCCTCCCGGTCCGGGTCGATCGCAGGAAAACCCACAGCAGGGCCAAAGTCACGAATGTGATCGGGAGAAGCAAGAGCTCTACCGCGAGAACGCGAGCTCCAAGAATATCATAGCTCCCGCGCAGAAGCGGCGGCACACTGGTGCTTGTCACACCGAAATAGACCTTCATGAGTTGTTCGACGAACAATGCGACCGCAAGCGAGACGACCATCACATAGGAGATGGAGTTTATTTTCCGGCGAAGGAGCCCGAAATAGATCGCCAGCGCCACCAGGGAAACGCTCGAAATCGCGAGCACGATCGACAACAGCAGAGCGACCGTTCCGGACGCGGCAAACACATGGTTGAAGTAGATATAGGAGAAGTAGGCTCCGAGCATGAACAGCGTGCCATGGGCGAGATTGAGAATCCCGCCCACGGAGAAGACGAGAACGAACCCGACAGCGATGAGGGCATAGACAGCTCCCCGTGTCAGGGCGAAGACTAGGATTTCCATACCGCCCCCTCGTCCTTCTCGGGCATGGAGTCCGGCCTGAACACGGCACCGAACGCGTCCGTCAGGTCTTGATCGAGTCGCCGTGCATCATCGGCCGAAAGCGGCCGCAACGGCGCGCGGACCGGGCCGGCTGCGAGTCCCATTCTCCCGCACCAATGCTTGAGAGCGGCATTCATGGGCCTTCCGGATTTCAGGGGCGCGAGAATCCAACGCTCGTAGACGGAACGGAGCGGCTCCAAGGCGCGATAATGATCCATCGCGGATCGCAGATCCCCGCACGCGTAGGCGCGGTAGTAGTCGTGGATGAGGCGACAGCCGGGGAGTTGGAAAAGATAGGGTTCAGGATCGGCGTAGAGAGCGCGCAGATCGAACCGGATGAGGTTTCCGAGCCAATGGGATTCGTAGGGGTCCGCGACCGCGATTGCATGGCCGCAGCCGGCGCGGACCTCGTTGACGGCATCCCAGTCGCGCGTGCACTTCACGGCCTGGATCTGGCCGTCTTCGGCAAGGCGCCGCAGGACGGCCAGCGGGAAGCCTCCGCTCTGAGCACCGCTGTCGAACAGAACGATCGGAATTTCCACGGCGTCACGGACGCTCCTCACATAACGGTCCAGATCGTCGTCCGAGAACAAGCCCCCCGGCCGCATCAGCACCAGGTGGTCGGCGCCGGTTCGCGCCGCATGCCGGGACAGGTCCAGCGTCTCGGCAAGACTGTGATGGGTCGTCACGACCCCCACTCGCAGATGCCCTGCGCGGCCGGACAGGGTCGCCTCGAGAGCGAGCCTGCGCTCATCCGCGGAGAGAGCCCAGCCTTCGCCCATCAGACCGTTGCAGAAGATGCCGTCGAGACCCAGGGTTCGGCCGTAGGTGTGGGCATTCCGCTCAATGGCCTTCGGATCCAGGGCGCCGTCCGCCTGGAACGGCGTCGCTACCGCCGCCCAGATACCGTCGAGGAAGCCTGTACGCACTTCCAGGGGAGAGCGCGCTGCTTGGCGCCTGTCACCGCGCGCCGGTTGTCGCATGAGAACCCCGTCAGTTCACGATCTTGTGCTTGACTTGTGCACGAAAGGACAGGACAGTCAACAATCCTTATGATGATTGTAAGGTACGTGCGGTGCACAAGTTCGAACACTTCCGACGACCGATCTCGCGGCGCAACCGCCCGGATGAGCTTGTGGCCGAAATCAAGTACTGGATCGTGACCGGCGGCCTGCGGCCCGGCGATCGGCTGCCTCAGGAGAGCAAGCTGATCGAACTGCTCCAGAGCAGTCGCGGGACGGTCCGTGAGGCCCTGAAGGTTCTGGAGTCGCAGGGAATTGTCGAAGTCACCCGCGGGGCCAACGGAGGCGCGCGCGTCTCGAATGTTTCCTACGAGAAGACAAGCCAGGCACTCCGGAACTTCCTCTATTTCCAGACGCCCACCTGGTCGCAGGTGTACAAGATCCGCGAGAAGCTCGAACCGAGGATGGCCGAGGAAGTCGTCGACGTTCTCACGGAAGAAGACATCGGCGCATTGAAGGAAACGGTCGAGGTCTGTAAGCTCGGGATCAAAGGAGACGTGGAGCCGCGGACGCATCGCAATGCGGAACTCGAGTTCCATGACATCCTCGCCCAGGCATGCCCCGATCCGATGCTTCGGTTCATGTGCCGCTTCATCAACGACCTGTTGCGAGACCTCGCCGTCTCCGATTCCCGCGGCATCATCGGCCCGCGGGACACACGGTTCGCCAGCGAAGCAATCCGCTTTCACACCGAGTTGATCCATGCCTACGAGGCCAAGGACAGGGACAGGGTCCGCGCCCTGATGGCGGACCACGTCCATGATGCCGGCTGCATCGTTTCGGAGAGGGAGAGCAGCTTCGACCGCGCCACCCTCTTGGTGCCGCCTGTCGATGAAGGCTGGAGTTCCAGCCATAAACGGGGCCTCCGGAGGTCCGGGTCCGGGGCCGGGTCGAAGGGCAGTTCGGAGGATGTCGGTGATTGAGGTTCGACTCTGGGAGGGAGAACATGCTTTACGCTAATCGGCGGAACGCGGTCGCGGGACTGCTTTCCATAATGACGGGAATGCTGGTCGGCCACGGTGCGAGTGCGCAGGATTCGGTCAAGATCGGGATCATCGCACCATTCAACACGCCGCCGGGAGAAGGATTGCTCAACGCCGCCCGAATGGCCGCCGAGGACATCAACGCGTCGGGCGGAATCGGCGGCAAGCAGCTGGAGCTCGTCGTCGCGAACGACGAGTACAAGGCGGATGTCGGCGCGAACGCCTATAAGAAACTCGCTCTCTCGGACAAGGTGGTCGCGGTGGTGGGCACCGCGTCCAGCGGCGTCTCGATGGCGATCGTCGACCAGATGGCGCGATACCGGGTTCCGATGATCTCGACCGGAGCGGCAACCCTGCAGCTGTCCGAGAAAGTCAAGGAAGACCCGGACCGGTACAAATACTGGTTCCGTGTCATGCACAACACCGACAACATCGCCAATTCGATCGGCGACTGGATCGTCAATTACCTCCACAAGGAGAAGGGCTACAGCAAGGCCGCCATCCTGGCCGAGAATGCCGTCTGGGCGCAGGGCGTGCTGCCGACCATCAAGAAATTGATGACGGACGCCGGGATCAGCATCGTCTCAGAGGAAACCTTCGATCTCGACACGAAGGATTTCAAGCCGCTGCTCTCCAAGATCAACAACAGCGGGGCGCAGTTCATCCTGGATCTATCGTCGCACGTCGACGGCGCGATCTACGTCAAGCAATGGGGCGAGCTCAAGGGCCTGCCCATGGTAGGGCTCAACGCATCGGGCACCTCCTCCCGCTTCTGGAAGGACACCGACGGGAACGCCGTCAGCCATGTGGACCTGATTCAGGGAAGCTATCGCGCGGCCCTCACTCCCAAGACGGTGGAGTGGTATGACCGCTACGTGCAGAAGTTCACCGTGTCTCCGGACTACACGAGCGGCTACACCTACGACGCTCTTTTCATCCTCAAGGACGCCATCGAACGCGGCAAGTCCACCAAGCCGGATGATCTGGTCAAGAATCTCGAAGCAGCGGATTACACCGGCGTGGCCGCACGCTGGGCATTCGAGAGTGATCACAACTCGAAATTCGGCCCCGGCTATCGCGTCATGGGCATGACGCAGTGGCGCCCCGACGGGAACCGCGAGGTCATTTGGCCTGCGAACATCAAGACAGGCGAGTACATTTCTCCACCCTGGCAGAAGTAGCGGCAAAGCGGGAGAGCGGACGCGCTCTCCCGTACTCGTCCGCCGTGACGTTTTCCCGAATGAAGGTCAGCCGGCCGAGCGCGAAATGCAGAATCTTTTAATTGAGGCCCAGCGGCTCTGGGACACGATCCTGGAGACGGCACAGATCGGCGGAACGCTCAAGGGCGGCATTTGCCGCCTGACCCTGACGGACGTCGACAAGCAGGTCCGCGACTGGTTCAAAAGGCAGTGCGAGGCTCTCGGCTGCACGGTCACGGTCGACGCCGTCGGCAACATGTTCGCCTTGAGGCCGGGAAAGCGCAGCGATATCGACCCGATCGCCATTGGGAGCCATCTCGATACGCAACCCACGGGCGGCAAGTTCGACGGCGTCCTGGGCGTGCTCGGCGGACTTGAAGTCCTGCGCACGTTGAACGATGCGGGCTATGAGACGAATGCGCCGCTCCTCCTGATCAACTGGACCAACGAGGAGGGCTCACGTTTCGCGCCCGCCATGCTGGGCTCAGGGGTCCATGCCGGAGTGTTCGATCAGGAATACGCGGATTGCCGACTGGACCGGCAGGGGATCTCGTTCGCCGACGCCATCGAGGCGATCGGCTACCGCGGGAACGTGACGGCGGGCTCGACGAGGCTCGGGGCCCTCTTCGAGCTGCATATCGAACAAGGACCGATCCTCGAGGCCGAGGGCAAGACGATCGGCGTCGTCACAGGCGTCCAGGGCATGCGCTGGTACGAGGTAAGCCTCACCGGCCAGGAAGCCCATACGGGCTCCACTCCCATGGATCTGCGGCGCAATGCGCTTCTCGGCGCCGCCAGGGTCATCGAGCAGGTGGATGACATCGCCCACAGGTATCCTCCGGGCGTCGGCACCGTGGGGCTGCTCGAACTGACACCGAATTCACGAAACGTGATCCCCGGGCACGTCTTCTTCACCATCGACTTCCGGCACCCGGAAGACTCCGCGCTTGCCGGGATGGAAGAAAATCTCTTGCCCGCCGTCGACCGGATCGCCGCGGAGCTTGGATTGCAGGCCGACGTCAAGAAGGTGTGGGACTCGCCCGCCGTTCGATTCGACGCGAGTTGCGTCGCCGCCGTCCGCTCCGGTGCCGCCAAGAGCGGGTTGGAAACACGCGATATGGTTTCGGGGGCCGGACACGATGCGGCCTATATCGCACGCGTCGCGCCGACCACCATGATCTTCGTTCCCTGCGCAGGCGGCTTGAGCCACAATGAGGCGGAGAGCACGACGCTCGAGGAATGTGCGGCCGGCACCCAGGTTCTCCTCAATGCGGTGCTCGAATACGACCAGCAACTTGCGGGTTCGGCTCGGCCCTGAGCAGCGTGTGTCCAGCGTGGGAGTTCTCGAGACGGCGGACGGCCCGATCGAAGGACGATTCCGGCCCATCTCGGCTGCGGATCGGGCAGCCTGCCGGGCGACCCTGCCGTTCCTTGCGCCTCCACGACGTCGAGGGCCGCCCGCACGGTGCCGCAACCACTTCGGAGGCCGTCCGACGGGTTTTCCTCCTGCAGGATTCGACCCTCGGGGCGCAATCCACCGATGCGATCCAGTTCCCGACCTCGCCGACCGGCTCATCGGTGCTGTTGCGTCGCGAAACCGATCGTCGGAGACGCTCGATGGTCCCGCAGGACTTATTCTTTATAATCATCATAAGGATTGTTGACTGTCCCACATGATCGTGCACAAATTGAACAGGAGATGACGAGCTGACCGGGATCACATGCCCAAGCACGCAAGTAGTGACGTCCGGTTGGAAGAGCAAAGCTTCCGTGGGAGCCGAGCCCGGACCCTCGATCATGTTCGGGCGTCGGTCGCTGCGCCGCTCCAGGCCGACGGTGCGCCGGACTTCGAGCGTGTTGAGCACAATGCACGGATCATCGGCGGGATTTTCTGTCCTGGCCCAGCGGAATGCGAAGCTCGCGACTGCCATCAAGAGCGGTGACCATTGTGTCGCTGGCACCTCAAGCAGGGGCATAAGCATGCGGTTTGTCGTTGCACGAGTGAACCACGAGACCAATACGTTCTCACCGGTGCCGACCCCGCTTGCCTCGTTTCATCCTCACTGGGGCCTCGATGCCCTGCGGGTTGGAAAAACCTCCCGAACGGCCGCGGAGGCGTTCCTCGAATATGCCGAGAGGTCGGGCGCGGAAGTCGCCACACCCGTCTTCGCGACGGCATACCCGAGCGGCCCGGTGGCCGACGAGGCTTTCGAGTCCCTCGCGGACGCCATCGTGACCGAAGTTGCCGCAGGTTGCGACGCGATCCTCCTCGATCTTCACGGCGCCATGGTGACGGAAAGCCTGGAGGACGGCGAGGGCGAGCTTCTCGCCCGGGTTCGTCGTGTCGCACCGGGTGTCCCGCTCGGTGTCGCACTCGACCTGCACGGCAACATCACGAGGCGAATGATCGATGCGGCCGATGTGCTCGTTGGGTTCAAGACCTATCCGCACGTCGATATGTTCGAGACGGGCGTTCACGTGGCGCAGCTGATCGACCGGATGCTCAAGGAGGGCCTGGTCACCAAGCGCGCCTGGTGTCATCCCCCGCAGCTCGCGCATACGCTCAGGATGAACACGAGCATACCGGGCGCGATGCGGGATGCGATCGCCGCCGCACGAGAGGCCGAGCGGCGGCCCGGAGTGCTTGCGGTCAGTGTCTTCGGCGGCTTCCCGATTGCCGATATTCCCGAGGCGGGTGTCTCGGTGGTGGCTGTGGCCGAGAACGACGGTGTCGCGGCCGAGGTCGTGCGTGAGATCAGCGGGCTTCTGTGGGACCGGCGCAGCGAACTCGTCTATCACGAGGAGCCGCTGCTTCAGTCGATTGCCAAGGCCCGCGCCGCAGGAACCCGGGCCGATCGCGGACCGGTTCTCCTCCTCGATCACGGCGACAACTGCATGTCGGGCGGAACCTGCGACACCATGGACGTGCTCGCCGAGGCTCTCGCACAAGGGCTCGAGGACATCGTGATCGGACCCATCTGCGACCCGCATGCCGTCTCCCTGCTCACGGAGGCCGGCGTGGGCGCCGAGGTCAGCCTCGGCGTCGGGAACAGGGTTGCGATGCCCCGCATCGGCATCACGAAGTCTCCGCTCGAACTGAGTGGCCGCGTCGCCATGCTGGGGGACGGCGACTATACGATCAGCGGCCCGACCTACACCGGCATGCGCTGCTCGATGGGGCGCACCGCCGTCCTGGACACCGGTCGTGCGCGCGTCGTTATTTCCGAGCTGCCGCACGAGCCGTGGG
>JAFAAP010000300.1 GCA_023426505.1 Pseudomonadota bacterium
ATGGCATGATGTGGGGGATGGGCATTAGCCACGTCTTGGTGCTGGTGCTGGTGGTTCTCGCTGTAATGGCCTTGGTCAAATATATTTTCTTCCGGTGAGCCTCACGCACAAAAAAGCACTCCGTAATTCCAATAAGACCCCGTTTATGGAACGCCTAAGGCAAGCGTCAGGATGCCATAGCTCGCGACGGAGAGCGCCAACGTGAAGGCCAGGAGGGCGACAGCCGCTCGAACCGGTCGAGCTGCGCCTGACTGTCTTCAATCCGGACACGGAGTTCAGAGGCACGACCACTCATTCAGACCCCCACGGGCTCAATCCCAGGCGGCATACAAACGCCGCAGTCACGCTGGAGATCCAATCGCTATGTCGATAGGTCCCTTGAGTGAGGGTTGGTCCCCCATCAGCACGGTGCCGCGGGACGGCACGCCCGTGATCCTCTGGATGATCGAGGACGAAACCCCGCCAGATCTCCCGCTGACGGTGGGATATTGGACGCGGAGTAAGGCCCGGATCGGCTATTGGAGGCTCTTTGGAGAGCCTCCACGCTTCTGCTCGGATGCACAGATCAGGGGGTGGAGACAACTGCTTCGCGATTGATAGATTATCTGCAAACCGCGCGTAGCTGCCTTTGATATGGGCTACTCGACGAGCGGTTACACGAGGCCGATGATCCCAGTCCACAAAATCAGGCTTAAGGGCACGGCAAAGACAAATCCCTGCATGAAGTCCACAGGAGCCTCCTCTCAGCAGTGGGAAGTAATTTTCTCCGCAATCCTGGTGAGCGCCGAAAGTTCCGGTAACATTTAGGAAATGCGAACCGCTATTGGATATGACCCGAGGTAGTATGTGGGGTGGTCCGCTCTGGATCGACAGCGATCAGTAGCAGGGCTCAGGCGGGTTGATCCAGTGACAAACAAGCGATGGTCTGTCGAAGATTTTGCCTGTTGGGGAGTGATCCTCGGCATGATGCTCGGTTTGGGTCACTGCGCCTTGCACCTGCTCAAGGGCGAGTATCCGGACGGCAATCCGCTTTTCCACGTCCTGTTCTGGGGAGCGGCAGGTAGTATGGCTGGCATGAGCCTGCTCGCCGGTCTCGCGTGGCTCTCCAATCGGATCGAGCGCGTGAGACAAGTGTCCGCGAAATTCCGATCTCTGGCTCATTCATCAGAACGTGAGCCGACTTGAGGGTCTGGGAGTCCACACCCTGCTCCGACAGGCCCTCTTTTTTGTCCGGGCGGGCGCTCGTTACCGGCGCAGGTCAGCTATCGTTGGGCGACAACGGCAGGCGGTGACCAGACCCGAGGCAGAAGGGGCGCCGCCACAATCCCGGTGATCAGAGCGAAGGCCGCGATCACCAAGCCATAGCGCCCGTAGAGTGCCAATTGTTCCTTGCGCGTCATGCCGTGTCTCTCAGAGATTGCACGCTGCCGGATGATAGACGGTACGCAGGATTACGGCGTAACGGTCCCACACCTGTGGCGGTTCTGGGCAAGACTGTCGGACCGCAAGACAGGCAGTCTTCGAGCGGCTTGCCGATGTCCTCCGGCTTCTTGCCTATCAGCATGTCATTTCCTGCGGTTGGTGAGCTGCTGGACGAAGCGGGCGAGGCGAGCATTGCAGACGGCCTCGGCGGCCTCGATCTGATCCATCTTGCGGTCGAAGGTAGCCCAGCGCATGCCTTTGGGCTTCTCGATGTAGTATCCGATGCCGGCGGTTGAGCCGAGGCGGCGCCGGAGCTTGAAGGCGCGGTCGAGGGCGCGGTCATAGAGGCTCTGACGCTGCGAGCGGTAGGCGAGGCGATGGGCCTTGCGGGAGGCGAAGATCCCGCTGCTGCTGGGCTTGTAGAGCTTGGGCACAAGGTCTCCGCGCTCGGGGCAGACCCACCACCAGCGCCGGCCGCCGAAGGGCTGGAGCGTGGTGGTCAGCGCGACCCGGTAATCGTGCTGGGTCTTGTCGCCGGTCCAGGGATTGGTGGTGGTGTAACGCAGGCGGACCCAGCCGGACTCCTTGCCCATGTGGGCCTCGTAGCCGATGGAGGCGCTCTGCTGTCCGCTGTAGCTGTCGGTCCAGGCGAGCGAGCCCGTCACTGTCGCGCCTGGGCGGAAAGAACCTTGACGGATGAGGTGATGGAGATCGAGCTTCAGGGCGTTCTCGACCGTGGGCCGCCCGCCGTGATTGCCGCTGCCTGTGCCGCCCATTTCAGTTCGCCGGATTATACGAAATTGCGTGGCTAACCTGCCGTTTAATCAAGCGGCGACCTTTCTGTCCGAACCCGGTTTGGCAACGGTCTTGCCTTGAAGAGCACCCTGGCGGAATGCTGCGCGCGTTGGGCGCCAGAGGCTGCGAGCGGTGACATCGAGCGTTCTGGTGACGCCGCACTTCTGCCCGAGCACTGCCGCGACGGGCTCGCCCCACTTGTTCTCGGACTCGCGGTGATACTGTCGCTTGGGGTCGGGATGGTAAGCGGCAGCTGGCGACATCTGCTTGGCGCTGTAGGCGACAGCCCGACTCATCCATTGGCCGGTTCGAGCGTCGAAGATCCGTCCCGGATTGGTGATGCAGACGACCTTGTGCTCGTCACAGTTCTCGCCCGGGTACCAGGACCGCCAGCCGGCTTCCAAATCGGCAGCGGCCTCCGCGTCGGGTAGATACAGCGCAATGTGGAGGTGCTCGCGGTTCTCGCCGATGTAATCCTCTCGGCTCCATGTGCCGTAAAAGCCGATCTTGCGGCGGTCCAGCCGGGTGGCCGTGCGCCGCCGGGCATCCTTGAAGAGGTCCACCAGCGGGATCTTGGGCGGGTGGTGGAGATAGGCGGGATGGAACGTCAGGAGCCAATCCAGCGGCTTCTTCAGCGACACCCGGGCGAACCGTTCAGCGTCCCAAAGTTCTCTTCTGTCCGCCGGTCCAATCCAGCGGGTCGGCTTACGTGTATAGACCATCGCGCTCCTGCCCCATCCATAACTATATGAAGCGGGCGGAACTGTCACGCTGGCAACGGCGGTAAGCCACTGAATTAACAGGAACTTTGTGCGTATAGGCTTGATTACACCTTGCGCTGAATTCTGCCCTTCGGCTTCCCGGGAGCAACTTGACAATTCGAGCCTTCCTGGCTTGTTGTAACAGGCATACCAACGTTTGACTGTTACGAGTTCGTCATGGCCCAGGGCTCCTTCGTCGCCTACTACCGCGTTTCGACCGACCGCCAGGGCCGGTCCGGCCTCGGCCTTGAGGCGCAGCAGGCAGCCGTGCGGGACTATCTCAACGGCGGGGACTGGCAACTCATTGGTGAGTTCACCGAGACGGAGAGCGGACGCAAGGACGCGCGGCCGGCGCTCGACCAGGCGCTGGTGCTGTGCCGCAAGCGCAAGGCCAAACTAGTGATCGCCAAACTGGACCGGCTATCGCGCAATCTCGCCTTCATTGCCCGGCTGATGGACGCCGGGGTCGAGTTCATCGCGGTCGACAACCCGCACGCCAACAAGCTGACGATCCACATCCTGGCGGCTGTCGCCCAGCATGAGCGCGAGATGATAGCCGAGCGTACCAGAGTCGCCCTGCAGGCCGCCAAGGCCCGCGGCACCCGGCTGGGGCGGCATGGGGCGGAGACGTTGGCCCCGGCGTATCGAGCTCAAGCCGTGGAGCGGGCGCAGGCATTGGTTCCGGTGGTGGCCGAGATCCGGGCGGCGGGAGCCTCGTCGCTGCGGGAGATCGCGGCCGGGCTCAACGCGCGGGGCCTATTGACGCCGAAAGGCGGACAGTGGTCGGCCATGCAGGTGAAGCGGGTGCTGGAGAGAACGGCGGAAAACCGACAAAGGGCCACCCTCCCGTGACCCTCTTTCAGTCCAATCGTCTCTACGGTTGGAAGACCGACCTCGCCGCCGCGCTTGATGAGGTCAGACCTAAATACGTCGATGACGTAGTCCGTCAATGACGGGTATTACGCTGCCTTAGGCAGTCCGGCTTGCGTTGATTCAGCAGCCTCTGCTTGCCTCTGCTGTTGAAGCTGGTTGCAAAGTGCAATGGCAGTAAGAGCATACTGGCGGAATTCGTCCTTCAGGATTTCGGGCTCATTGTCCCACGAATATCCATTGCCCTCGGCGTCGTAAAACGCGCGAGCGACATGCTCTATTTGAGAAATCATCTTGTGCCCCCGTGGAATGATGCAGGTCAGATCTGCATCATTCATGATCTTTTTGATCGGTTACCGAATGGTTACTTCTTTCAGAAGAGTTATTTTCTTCGGCTCAAGGGTTATATGGCCAAGTCTTTTTGAGTCGCGGCGATTCAAAGGAGTTAATCCAAAAGGACGGAAGCCTCGAATTGTACGTCATTGACATACTCAGTCTTTGACATACTTCATTACCGATCTGGAGTGCTGAGTGATGCGTGCTGATGATGACTTTGACGAACTCCTGAGCGGGTTGAGGGACGCTCTAGCGCAGCCAGAGGGGACCCCTGGCCCTAACCTGCACCTAGTCCCTCCTCTCCCCTCGCAGACGCCTGACAAGGCTGATGTGGCAGCTATCCGACGGAAAACGGGCCTCGCCCAACCAGCCTTCGCGAGCCGGATCGGTGTTTCCGTGGCGACTCTGCGCAATTGGGAGCAAGGCCACCGCTCCCCGACAGGACCGGCCCGGGTGCTGCTGGCGCTAGTAGAGCGCAATCCCCTGATTGTTGAGGAGACCCTGGCGGACTGACGCAAGGGATGCAGTCGGCTGAAGGCACAAGGTTCTACTGCCTAAGGCTATGTGCTTCCGTGCCACAGACGATTTTAGGTTGAGAGGTGTATCCTCGTTACTTGCGTTGGATTCCCTGTCCAAGCAGACGAGAGCGGGGCAGTGCGCGGATGAACCGCCTGCCCCCGCTTTCATGACAGCGATCAGCCGGCCAGACGGCGCCACCAGGGGCGCGCTTTCCACTCCGCGAGTTCAGCACGAGCCTTGTCGGTCTCGGCCTCCATTCTATCCCGTAGATCCTTCAGGTCCGAAAGGTGCTTCTCTTGCATAGCCATGAGTCGTGCTTCGGCGCTGACCAAGGCAGCTTGTGCGATAGCGGCATCTCGTTCGGCCTCCGCCCTCCCCTTCTCAGCATCAACTAACCTGTCCGTCATCGCTGCTGACTGAGCAGTGAGTTGGGAGACAAGCTCAACCAACGCTTCTATGTCGTTGACATCCCTGCGTTCTTCTTCTTGTTGGGCTGAGTGCGCTGATCCCCCAATGTTGGGGTTGTGGGGTGCCCCACGTTGAGTTGGTTGGTTTGAGGCAAACTCATCCTCCGGGATCTCAACACGGATGATGTCTTGGGGGTGGTTGCCGGGAATGATCCGCCAGAGGCCCTTGGCAGCACGGCGCTTTGCCTTAATCCGTGCGCCCTCGATACCGATGCCGAACCGTTCTGCAATCTCACGATAGGTCGCTGTCACGAACCGAGTTTCAGACATCCAACATCCCCAACATTGTCGGTAGGAGTACGTTGGCGCTGAAGGGTGGCCCACGTTGGAACCGACCTATAGAGCGGTTGGACGTGTAGGGCGGCCTACGTTGCGCACGTTCCCCGCCTCACGTTGGGAGTGTTTGGTTAATTCGACGTTAACGAGTTCCGGCCAGCCTTGGCGTGGCCTTGCCTTCAGCCGAGTCGGCAGGGCATGGTTCTCGATGGCGCTCAGAGTGATTTGTGCGCCAGAAATGAAAAACCCGCCGGGTTAAGGGCGGGCTCATCCGGCGGTGCCGGGAAGTTCGTGATTTGGCGATCTGATCTTCCCGAAAGCACTGCGCCTCGTCAAGCGAAAAGGCGGCTTTTCGCAACGGGAGCGGCTTGCCTGATGCGTCCCTCTCTCGGTGGATCAACCGAGGGAGCTCGCATGTCCTTTTGCGAGGAGATCCGGCGTGCCGTGATGGCAGCGCCGCGGATGAAGATGCCGGAGATCCGGTCGGCCATGTACAAGGCCGCCGCGGCCGGACAGATCACTGAGGCCGAGGCCGAAACCCTCGACGCCCTCATCAACGCTAAGGCGGCCATTCCGGCCTCAGAAGCAGCCCCTAGGCGGCGGGTCGGCTCTCGGCCCCGTTCCTCTGCCTCGATGGAACGACGCCGCTCCTGGGCCGCCGCAGGCCGATTGCCACCTGCTTTAGCTGCCCGCTTCACCCTGGCCGAGCAAGCCGCTCTCGCCGTTGTCGCGGTCGAGGTGGCACGACGGGGGTTTTGCGCCCTGACAGTCGGCCACCTCGCCGCTCTCGCCGGCATCTCCGAGTCGAGCGTCAGGAACGCCCTCCGCGAGGCGGAAGGGCTTGGGCTGATCAGCATCGAGCGGCGGCGGCGGGCCCCCTGGATTAACTTCCCAAATGAGATCCGGATCCTGTCCAAGGAATGGCTGTCGTGGCTCCGTCTGCGCACGGGTGCAAATTCGTACAGCCCACGAGTACAAGAAGATAAAAGCAGCCTCGCGCAGAGGCGCGAGAACATCGATGCAGGGCACCTTTCCCGGCGAAGACAGTACCAAGCGGGCTCCGACAAGGGCATTCGGCAGAGCCGAGGCGGATGAGGGCAGGGCGGAGTTGGATTCTTGAACCGGGAACGAGCACTCATGGACGACTGGTATCCAGTCCGGTTGGCACCGCGCGACGGCACGCCTGTGATCCTCTGGATCGAGGATGACGATGCGCCGCCAACCTATCCGGTCACGGTTGGGGCTTGGGAAACTGACGACATGACAGGGGCAAGCTACTGGCGCGTGTTTGGGGGCCGGTACGGCACACACGCTTACTTCGATCAGCACATTGTCGGCTGGCGGCCACTGCCTCGCACCTATCGTCGTGCCTGACGTACGCTCTCCCATCAAGCACCACCTCGTCCTGCACAAGATCGATGCGGAGCAGGGCATCCGGCGCTTCTACAGCCTCATGATCGAGCGCGACCTGTTCGGGACCGTGCGCCTCGTCTGCCATTGGGGCCGGATCGGGACGCCCGGTCAGGAAATGGTGACGGAGTTCCCGACCGCAGAGGAGGCCGGCGAGGCATTGGGGACGCTGGCTCAAGCGAAACGGCGGCAGGGCTATTGCGACCTGTAGCGCAATCGGAACGTTTGCCGATTATCAGCAAGAACAGATAGAATTAGGAAGAAAATTCTTAGCGGCCACAAGATGCCAAGGGTGGCATTTGATCTGGCCAACGCACCTATGACATTGATCTTAGCATTTCCGCACAAGAAGTTGAAATTATCCTATGTTAATATCTGATCACTTCGATACTAATTACCTACCTCGTTTAAGCGGTCACGCTCGGACGTCTTCTCCTGTACGGTGGATCATGGGTGAAGGTTCTAGCCAAAAGGAGAGTCCTATGGACGATCAAGACACCCGGCCTGAAGGCGACGATCGCCGCGAGTTCCTGAAGAAATGCGGCAGGTTCGCTGCGGTGACCCCTCCTGCGATCACCATGCTGCTGTCCACATCCCTGACCTCCAGCGCCATCGCCGATTCCGTAAAAGGCGGCCCCCGAGACATGTCTTACAGTGGCAAGAAGAGCGGGTGGGTCGGAGGTCCCGGCAGGTCGACGATGAGCAACAGGGGCGGCAAGAAGTAACCAGGCGAAGCTGTGAGCCCTACCGGGGCCGTGTGCTCAGACGCGGCCAGCGCCCAGCCGAGGGTTCACCGATTCCCTTCGGCTGGGGCGTTCCCAATACCAATGCCTCGAAGGCCCTAAAAAGAAAGCACCCGGTCCTTACGGACGGGCGCTCCAGGAGCCGGCCGATTAGGGCAAAGAGCCGGTCATGTCGGTGTGCCTGAGCTGGTGGGCTTTGTCTGTGCGGAAAATTACGCGGGATGTTCCGAGGGGCCGCCCACGCCTGCGCGGATCCAACGACGTCTGCGTTTTTCCGATAGACGGTTATGGAACAGGTTGGCTGGCACGGGTAGACGGCAGCTCCCGCGGAAGGTCTGCGATTTTTCGGTTCCCGTCCCAGACCTGCACACGATGGTCGCCGACATACTGGCGGGCGACTTGGACCGCCTCCTCGTCAGTTTGGGTGTTCAATGCATGAGCGAAAAAGATGCGCTCAGAGACGTCAACGAGGAAGGCTCGATAGGCTGGTGGGATGGGGGTTCCTGGCATGTTTCACCTCAAAGCCTGAGTGCTTCAAGGCGCAGGATTGCGACCGAAAGGATGGGGTCGACCAAGGAACCGCCAATGCTTTTCTATAACATATCCCACGAACATTCCCAAGTCGGTCGAGACTGGCCTCGCGCATGCGTGAAGAGCAGCCCGTATTTCCGATAGGACGCTTTATGGGACGATGAAACGGGCAGGACTTCCAGGACCTATGAGGCAGTGCCAATTTAGAGGCCCTCGTCACCCCAAAGGTTTAGGAACGAAGCAGAGCCGTCTCCCGTTGCCGTCCCGTGACCCTGTAAGTAGAACTCGCCCGATGCCAAATTCCGAGCCTCGCATGGTGATCCTCGTCGTTGAGGACGAAACCTTGGTGCGCATGTTCATTGCCGATTGCCTCGATGAGGCCGGGTTCAAGGTCTTCGAAGCGGTGAGTGCGGACGAAGCCTTGGCCGTCCTTCAGGCCCGCCCGGATGTGCAGGCTGTGGTCACGGACGTCGAGATGCCCGGCTCGATCGATGGACTTGAACTGGCCCGCAGGGTTCAGGAGCGATGGCCAGGGGTTGGGATTGTCGTGACCTCAGGGCGGCAGCGTCCTGGCCCTGACGACCTATCGGAGACGGTTGCCTTTCTCACCAAGCCTTACCTGCCTGAGACCGTCATCAACGTCATCCGGCAGATGGTCACGCTGCAGGTGGTTGAGGCTGCATCCGCTGACGCCGCGTAATTCGCGGAAGTCCCTTTATCACTAGATGATCAGGACGCCGAAGGAGACGCGTCTATGATGATGGGAAATGGCATGATGTGGGGGATGGGCATTAGCCACGTCTTGGTGCTGGTGCTGGTGGTTCTCGCTGTAATGGCCTTGGTCAAATATATTTTCTTCCGGTGAGCCTCACGCACAAAAAAGCACTCCGTAAT
>JAFAAP010000058.1 GCA_023426505.1 Pseudomonadota bacterium
TTATGTGACTGTTTAGGTGCAGGGCGGCGTAACCGCCGGGACAGGAGCCGCCGCTGCCGATGCAGGCGCCGTCGGTGTAGATGAGGGCCTCAGGCTCGCTTCCCGCGCTCATCGGGACAGAAGCTGCCAGAACTCGTCCTCGGTGATGATCGAGACCTGATGGCCGCCCGATCTCAACCGCTCCGCCTCGCGCCCCTTGGAACTCGTGGCGGCGCCGGCTCCATTCCCGCCCACGCAGAGATAGGTCGTCGCCGGTGAAACGGCGCCCGCGACCGTGAAGCCAAGTTCTGCCGCACGGCGGGCGGCTTCCTTGCGCGCGACCTGCATGCGGCCCGTGAACACGATTGTCCGGCCCGAGAAAGGACCCCCGCTCACCCCCTGCACCAGGATGGGAGCGGCCGAGCCCGGCTGACGGGAGACGCCCGACGCCCATTCGCTTGCGGTGCGGCCGCTCTCGGTCAGCGCACGTCGGAAGATGTCTGCCGTCGCGATGGCGTCCTCAAGCGCGTCGTGGTGCTGGAACGCGATATCGAAATGGGCCGCGAGGTTTCCGAGCGAATAGCCGCGCCGGGAGAATTGCGGCCAGGTCCGGCGCACCACGGTCTGGTTGTCGAGCCAGCGGGCTTCCACGGAGGCAAGGCCGTATTTCTGGCAGGCCTTGGCGATGGCGATGCGGTCGAACGAGCCGTGGGTCACGACGATCCGCCCTTCGATCAGGCCTGCGATCTCAGGCAGGAGGTCCGGAAAGGTCGGCCGGCCGGCCACATGCTCGGGACGGATGCCGTGGACCTTGATGTTCCAGTGGTCGAATCGGTCCTCCGGGTCGATCAGGTAGGAGGCGGTGCCGACCGTCTCGCCGTTCTCGACCTGCACGATGCCGATCTGGCAGATGGAGGCGCAGTCCGGGTTGGCGGTTTCCAGGTCGAGGACGATGTAGTTCATGAGGGGGCTTTAACGTCTACCGTCGGTTTTCGAAAGCGAAGGATGCACCTGATGTAAGGCCTTCCCCGTCCGGAGCCTCATGAAGGATTGTCGCAGAAGTCCGGATCGTCCCTAGAACGTGTAGCGGAGAGCCTCGCTCGCCTCGCACAGCGCCGGGAGGAGCCGCTCCTCCATCTCGGCTACGGTGGCCCGAGCGGCTTGGGCGCTGATGTTCAGGGCGATCGTCACGGCTCCGTCCTTCTGGACGAGCGGCACGGCGATCGAGCGCAGCCCGTATTCGAGCTCCTCGTCGACGACCGAGTAGCCCTGGGCGCGGACAGCCTGGAGGGCTGCACGGAACTGGTCCTGGTTCGTGATGGTCTTGGGCGTCCGCGGCTCCAGCTGGACCCGCTGCAGGTAGGCTTCGATCTCCGGCTCCGGCTGAAACGCGAGGATCGCCCGCCCGAGCGACGTGCAATAGGCCGGCAGCCGGCTCCCGACGCCGAGCCCAATCGACATGATGTGGCGTGTCGCGGAACGGGCGATGTAGACGATGTCGTCCCCATCCAGCATGGCGGCCGAACTCGATTCTCCCGTTTGTTCCGAGATCCGCTCCAGGAAGGGCTGAAGGCGGATGGAGTGGGAGGTCGAGGCCAGGTAGGCATAGCCCAGCCGCAGGATCCGTGGATTGAGGCTGAAGTAGCGCCCGTCGAAATTGGCATAGTTCAGCTTCGTGAGGGTGCGCAGGTAGCGGCGCGCCCCGGCTCGCGTGATCCCGGTGAGCTTTGCGACCTCGGTCAAGGTGAGGCGGGGGCGGCTGGCGTCGAAGGCCTCGATGACTGCGAGGCCCTTCTCCAGGCTCGCGACGAAATCGCGATCGCCTACGGCCGCCTCGTCCATCTCCGTATTCGTCATGGAAGCTCCTGAGGCATTTGGCGCGGTAGCCTTTCGTGGCCTTGACACCGGCCCGGGATTTGTACTTCATGTTCGCAATGGTAATCAATGTTCGTAATGCGAACAAGTTGTGTGTGCCAGAGTCCGAGACCGCAGATCCTGCAGAACGAGATCGGGGCGGCTCCAGGGAGGGACGAGAATGTCATCTGTGAAGAAGCTTCTTTGCGCCACCGTCGGCGCCCTGATCGCCGGATCGGTGTCCGCATCTGCCGACACCATCAAGGTCGGCATCATCGGTCCCTTCTCCGGGCCTTTCGCCTTGCAGGGCAAGAACTTCCAGGCTGGCGTCGAGGCCTATATGGCGCTCAACGGCAAGAGCGTGAAGGGCCATGACGTCGAGGTCATCTACCGCGACCTGCCGGCTGCCAACCCGGCCCAGTCCCGCGCGTTGGCCCAGGAACTGATCGTCAAGGACAAGGTCCAGTATCTCGGCGGCGTCTACTTCACGCCGGACGCGCTCGCGATCACGCCGCTCCTCAAGCAGGCGAACGCGCCGCTCGTGATCTTCAACGCCGCGACCTCTGCCATCATGACCCAGTCGCCGCTGGTGGTGCGGACCTCGTTCACGACCGCGCAGACCACGACGCCGCTCGGCAAGATCGCCGTCGACCGGGGCGTCAAGAAGGTTGTCAGCGCCGTGAGCGACTACGGCCCCGGCGTCGACGCGGAGGTCGCCTTCAAGAAGGCCTTCGAGGCGGCCGGCGGGCAGGTGGTCGAAGCCATCCGCATGCCGCTCAACACCAACGATTTCAGCCCGATCATGCAGCGCGTGCGCGATTCCGGCGCCGAGGCGGTCTTCGCGTTCCTGCCGTCCGGGCCGACGACGCTGGGCTTCGTGAAGGCCTACAACGAGACGGGCCTGAAGCAGGCCGGCATCAAGTTCTTCGCGCCCGGCGACCTGACGCAGGAATCCGACCTGCCGGCGCTCGGCGACGGCGCGCTCGGCCTGCTTACCACGTTCCACTACGCCGTGTCGCACGAGTCGCCCGAGAACAAGCGCTTCGTCGAGGCGGCCACGAAGGCCGTCGGCGGTGCGGACCAGCTCTCCTTCCCGGCGGTCGGCGCCTATGACGGCATGCACGTCATCTACAAGATGATCGAGGCGACCGACGGCAAGCAGGATGCTCAGAAGGCCGTGGACGCCGTGAAGGGCCTCTCCTGGACCAGCCCGCGCGGCCCGGTGAGCATCGACGCCGACACGCGCCACATCACCGAGAACATCTATCTCCGCGAGGTCGTGAAGGGCTCCGACGGCAAGCTCATCAACAAGGAGATCGAGACCTTCGCCAACCAGAAGGATCCTGGTCTCGCCTCGCAGTAAGGCGCTCGACCTCATCAGGCCAATGGGCGCGGTCTCCGGGCCGCGCCTTCGATCCTATCTCCGGCCTTCGGGCCGACGGGACGTTCACATGCAGACCATCCTCAGCATCGGGATCGACGCCTTTGCCTACGGCATGGCGCTCTTCATCATCTGCATCGGCCTGTCTCTCACCATGGGCCTCATGCGCGTGGTCAACCTCGCGCACGGCGCCTTCGCGATGATCGCGGGCTACATCGCCTCCTACGTGGCGCGAGATCTCGGTTGGGGTTACGGATTCGCGGTCATCCTGGCGGTGATCGGAACGATCATCCTGTCGATCCCGCTGGAGCGATTTCTCTTCCGCCGCATCTATGGCAGCTCCGAGCTGACGCAGGTGCTGATGACCATCGGCATCACCTTCTGCGTCATCGGCATCACCAACTATTTCTTCGGCCCGACCCTCAAGACGATCCCGCTGCCGTCCGGCCTCGCTCAGCCGGTCGATGTCGGCTTCCGAACGATTGCGGCGCACCGGCTTTTCGTGATGGCCTGCGGCCTCGTGGTCGCGGCCGGCCTCTGGTACGTGATCGAGCGAACCGCCTTCGGCATCAAGCTCCGGGCCACCGTCGACAACGCCGCCATGGCCGACGCCCTCGGAGTGAAGACGCAGGTCGTCTATGCCGTGAGCTTCGCGCTCGCGATCGGCCTTGCGGCCTTCGGCGGGGTGGTCGGGGCCGAATTCCTGCCGATCGAGCCCTATTACGCATTGCGCTACATGGTGACCTTCCTGGTCGTGGTCTCCGTCGGCGGCGCCGGCTCGATCCTGGGCGCCGTGATCGCCTGCTTGGTCCTCGGCGCCGTGGACACGACAGGGCGCTACCTGATGCCTGATTTCGGCAACTTCTTCTTCTACGCGGCCGTCATCGCGATCGTGTGCGTCTTCCCGCGCGGCTTCTTCGGAAAGGCTCAGTGATGCAGACCCTGGTCTCGCCCGAAAAGCTCGCTGCCGCTCCCTCCTTGGGCTCCCGGTTCCTGCGCGACGCCATCGGGATCGCGGCGATCGTCGCCGTGGGGATCGCCGGCTACTTCCTGTTCCCGGACAACCTCGCGCTGCTCACCCGGGTCATCGCGGTGGCGCTGCTCGTTCTCTCGATCGATCTGATCACGGGCTATTGCGGCGTCGCGACGCTCGGCCAGGCGGCGCTGTTCGGAGCCGGCGCCTATGCGGCGGGCATCGCCTGCGTGAACGGCGTCACGGAGCCCCTGACGCTGATCCTGATCGGTGCGATCGCCGGCGCGGCGGCGGGGCTTCTGATGGGCACGATCATGCTGCGCGCCCACGGCCTCGCCCAGCTCGTCCTCTCCATCGCCATCGTGCAGCTCTTCCACGAGGTCGCCAACAAGGCCTCCGCCTATACGGGCGGCAGCGACGGCCTTGCCGGCCTGATGCTGAGCCCGCTCTTCGGCATGTTCGAGTTCGACCTCTGGGGCCAGACCGCCTACCTGTTCGGTCTTGCCCTGCTGGTTGTCGTCTTCGTCGTCCTGAAATTCGTCGTGGCCTCGCCGTTCGGCATGCTCTGCCGCGGCATCAAGGAGGATCCGGTCCGCATCGGCGCCATGGGAGCCTTCGTGTTTCCGGTGCTCCTGAAGATGTTCGTCATCTCTGGAGCGGTGGCCGGGATGGGCGGCGCGCTCGCGGCGATCTCGACGCAGGTCGTCGGCCTCGACAGCGTCAGCTTCGAGCTGTCCGCCAATGCTCTCGTGATGCTGGTGCTCGGCGGGCTGGGGAGCCTCTACGGAGCGCTGATCGGCACGGTGATCTTCATGGGCTTCGAGCACGTCGTATCCGCCATCAACCCGTTCCACTGGATGACCATGGTCGGCGCGCTTCTGATCGCCGTCGTGTTGGCCCTGCCGGGCGGGCTCAGCAGCATCGCGGACGCCATCCTGCCGTCGCGCAGCCGGAACCGGGGAGGGAAGTGATGAGCGATCTCTTCCGGGTCGAAGGCCTCACGAAATCGTTCGGCGGACTTGCGGTCAGCCGCAACATCTCGCTGGCTATGCCGGAGGGCGAGCGGCTGGCCCTGATCGGCCCCAACGGCGCCGGCAAGACCACCTTCGTCAACCTCGTGACAGGGCAGCTTGCCCCGAGCGCCGGGCGCGTGATCCTCAACGGGGAGGACGTGACGGGTCTCGGTGCGGTGCGCCGCGTGCGGAAGGGGCTGGTGCGCACCTTCCAGGTGACGCGCCTGTTCTCCGACATGACGCCCGAGGAGCACGTGACCCTGACCGTGCTGCAGCGGGAGGGCAAGGCGTCCCGCATCCTCGGCCGGTTCCACGGCAACTCGGAGGTTTCGGGCGAGGTCGAGAGCATTCTCGCAACCCTGGGTCTGATCGAGGTCGCGCGCCGGAAGGTCCGCGAGATCGCCTACGGTCAGCAGCGGCTGCTGGAAATCGCCATCGCGCTCGCTCTGCGGCCGAAGGTGCTGCTCCTCGACGAGCCGGCGGCGGGCGTGCCGTCGAGCGATACCCCGCGCATCGAGCACGCGCTGGAGCGGTTGCCGCCGAGCCTCGCGGTGCTGATGATCGAGCACGACATGGATCTCGTCTTCCGCTTCGCCAAGCGCGTCGTCGTGCTGGCGGCGGGCGAGATCATCTTCGAGGGGTTGCCGTCCGAAGTGGCAGCCGATCCGAAGGTCCGGGAAGCCTATCTGGGGAGCTATGCCAATGCCCGCAGCGTCGCTTGAGGTCCGCGGCCTGAGTGCCGGCTACGGCCCGACTGTTGTCCTGGAGGATCTCTCGTTCTCCGTTCCGGCAGGCTCGCGCCTGTCGATCCTCGGCCGCAACGGCATGGGTAAGACGACGCTTCTGGCGAGCCTGATGGGCATGACCCGCCGCTATGGCGGCGAGATCCGGGTCGACGGCAGCGACGTCGCCTCCGCGAAGAGCTCCGAGCGGGCCATGAGAGGCATCGGCCTGGTGCCGCAGACGCGCGACATCTTCCGCTCGCTCACCGTTGAGGAAAACCTCCTCGTCGGCATCAAGGGCCGGCCGCGCAGCGTGATCGAGGAGGCCTACGAGATGTTCCCGCGCCTGAAGGAGCGGCGGCGCAATCTCGGCTGGCAGCTCTCGGGCGGCGAGCAGCAGATGCTCTCGACGGCCCGCACCATCCTGGGTCGGCCCTCCGTGCTCCTCCTCGACGAACCGCTCGAGGGTCTGGCGCCCGTGATCTGCGACGAGCTGATGGCAGCCTTCTCGCGCCTCGCGGCAAGCGGCGAAATGACGATCCTGCTCGTCGAGCAGCGCCTCGAAAGCGCCCTCGACTTCGCCGATTCCGTCATGATCCTGGAGCGCGGGCGCATCGTCTGGCAGGGCACCAGCGAGACCCTGCGGTCCGACCACGAACTGGTCGAGCGCTATATCGGCGTCGGCTCCCTGCACTGAGAGACACCATGGCATTTACCCGCGCAAACGGCATCGTCCTCCACTACCAGGTCACGGGCCGCGCGGCCGGTCCGACCCTGGTGTTCCTGAATTCGCTCGGAAGCGACATGCGCATCTGGCAGGAGGTGGTCCCGGCCTTCGCCGACCGCTTCCGGATCGTGCTCTACGACAAGCGCGGCCACGGCCTGTCGGATGCCCCCCCGTCGCCCTACACCATCGACGATCATGCAGACGATCTGCTGGCGCTGCTCGACCGCCTCGGCGTGAGGAGCGCCACCCTCGTTGGGCTCTCCGTCGGCGGCATGATCGCCCAGCGGCTCGCCGTGCGCACGCCCGACCGCATCGAGGCGCTCGTTCTCTGCGACACCGGCGCCAAGATCGGAACGCCGGAGATGTGGAGCGAGCGCATTGGCGCCGTCGAACGCGCCGGAATTGGGTCGATCGCTGACCGCATCCTGGACCGATGGTTCACGCCGGCGTTCCGCGAGACGCGCGACGAGGACTTCACTGGCTGGAAGAACATGTTGGTCCGTACGCCAGCCCATGGGTATGCGGGGACCTGCGCGTCGATCCGGGATGCCGATCTGACGGCCGATGCGGGCAGGATCAAGGCGCCGACGCTCTGCGTGGTCGGCGATCAGGACGGTTCCACGCCGCCGGATCTGGTACGGACCACCGCCGATCTCATTCCCGATGCGCGCTTCGAGATCATCCGCGATGCGGGACACATTCCCTGCATCGAACAACCTGCGGCGTTGATCGACCTGATCGAGCGCCATCTTCGGGAGGCTGGACGTGGCTGAAACGGACAAGAGCGAACGCTACAAGGCCGGCATGGCGGTCCGCCGCCAGGTTCTCGGCGACGCGCACGTGGACCGGGCGACGGCCCAGATGACCGCATTCGATGAGGACTTCCAGACCTTCATTACCGAAGGGGCCTGGGGTTCGGTGTGGTCGCGTCCGGGCTTCACCAAGCGGGAGCGTTCGATCGTGACCATTGCGCTGCTCGCGGCGCTCGGCCAGGACGAGGAGGTCGCCATGCACGTGCGCGCGACGCGCAACACCGGCGCGACCAGGGAAGACATCAAGGAGGCGCTTCTCCATGTGGCGGTCTATGCGGGCGTTCCCGCGGCCAACCACGCCTTCAAGATCGTCAAGAAGGCCTTCGCGGAGATGGAGACGACGGCAGGCACGTCACAGGGACAAACCGAACCGCGCTGAGGCATCGGCGCATTTCGACGGGATGGCAGACATGGTGGATCAAGGACCTTTCTTTCAGCGTGACCGGGACTGGCATCCGCCGGCCTTCACGCCGCAGTACAAGACGTCGGTGCTGCGCTCGCCGCAGCAGGCGCTGCTGTCGCTCGAGAACACCATCTCGGAGATGACCGGGCCAGTCTTCGGCCACGACAAGCTCGGGCCGCTCGACAACGACCTGATCCGGAACTACGTCCAAACCGGTGAACCGATCGGCCAGCGCATCATCGTCTATGGCCGCGTGCTGGACGAGAATGCCCGGCCCGTTCCCGGCGCGCTGGTCGAGTTCTGGCAGGCCAATGCGGGCGGTCGCTACCGGCACAAGAAGGAAACGTACCTCGCTCCCATCGATCCGAATTTCGGCGGCTGCGGCCGCACGATCACGGACGAGGAGGGGCGTTACTGGTTCCGCACGATCAAGCCGGGCGCCTATCCGTGGCCGAACGGCGTCAACGACTGGCGCCCCGCGCATATCCACTTCTCGATCTTCGGCCATGCCTTCGCGCAGCGGCTGATCACGCAAATGTACTTCGAGGGCGATCCGATGATCTGGCAGTGCCCGATCGTCTCGACGATCCCCGACCGGGCCGCCATCGAGCAGCTCGTCGCGGCGCTCGACCGCAACAATACGCTGCCGATGGATGCGCTCGCCTACAAGTTCGACATCGTCCTGCGCGGGCGTCGTTCGACCATGTTCGAGAACCGGATGGAGGGGAATTGATGGTTCAGAAGCTCGGATTTTTGAAGGAATCACCCTCCCAGACCGCGGGCCCGTACGTCCATATCGGCACGACCCCGAACTGGGTCGAGATCACCGGCGTCTGGAAGGAGGATCTAGGCCTCGTGCTGGTCGGGCCCGAGACGAAGGGCGAGCGGATCATCATCAAGGGGCATGTCTACGACGGCGCCGGCGATCCGCTGAAGGATGCTCTCATCGAGATCTGGCAGGCGGACGCGGAGGGCTTCTACAACAGCCCGCAGGAGCGACGCGGGCGCGCCGACCCGAACTTCGCCGGCTGGGGCCGCCAGCCTGCCGACGGAGTTACGGGCGAGTACAGGTTCGAGACGATCAAGCCGGGACGCGTTCCCTACAAGGACGGGCGCCTGATGGCGCCGCACATCACGTTTTGGATCGTGGCGCGCGGCATCAATATCGGCCTCCATACGCGCATGTACTTCAGCGACGAGGAAGCGGCGAACGCCGAGTGCCCGGTCCTCGCGCGCATCGCCCACAAGGCGCGCATCCCGACGCTCGTCGCCACGCGCGGCGTGGAGAACGGCCTGCCGACCTACACCTTCGACATCCATCTTCAGGGTGAGAAGGAAACCGTGTTCTTCGACATCTGATCGTGAGCTGAAAACCGAAAATGGCCAAGTTCCAGAGCCTCAAGGAGGCTGTCGCCGAGAACCTGCGCGACGGCGATACCGTCGCGTTCGAAGGGTTCACCCATCTCATCCCACATGCCGCCGCCCACGAGGTCATCCGCCAGGGCCGCAAGGACCTGACCCTGATCCGCATGACGCCGGACATCATCTACGACCAGATGATCGGCATGGGCCTCGCCAAGAAGGTGATCTTCTCCTATGCGGGCAATCCCGGCGTCGGTCTCCTGCGCCGCATGCGCGACGCCATCGAGAACGGCTGGCCGCGCGCCATCGAAACGGTCGAGCACAGCCACGCCGCCATGGCGAACGCCTACGAGGCGGGCGCCGCGGGGCTTCCCTGCGCGGTGTTCCGCGGCTATCGCGGAGCCGGACTCAAGGAGGTCAACCCGGCGATCCAGAGCGTGACCTGCCCATTCACCGGCGAGGAGCTTGCGGCCGTGCCGGCTCACCGGCCGGACGTGACCTTCATCCATGCCCAGAAGGCAAACCGGCGCGGCGACGTCCTGGTCGAGGGCATCATCGGGGTGCAGAAGGAGGCGGTGCTCGCCGCCCAGCGCGCCATCGTCACGGTCGAGGAGATCGTCGACGATTTCGAGGGGCTGCATCCGAACCTCTGTGTGCTGCCGCACTGGACGATCACGTCGATCGTGCAGGTGCCGGGCGGAGCGCATCCGTCCTACACGCATGGCTATTACGACCGCGACAATGCGGCCTATCTCGAATGGGACAAGATCTCCGCCGATCGCGACCTGTTCACGCAGTGGATGAAAGACAACGTGCTCGCCGTGGGCCCCGAGGCCTTCGCGGCACGCGTCAAGGGATTGTGAGACAGCCAGATGCCCGACTTTACTCCCACCGAGATGATGACCATCGCGGCCGCGCGCGCGCTGTCGAATGAGGACGTGTGCTTCGTCGGCATCGGCGCGCCGTCGGCTGCCTGCAACGTGGCGCGTCTCACCCATGCGCCTGACATCACCCTCATCTACGAAAGCGGCACCATCGGCACCGCGCCCGACGTACTGCCCCTGTCAATCGGCGACGGCGAGCTCTGCGAGACGGCGGTGACGACGGTGTCAGTGCCGGAGATGTTCCGCTACTGGCTCCAGGGAGGACGCATCTCCATTGGGTTCCTCGGCGCCGCGCAGCTCGACCGCTTCGGCAACATCAACACCACCGTGATCGGCGACTACAACAAGCCGAAAGTGCGCCTGCCAGGCGGCGGCGGCGCGCCGGAGATCGCGACCTCGTGCCAGGAGGTCTACATCACCATGAAGCAGTCGACTCGCGGCATGGTGGAGAAGATCGACTTCTTCACCTCCTTCGGCCATGGCGAAGGCGGCAACGACCGTGAGCGCCTCGGCATTACCACGAAGGGCCCGACGCTGCTCATCACGGACCTCGCGGTCTGGAAGCCCGATCCGGTCACGAAGGAGTTCACCGTCGTGTCGATGCATCCGGGCGTGACCCGCGAGCAGGTGCAGGAGACCTGCGGCTGGAAGGTGCGCTTCGCCGGCAATGTCGAGGAGACGCCGCCGCCGACCGAGCTCGAGCTCAAGACCCTGCGCGACCTCCAGGCGCGCACCGAAAAGGCCCACGGCGGCAAGAAGGGAGCATGATCATGCGCGAGGCTTACATCTGCGCCTATGTGCGCACTCCCATCGGCCGCTATGCCGGATCGCTTTCGGGCGTCCGCGCGGACGATCTTGGGGCGGTCCCGTTGAAAGCCCTCATGGAACGTCACCCGAACGTCGATTTCGGGGCGGTCGACGACGTGATCTATGGCTGCGCCAACCAAGCCGGCGAGGACAACCGCAACGTCGCCCGCATGGCGCTGCTCCTGGCGGGACTGCCGGGCTCCGTCCCCGGCACGACCATGAACCGCCTCTGCGGTTCGGGTATGGATGCGGTCATCACGGCCGCGCGCGCCATCAAGGCCGGCGAGGCGGAGCTGATGATCGCGGGCGGCGTCGAGTCCATGTCGCGCGCGCCCTTCGTGATGCCGAAGGCCGATGCCGCCTTCTCCCGCGCCGCGGAGATCCATGACACCACCATCGGCTGGCGCTTCGTCAATCCACTGATGAAGAGCCAGTACGGCGTCGACTCGATGCCGGAGACCGGCGAGAACGTGGCCGAGGACTTCCAGATCTCGCGCGCCGACCAGGATGCCTTTGCACTGCGTTCGCAGAAGAAAGCCGCGGCCGCGCAGGAGAACGGGCGGCTCGCCAAGGAAATCGTGCCGGTGACGATCCCGCGCCGAAAGGGCGACCCGATCGTGATCGACAAGGACGAGCATCCGCGCGGCGACACGACGATCGAGGGCCTCGCCAAGCTCTCGACCCCGTTCCGCAAGGACGGCACCGTGACGGCCGGCAACGCATCGGGCGTGAACGACGGCGCCGCGGCGCTGATCATCGCGTCGGAGGAGGCGGTGCGGAAGTATGGCCTCGAGCCGATCGCCCGCGTGGTCGGCGGCGCCACCGCCGGGGTGCCGCCGCGCATCATGGGCATTGGGCCCGCGCCCTCGACCAAGAAGCTCTGCGCCCGGCTCGGCCTGAAGCCGACCGACTTCGACGTGGTCGAGCTCAACGAGGCCTTTGCCAGCCAGGGCATCGCGGTGCTGCGCCAGCTCGGCATTCCGGAGGATGCGCCGCACGTGAACCCGAACGGCGGCGCCATCGCGCTCGGCCACCCGCTCGGCATGTCTGGCGCGCGCATCACCGGCACGGCCGCCCTGGAGCTCAGGCTCACCGGCAAGAAGCGGGCGCTCGCGACCATGTGCGTCGGCGTCGGCCAGGGCATTTCCATCGCCCTCGAGGCCGTCTAAGCTCCCGCCATGACGATGCCGGCACCATCCTCCACGCTCCTCGCCTCCCTCACCGGAGATGAGGAGATCGGCGGCTTCTTCACCAGGGAGGCCGAACTCTTCGCCATGCTGCAGGTGGAGGAGGCGCTCGCCATCGCCGAAGCCGATGTCGGCCTCATCGACAGGGACGCCCTGGGTGCCGTTGCGCAGGCCTGCCGCACCTTCAAGCCGGACTGGGAGCGGCTCGCCCGAGGGCTCGAACAGGACGGCGTCGTGGTGCCGGAATTCGTCAAGCAGCTGCGCGGGGCGGTGGGAGAACCCCACGTCAAGGCGGTTCATCTCGGGGCGACGAGCCAGGATGTGATCGACACCGCGTTGGTCCTGCGCCTGAAGGGAGCGGTGGCCATCTATCTTCGCCGCCTCGACGGATTGCTCCAGACCCTTCATGCCTTGAAGGCCCGCGACGGCGCCGTGCGGCTCATGGCCCATACCCGGATGCAGCAGGCGCTGCCCTTCACGGCCGCCGACAAGATCGACACATGGCTTCAGCCGCTGGAGAGGCACAAGGAGGCGCTCTCGGAGCTTTCGCCGAGGCTCCTTGCGGTCCAGCTCGGCGGACCGGTCGGCACCCGAGCGGAGCTGAAGGGGCATGGCGACGCCGTCGCCGACCTCATGGCTGAACGCCTTGGGTTGGCTTATGCGCCGCAATGGCACTCCCAGCGCGACCGGATCGGCGAGTTCGGCTCCTGGCTATCGCTCCTGTCCGGCACCCTCGGCAAGATCGGTCAGGACGTCGCCCTAATGGCGCAGAACGAGGTCGGCGAGGTGCGGCTTGCCACCGGCGGCGGCTCCTCGGCGATGCCGCACAAGTCGAACCCGGTCCCGGCCGAGGTGCTGGTGACGCTCGCCCGGTTCAATGCCGGCCTCCTCGGAACCCTGCACCAGGCGCTCGTCCACGAGAACGAGCGCTCGGGGGCCGCCTGGACCCTCGAATGGCTCGTGCTGCCGCAGATGGCGGTGACCACAGGCGCCGGGCTGAGGCTGGCGCAGGATCTGATCGGAAAGCTGACCTTCCAATCCTCGATGACGTAGCGACACCCGTCAGGCATCGCCCACAATCACAGTGATGCGGCCGCTGCCGCCGCAATCCGGACAGGCGTTGTGCCCGATCTCGCCGGAGCCGTTGCAGGTCGGGCAGATGTCTTCCCCCGTCTGCTTCGTGCCGCGCACGTCCTCGTCGCCCGGGTTCTTCCGCTCGGTGTCGGCCATGGATGTCTCCTTTCCGGGAGAACGTCGGGACCTTCCCGCGGTTCAGGCGGATGGGCCGCGCTGGAGCGCCCGGAATCCAAGCGGCGACAGGCCCGTCTTGTTCTTGAAGAAGCGCGCGAAGTAGGACGGATCCTCGAACGCGAGGGCGAGCGCGATCTCCTTCGCGCTGAAGGACGTGAAGGTGAGATAGCGTTTCGCCTCGAGGACGAGACGCTCGTGGATCACTCCGAGCGCCGTGTCGCCGAGCTGCTCGCGGCAGATGCGGTTGAGATGGGCCGGCGTAAGGCCGAGGCGGCGGGCATAGGCCTCGACCGGCTTGTGGCTGCGGTAGTCCTGATCGACCAACTGGCGGAACCGCATGGCGTGATGGCGCGCCCTGTCACGCGCGCCCTGTGTCGAGGCGACGGGCAGGCGCTTGAGCCGGTGGATCGCGATGAGGACGAGGGCGAGGCGGGCCTCAATGACTCCGAGCCGTCCCGACTCCCGCGTCCCGAACTCCGCCGCGATGCTGGCGATGTCGTCCGCGATCGCCTGGGCGATGCCGTCGTGCCCCGCCAACGGCACGTACTGCACCTGCCGGAAGGTGCTCTCGATGTCCCCGGCTGCCTGGAGGATCGCCGGCAGGCGGTCCTGAAACAGGGTCAGCACGGTCCCTTCCACGTCAGGCCGGAAGGAGTAGCCGTGCACCACCATCGGCGGCAGCGTGATCAGGCTCGGGCCTTCGAGATGGCCATGCTGGCCGTCGACGACGATGTCCGCCTTGCCGCTCCCGAGGTGGAGGATCTGGAACAGGTTCTCGTGCCGGTGCGGCTGGATCTCGTAATTGTACAAGCGGCTGCGCGACTGGATCGTCTCGCAATGAACCCAGTCGGTCCGCGCGCCATCCTTGAATTCTCCATAAAGGGAATAGGTTGGGATCGTTTCCATGCGGCGGCCGGGTCTTCTGATCGTGTGGCTTGGGATGTTCGAATTGTCCTATCCTTTGCCTGCTTTGTCCATTGGCCGCGGACCGATCCGCACCCATTGTCCGTTCTTGTGAGAGGCGGCCGAAGCCGCCCGTCTGGAGGAACGTCACAATGCGCACCAAGGTTGTCATCATCGGCGCCGGGCCGGCCGGACTTCTCCTGGGGCGGCTGCTCGAGAACGAGGGCATCGAGACGGTCATTCTGGAACGCCGCAGCCAGGACTACGTGCTGGGCCGCATCCGGGCCGGCGTCCTCGAACAGGGCACGGTCGAACTCCTGGAACGGGCAGGCGTCAGCGAGCGCATGCATGCGGAAGGTCTCGTCCATGACGGGGTCGAGCTCTCGTTCGACGGCGACACGCATCGCTTCGACTTCCGCAAGCTGGTCGGCCGGACCGTCATGGTCTACGGACAGACCGAGGTCACGCGGGACCTAATGCAGGCCCGCGACGCCTCCGGGGCGGCGACCGTCTACGAGGCCGAGGACGTCTCGCTCCACGATTTCGACGGCGAGGCCCCGCGGGTGCGCTACCGCAAGGACGGGGTGGAGCACGAGATCGCCTGCGACTTCATCGCCGGCTGCGACGGCTATCACGGCGTCTCCCGCGCCAGCGTGCCGGAAGGTGCGGTGAAGACCTTCGAGCGGGTCTACCCCTTCGGCTGGCTCGGGATCCTGGTGGACCGGCCGCCTGTGGCGGAGGAACTGATCTATGCCCATCACAGCCGCGGCTTCGCCCTCTGCTCCATGCGCTCCGAGACCCGCAGCCGCTACTATGTTCAGGTTCCGGCAGGCGAGCGGGTCGAGGACTGGTCCGACGAGCGTTTCTGGGACGAACTCCGCAGCCGCTTGAACAAAGAGACGGCCGAGAGGCTGCTGACCGGCCCCTCGATCGAGAAGTCCATCGCGCCCTTGAGGAGCTTCGTCGCCGAGCCCCTGCGCTTCGGGCGCCTGTTCCTCGCGGGCGACGCCGCCCATATCGTGCCGCCGACCGGCGCCAAGGGCCTGAATCTTGCGGCGAGCGACGTGCGCTATCTGGCGGATGCCCTGATCGAGTATTACGGCGAGCGCTCCCCGGCCGGGATCGATGCCTATTCGACCAAGGCCCTGGCGCGCGTGTGGAAGGCGGAGCGCTTTTCGTGGTGGATGACCTCGATCCTTCATACCTTCCCGGACACGGATGCCTTCGGACGGCGGATGCAGCGGACGGAGTTCGACTATCTGGTCAGTTCCGAGGCGGCATCCCGGTCCCTGGCGGAGAACTACACCGGCCTGCCGTTCTAGGCCTGGATCCGGCCCACCGATCA
The DNA here is from genome assembly GCA_023426505.1 of Pseudomonadota bacterium. Lineage (GTDB taxonomy): Bacteria > Pseudomonadota > Alphaproteobacteria > Rhizobiales > Beijerinckiaceae > Microvirga. The sequence continues at coordinate 15,604 of JAFAAP010000058.1, forward strand.
GGATGTGAAAAGCCCTTAAGACCAGTATGGACAGAGGGCGACCAATATGAGACCAGTTATGGCGTGAACCAGACTGGCCTCCATTCCCGCTTCCGATTGCTGCATCGGCAATCCGTGCCCGGAACCCACGTCAACGAGGACGGGGCGGGATTGCACGGCCACGCGGCTTGGATCATCGACGGAGCGACCGGGGTCTCGGACCGCAAGTTGACCTCGGGCGGCTCCGATGCGGCATGGCTCGCCGGGGCGATCGACGAGAGGTTGACGCAGCTCGCCTCGAACGGCGGGTCGGAGCATCTCGACCACCTCGAGCACAGCGTCCGTGGCGCCTTCGAGGCCGAGACCGCCCATGCGGAAATGCCCGGCGACGAACACGCCCCCTCGGCCTGCCTCGGCTTCCTCCGCCTCCACGGCCGAGCGGGGGACGGGCTGCTGCGCCTCGAAGGGCATTTCCTGGGCGATGTGGTCGCCCTGGTGCCGACCGAGAGCGGCATCGTCCGGTGGACGGACGAGCGCTCCAAGCCCTTCGAGCGCCGGACCCTGGCTGTCCTCGAAGGCGCGAGCCGCGAGCCCGGCGCTATGCCGGAGGCGGTGAGGCGGCAGATCCAGGAGAACCGGACCAGGCTGAACCATCCGGAAGGGTACTGGGTGGTGAACCCGCGCCGCCCCTGGGCCGGCCGCCAATTGCGCTTCGAGGCCGCGATCGCGCCCGGGCAGCCGGTGGTGCTGGCGACGGACGGCTTCATGCGGCTCGTGGACGTGTTCGCCGCCTATTCGGATGCCTCGCTCCATGCCAGCCTGTCGGCCGGGGAGGGGGAACGTCTCATGCAGGAGCTGCGCTGGCGTGAGCGCGAGGACACGCGGGCGGGACGCTACCCGAGGGTCAAGATCCACGACGACGCCACGGTCCTCGTGGTGGCGCCCGAACACGATTGACGGAATTCCGCAGGGCAGGCCCGAACGGAGGCCCTGCGGTGGGAGGAAGGACTTCAACGATGAGGGAACTCAAGATGAAACTGACGAGACGACTTCTGCTCGGCGCCGCTGCTGGCGGCTACCTGCTCTCGGCCGGCGCCGCAATGGCCAAGACCGAGCTGACCTTCTGGAGCTGGCGCCAGGAAGACAAGGCCTTCTACAACGAGATCATCAAGAAGTTTCAGGAGAAGGAGCCTGAGATCTCGGTCAAGTTCGAGACCTACGCGCCCGAGAACTACCAGACGATTCTCTCCACGGCGCTTGCCGCCGGCCGCGGCCCGGACGTGATCCAGGTCCGCGCCTACGGCAACCTCGAGACGATCGCGACGCCGGGCTACCTGCTGGCGCTCGACAAGCAGAACGTGCCGGAGATCGCGAACTTCCCGGAGGCCGCCCTTGCGGCCGAGACCCTGCGATCGGACGGCAAGGTCTATGCGGTTCCCTTCGCGATGCAGACCCAGCTCGTAGTCTACAACAAGAAGATCTTCAAGGATAACGGCCTCAACCCGCCGAAGACCTGGGACGAGTTGATGAGCGTCGCCCAGGCCCTGAAGGCGAAGAACATCAGCCCCTTCGCCAACGGCACCGCGACCGCGTGGCAGAACGAGACCATCGTCGGCGGCCTCCTGTCCTCCATGCTCGGCAAGCAGTTCGAGGAGGACATCGTCTCCGGCAAGGCGAACTTCACCGACCCGCGCTTCGTCAACGCCCTGACGAAGCTGAAGGAGGTGAGCCAGTACTTCTCGCCGAACTTCACCGGCGTCGACTATCCGTCCTCGCAGCAGCTCTTCGTGGCGGGACGCGGCGCGATGTTCGCCGGCGGCTCCTACGAGATCGCCAACTTCAAGAACCAGAACCCCACGCTCGACCTCGGCGTGTTCCCGGCTCCGGTGCTGAAGGCGGGCGACCAGGCGCTCGTCGCCACCTACTATGACGGCGGCTACGCGGTGAACGCCAAGTCGGACAAGAAGGACGCGGCGCTCAAGTTCGTCCGCTTCCTGGCGACGCCGGAATACGGCACGGCCTTCACGAACCAGCTGAAGAACCTGTCGCCGATCAAGGGCATCAAGATCGAGGATCCGATCACCCAGGAGGTGGCGAAGCTCGCTGAGAATTCCATGTCCTACCTGATGCTCGTGCGCTTCCGCTACCAGGAGCCGAGCGGCTCGGTACTCCTGCAGTCGAACGTCCAGAAGATGCTCGCCGGTCAGCAGACGCCGGAGCAGGCGGCAGCCGAGATCAACAAGAGCATCGCGACCTCCTACAAGCCCTTCCAGAAGTAAGGCTTCGACTTAAAAGGGGCGGCGGGCGACAGGTCCGCCGCCCTTTCCTGAAGGTTTTCAGTCCATGCCCGTCTCGCCCAAGCAGGCCCGAACCCTGAAGCATCGCAGCTGGGTGGCGTTTCTCGTCGTCCCGCCCATCGTCTTCATGTCGTTGTTCGTCGTCTATCCAATCC
>JAFAAP010000059.1 GCA_023426505.1 Pseudomonadota bacterium
TCAGGAGCAGCATCGGCGAAGAAAGCCTGCCGGTCTTCCCAGCGGTGGCCGGAACGATCGGCAGCTGCGCTCACCTGGGGAAAATTCAATCGGCAGGTCTGGGGAGTGTCACTCCGGTATCAACACGGGCATGAAGCGCAGGTGACGCTGGAGGGACCGAAAGGCATTCACCTGCGCTCGTCCATGGCGCAGACCTTTGCCCTAGGGCTGCACGAGTTGGCCACCAACGCCCTGAAGCATGGTGCGCTCTCCCAGCCTGCGGGCCGGTTGCTGGTCCGGTGGGGTCTGGTGGACGGCAAGGACGGTGATCGCCGCCTGCGGGTCGAGTGGCAGGAGAGCCGCGTGTCGGTGCCGCAATCCGTCAGGGGGCAATCCTACCGGAGGGGCTCCGGGCGGGAGCTGATTGAGCGGTCGCTGCCCTATCAGCTCGGGGCAGAGACGTCGTACGAGCTCACCCCTGACGGCGTGCGCTGCACGATCACTCTGCCGATTTCCACCACGCATAGGGAATCCCAGCATGCCTGATCCTCTCTCGACCTCGGCCCTGCGGGGCCGCCGCATCCTTGTAGTCGAGGACGAGTACATGATGGCCGACGACTTGCAGTACGACCTGGAAAAGGCGGGTGCCCAGGTGATCGGTCCAGTCCCCAGCGTGGCGGACGCACTAAGGCTGCTGGCGACGGAAGAGGCCGTTGATGGCGCCATCCTGGACGTGAACCTCAGGGGCGAGAAGGCCTATCCGGTGGCCGACGTCCTGCGCGAGCGCGGCATCCGGTTTGTGCTTGCAACCGGGTACGAGCAATGGGCGCTGCCGGAGGCCTACAAGGGCGTGCCCCGCTGCGAGAAGCCCGTCGACCTGCGCCAGCTTGCCCGCACGCTCTTCGGCTAAGCATCTGTCCTCTGCATGAGGCTTGGCAGCGCTCGTGCCAAGGCCTCTGGTTTGAACGGTTTCTCCCAGAGAGGCACCCTCTGGTACTCCGGCGGCACCGCTGCCTGGTCATAGCCGGTCGCGAATACGAAGGGCACACCGCGCTCGGCCAGAGCATCGGCCACAGGGTAGACGGTCTGTCCCTTCAGGTTGATGTCGAGCACGGCCGCATCGATGGTGTCCTCGGAGGCCAGCAGCGCCAGAGCCTTGTCCTTCGTCGGCACCGGCCCCACCACCTCGGCCCCGAGCTTGCGGAGAGCCACGGCCATGTCATCGGCGAGGTAGAACTCGTCTTCCACCACCAGCACCCGGCACTGGGCGAGAGATTCTGCTGCTGAGCTTGTCATGCTTGTCCTCCGCATCTCTCCCGCGGCGGGAGCGGAACCTGGGGTCAGCGAAACAAATCGGCCCGGGGACAACCTACGTTACCGTGCGGCGTTCCGGAAAGGGGCAAACAGGCTCAGCCGACGAAACCACATCGGTGCCAACCTATCTCATCTGCAAGCTGGAGCAGTTCACCACGCTCTCGGTGCCAATGAGAGCTGATGGGAAAGCCCAGTGAGCCTTATCGGCGGCTCGCGCGTTGTAGAGATCACGCGAGCACGGCGATGAACAGCACGGCATCTCATTCACAGACGGTCTGGCCCGCAGGCGGGGGCGAGATGGGCGAGCGCATCCGCCAGCATGACTGGGCTGCGACACCGCTCGGGCCAGTCGGAACGTGGCCGCAGAGCCTGAAGACCGCCGTCGACATCATGCTCGCCTCGCCGGGGCCGGTCGCGATCCTCTGGGGACCTGAGCGAACCCAGCTCTACAATGATGGCTACATCGTCGTTGCGGCCGAGCGCCACCCTGTCATTTTGGGGCGGCCTGCCGTGGAGAACTGGACCGAGGCCCACGAGTCCTTCCTTGGCCCGAACTTCGAGCGGGTGTTTGCGGGCCAGGCTGTGGTCCTCGAAGACCACAAGGTCCTGCTGCGCCGAGCCGATGGCGAAGGTGTCGAGGAGCGCCACTTCTCAGGCTCGTTCTCACCGATCCGCGACGAGACGGGCGCGGTGGCAGGTGTCTTCCACCCTCTTACCGAGACGACCGCCCGCATCCGAGCCGATGCCGCTCTGCGCGAGAGCGAGCGCCAGGCCAAGCTGCTGCTGACCGAGTTGCAGCACTGGGTGCGCAACACACTGGCGGTGATCCGCTCCATCAGCCGTCGGACGGCAGCTACCAGCGAGACGGCGGAGGACTATGCCATGCACCTGGACGGGCGCATCGACGCCTTTGCCCGGGTGCAGGCGGCCGTCACCCGGGATCCGACTGCGGGCCTTGATCTGGAGATGCTGGTTGCCGAAGGGCTGCTGGCCCTTGGGGCCCAGGAGGGTGAGCGGGTGACGGGCATCACGGGACCGGAGGTGCGCCTGAAGCCCAAGGCGGCCGAGACCATCGCGCTCGTCATCCACGAGCTGGCGACGAACGCCGTGAAGTATGGCGCACTCTCGACGGACCATGGGCGGATCACGGTGGAGTGGAGCATCGCCAGGATGGAGGGTGAGCCGCATCTCGTGTTCCGCTGGATCGAGACGGGGGTGAGGTTCGCAGGAGGGAAGCCCCAGCGGCGCGGCTTTGGCACCGAGCTGATCGAGCAGACGCTGGCCTATGAGCTGGAAGGCAAGGCGAGCCTGGAGTTCACGCCAGGCGGTCTGCATTGCATCATCAGCCTACCCGTTGGTGAGATCCTCGCAGAAGAAATGCCTCAGCAATAGCCGGCTCCCGCTCAATGTCACCGGCCAGTATGGCGTTCCCAATCGCAATTCGGTCCTGTTCGCGTCCAGGCCGAAGGGCAGGTATTGGCACGAGGCAGGCGAAGGCAGAAGTTCCGTAGACATAGGGAAAGCTGCCCTTCACAAGGCCACGCTCAACGGCTCAGATTGCCCCAAAGCAGCCCTTCCACCATGTTCACCGAGCGAACCAACCTACTGGACCGAATATTACAGCGGCAGGGGGAATCGGACGCAGGTGCGCGTGCCCCTCTCGACCGGCTCCCGCTCCACCTGCCCATCAAGCTGGTTGGCGAAGGCCTCAATCAATTGAAGGCCGAGCCCGCCCTTGCGGGGCGGTCCCATCCCGCGTCCGTTGTCCTCGACCGCAAGGCATGCCTCACCGAGTTCAGTCCGTGTGGTGAAGCTGACCCGGATGATGCCGCCGTCTTCATCGAAGGCGTACTTGAGCGAGTTGGTGACGAGCTCGTTGACGATCAGCCCGGCCGCCACAGCCCGATCCAGGGGGAGCAGCGCCCCTCTTTCAACGTCCACCTCGATGCTCACCGTCTCGCGCTGCGGGTCGATGTTGGCACAGAGTGCTTTCAGGTAATCACCGAACTCCACGTTGCTGATGCCGCTCTCAAAGGAGAGCTGGTCCTGCGCCAGGGCAATGGCATGCACCCGGTCCATGACGCTAATGAAGCGGTCTCGGTCCTCCGGTGTGGAGGCGTGACGGCGTTGCAGGGCCAGGAAGGAGATGATGGTCTGGAGGTTGTTCTTCACCCGGTGCTGGAACTCGCGCAGAACCACCTCGGCAAAGGACTTCTCCCGCGCATATTCTGCGGCCGCCTCCGCCGCCTTGGTCTCGGTTTCCAGCCGCAGCAGGGCCACACCCAGGATGTTGGCTATGGTGGTCAGGAAGGTCACGTCGCCCTCGTCGAAGGTGCGTGGTTCCTCCGCATCCACCTCCAGCACACCCCAGGTGCGGCCGTCGATCCTCACCGGCACGTTCAGAAGGGAGACGATGCCATGGTCGCGCAGGCTCGGATGCATGCGGAACTCGGGATCGTTCGGCAGGTCCTCGACAACGACCGGAGCCGCCGTCTGCATGCATCGTCCAGCGACCGAGGCATTGTCGAGGGCAAAGGTGGTCTGTCCCACCACGCCGGGTTTCCAGCCCACGCCGGCCACCATCAGCAGGTCACCGTGGTCCGGGCGGTAGCACAACACCTTCACGTGCTTGATGTGGGTGACACGGGAGACCTGGGCGGTGACGTAGTGCAACAGTCTCTCACGCGGCAGAACCTCGGAGGCCACCCGGCCGAAGGCGGCGAGCGCCCGCTGGTACTCGTGCATGCGCTTCAGTTCAGGGCTTGGGCCGTCGCCGTCGCTCCGTCTCGGCATCATCCCTCCTGCTCAGAGGCCCATCCAGGCTGTCTTACTGCAAGGCTGAAAAAGCCTGGCAATGGGCTCTGGTTCCAGGAAGCACGATAGCCGGCGTGACAGCAGTCAGCTCCTGATGCGGGAAGAAGCGGTGGCGAAATTGTCTCAGCCAATCCCTCCAGGGTCGACCACGACCGATCCTTGCCTACTTAGGAGGCATTGTTTGAGATCTTGGCATTAGGAACAAAGACCATTGCTCCCGCTTTCGTCGGGCATGCCTGGCCCGAACCCCCATACCCGTGCTCCCATTCTGGTCGTCGAAGACGAGGCAATCGTTCGGATGACCCTCGTGGATGTGTTGGAGGATGCCGGCTTCAGGGTGATCGAAGCCGCCCACGCCGACGAGGCGCTCCGGGTTCTGAGTGCCGTCTCCGGCATCCATGCGGTGGTCACCGACGTTGAGATGCCACGCGGCAGCATCAACGGCTTCGAACTGGCCCGCAGGGTCCGTTCGGATCGGCAGGACATCGGGATCCTGATCGCGTCCGGGCGCGCCGCGCCCAAGCCTGGCGACCTGCCGGAGGGAGCCCTGTTCCTCGGCAAGCCGGTTCATCCCGAAACGCTCGTGCGCCTGCTCAAAACGCTCCTGATCTCGGATCAGACCTGACGTCCGGGAGAACCTCTTCGCCCGCCGGCGTGAGATCGAATCTCAGTGGCACATCTCGCAAGAACGCTTTGGTCAGCTCATGGGGTGGCGAGCGGACCTTCATTTCATATTCTGTTCGTTACTCTTTGACCCAAAGCTGACTCGAGCCATCCAACATAGTTTGCGCCTGCCACGGTTCCGGCGACTCCGTTCTGCGAAATCCCGCTCACCCATAAGGTTTATTCCTCGGGCTCAGGAAGGGGCTGTGCTAACCCGCCCGCAGCACCAATGCCAGTGTGGGGCTGACTGATCTTGACGGCAGAGGGAAGCACTGGGACCGGAGCCTCAGCCGGTATCTCGGCCTGGCCGGACGGCAACAACGTCCGCACAGCGGCAACCAAATCGTCTGGCCTATAAGGCTTGGAAATGAACAGTGCGCCTGAGGGAAGCACCTTCGGCCCCGGTGCCATTCTGCCTGAAGTCACCACAATTCCGATGTGAGGCCATGCCTGTTTCACCACGCGGGCCAGGGTGAAGCCATCCAGCGAACCCGGCATCTCCACATCGGTCACCAAGGCGCGAACGTCGGCTGTCGCTTCAAGCACGGTCAGGGCTTCATCCGCATTGACCACCTCGACGACTTTGAAGCCGCCTTCTTCCCGCAGCACATCCGCGGCTGTCATGCGAACGAGAGCCTCGTCCTCCGCAAGGAGAACAACCACCGGCTGCTGACCGTTCTGATCGGTGTTCATGGCCAACCCTTCTCCCACGGTTGCACTCAGACAGGAGTGCTGGGGCGCTCAGGGCTGGGTGGCTCGAAGCCAAAGCCGGCCGGAAGAACATCGGCGGCTGGAGCCCCTTATATTGCTCACTATCGCGAGAGGATAGCGCAATAGTGCCGCGACTCGGGAAGAGTTCTAAACATGGCTTCCGCGCCTTACACGGTCCTGCCCGTCAGGGTTCGTTCGACCCAGGCTCCGGCTTCATCAGCCGTCCTGAACAGGGGCGCGTTCTGGATGCCGAGCTTGCCGAACCCGGCTTCCAGGTGCCACCATCCCTTGTGCTCAGGGTCATGGTGCGTCCCGTCGAGGCGGACGAACACCGCGGCAAGCTGGTTGTTCGCGAGGACAAGCCTGCCGTCGGTGTCATGGCCGTCGATGAGCACACGCATGGGCTGGTACGAGATGTCGAGGGGCATGGCCTTCGCCTTGGTTGGGGCGAAAGGTCAACGCAAAATGGCCGGACACCCTGGAGAGACAAGGACGCGCTTGTAAGCCATCAGGCCCCGGCGGTCTTTCAACCAGTTATATCCTGGCCATTCACATAGGTTGGCTTGGCTCATTCCATAAAATGCGCGTATCGGAAATCCAGGGTCAGTTGGGAACCCGCGCCCGATCCCATGTTTTATGGTCGGCTAGGTTTGAGTTGCACTCAGAAGCTATGTTTGAGCTGCACCCCGAACTCGCTCAGCTTGAGCAGAACATCGCCGACACCCAGCGGCTCGTCTCCCGGCAGATCGCCCGGATCAAGTGGATGACCGAGCACGGGGCCGATACCAAAACGGCCAAGGCCGTGCTTCACGGGCCGGAGCAGGTCCTCGACTACTTTTACGCTCAGCGGGAGCGCATCCTCGACATCCTCACACGACAGTAAGGGCTTTTCAAAAAGGGTCTCACGCGCACTTATGGCTTCGGCGTCTCGACGGGGACGATCTTTCGCGCTTCCTGCTCCTCGATCTCCGCCAGCGCTTCAAGGTGCTGAGCTGTCTCAAAGAGTTGCTGTTTCACATCCAGCATCGATATCCATTTGGCAACGTCTCGGGCCTCTTTAGCCTGCCGCCGATATGTCTCGGCGTTACGGAGTCGGCGGGCGGGCATCGCGCATCCTGGGGCTGGAGCCTCAGCAGGAGGCGGGTGGGTGGGTTTAGACCGGCAGACAGAAGCCTGCCTTAAACCAGGTTAACAAGCAGATCCATAAACAATTATCGGAATTCCGTAGCCTTGCGTGCAATCCAGCGCATAATCGGCAGTCCATGTCCCGTGCCTGGAAAGAACGCGACGACCTCGCCCAAGCCGATCACCACATCGCCGAGGGAGAGAGGCGCTTGGCCCAGCAGATCGCCTTGATCGAGTGGATGGCCAAGCACGGGCAAGATACAGAGGAAGCGACGAAGCTACTCTGGAATTACATGCAAATCCTTGAGCAATTTCGCAGGCACCGGCAGCTTATCTTGGATGAGATCGCGCGCCAGGAAGGCCTAGAGCCTGAGGCGCCCTCTATTCCGTCAACAGGCTTACACGCACTTGGCAACCTTTAGTCCTCGATCCGGTCCGATCTCGGCCGTAGTGGTTGCAGCTTTGGGTTCGGCAGCCTCAAAAGCTTCTTCCGTAAGATGAAGCTCGTTCCCTTACACATCGAGACAGAACCGAGATATCAATCCTGCCCGAGAATCAAATAAAAATTTGGTTTGTCTGACCAGAAACGACGTTATGCGGCCAAACTAACATAGGTTTATGGACAAAATTAATATCGGTGCCATATTGAAATAATTATCAGCAACCGAACCCTAGGCGCTGATACCTGAGAGAGACGTGCGCTCCCGCCTACAACAGGAGGAGTGTCACGTGCACGCTTTTTTCCATCCTCAAGACAATGCGCTCATCCGCAAGCTGGAAAGCATCTTCACCCTCACCGACGACGAGCGGCAGGCGCTCGAGAACCTGCCCATGCAGGTTGTGGACATCAGGGCCGACCAGGACATCGTGCGCGAGGGCGACCGTCCCTCCCGCTCCTTCACGATCCTGAGCGGCTTCACCAGCACCTACAAGGTCACGGGAGACGGCAGGCGCCAGATCGTGGCCTTCGGCATCGCCGGCGATATTCCCGATCTCCAGAGCCTGCACCTGAAGGTGCTCGACATCAGCCTGGCCACCCTGACCCCGTGCCGTGTGGGCTTCATCGCTCATGAGGATCTGTGGGGCCTCTGCATGCGCCATTCGCGGATCGCCGCTGCCTTCTGGCGCGAAACCCTGATCGAGGGAGCCATCTTCCGCGAGTGGGTGGTCAATGTCGGCCGGCGCGACGCCTACACGCGCATGGCGCACATCTTCTGCGAGCTGCTGGTGCGGCTGAAGGCGGTGGGCCTGGCCGAGGACCATGCCTGCACCCTGCCGATCACCCAGGCTGAGTTTGCCGATGCCATCGGCACCTCGACGGTTCACGTCAACCGGGTCATTCAGGAGCTGCGGGCGGACGGCCTGATCGAGCTGAGCGGCGACCGGCTGAACATTCCCGACTGGGAGAGGTTGACGCAGGCAGGGGATTTCGATCCGACCTACCTGCATCTGGAGAACGCACGGGCCGCCGCATGAACTTGACCCTCCAGCCCGTGCGGGTTGCCACCGGGAGCGACGAAGAGGGCATGCTGGTCTTCGATGAGGAGCAGCGGCTGGTGGCGGTATTGACCCACCTCGGCGAGCAGTATGACGGCCTGTCCGGCCATTGGTATCTGGAAGCAGGGTTCGGGCGCCTGGGCGTGCAGGATCACCCGACCTACGCCGATCTGGAGGAAGCCGAGGCGTGGATCCGTCAGCGCCTCGCAACGGAACGATAGACGGCTTGCGCCCGAATGCGCTGCTTCTGGTTCATGGCCTTGCGCGCCATTTTGAATCCATGAACCATAAGGATCCAGCAATGAAAATCCTGTGACGTAAGTGCTCGATCCGCTTCAGCGCTCATGAGCCGACGTTGATCACCGGCTGTCGCGAGCCTGCCGAGGAGAATGAGAATGAGGGTGATGCCGAGCAGGATCACGACGCTGGACAGGACCAGTCGGCGCCGGGAATGGGCACCGCCTAGAAGAACCATGTGACGACCAGGCAGGCGGTGGCCGGAAACGTGATCCCGGTGGTGGCCCAGCCCAGTAAGTTGGCGAGCCGCCCGTTCACTCTCTTGCCCATGACCTCCCGGTCGTTGGCCAGGACCATCATCATGAACAGGAGAGGCGGCACGGAAAAGCCCTGCACGATCCCTGACCAGACGAGCTTGGCGGACCGCTCACGCCGGCTGTCCGAGCGCTCCCGCACGCGAGCACGATCCGGAAGTCTGCTGGCAGCCCGGTGCCGGGATCGGTGATCAACGCCCTCTGTGTTGCCGCAGCGCCAGAGATCTTTCAGCTTCAGCGCGTCACCGACTTTGCTGCGAGCGTGCTCGATCCTGAGGCCCTGGCGGTTCACCTTCGGGTGGAACGCTGGAGCTATGACGAGTTCCCACTGCCGGGTCGGCCCTTTGAGGAAGTCCTTGAGCTGCTCTACCGCGAGGATCGTCTGATGAGCGGAACGCTCCAGGTGGGTGAGCGACAGACCGGGATCGCTCGCCTCCGATCCCCCGTGATGGCGTTGGTCAATCCTGTCGGCGGGCTCGTGCCGCCGCGCTCGATGCTGGAGGTTCTCGAAGCCATCCCAAACCTGACCTGCGAGGTTCTGGCGTACGCGGGCGGCCGGGGCCCGATGGTGCAGCATGTCGGTCTTCTCGTGGCCCCAGCCGCGCATCAGCACCTCTGGCCCAAACTCGCTGATTGGGCTGAGCCATCGCCATAGAACCTGCACCAAGGCCTGGGCGCGGCATCCAAGATCCGACAAGGAGCCTGGTCGTCATCGAAGCCGTACCCACACG
>JAFAAP010000061.1 GCA_023426505.1 Pseudomonadota bacterium
CGATCCACCGCTGCGGGTGGTGTGGGATCGGCTGAATGCCCACCGCTCCCGAGCCACCAGCGGCTTCATCGCGGCCCACCCGCAGGACTACGCGGTGGCTTACCTGCCAGCCTATGCGCCAGAGCTCAACCCGGAGGAGCCATGCAAGGCCCTCGTCAAAGGCGCCATGGCGAACGCTCTGCCCGGGTCAGTCGCTGATCTGCACCGTCTGGCCCGACCTGAATTCTGCCGCTTGCAAGGTCAACCCGAGATGATTGTCAGCTTCTTTCGGCATGCACGCCTCTCTGTTGCAGGCCTTTCGTGAAGATCATTAAACGGAATGTTGCATCCTAGCACATCCCGGAAGCAATCGGAATGTCAGCTTATGAATGGAGTACCGGACATTCACCCAGGGCAGGGGATTTCCTCGTTTGTTAAGGCTTGTTGGATGCCTGCCGCGGCGGGACGGTGCTGCTGCACGAGCGGCAGGCGTTCGACAAGCTTCAAAGGAGGAAACCGCGGAACGCCGCGCTGACGCTGCGGATGTTATGGGGATTGTGGCGTCGGCATCGGGTGCTGAGCCACCATCACGGACCTGATCCGGTGTGGGGGAGCTCGCTGCGAAGGCCACCGCGGGCGCGGCAAACGACACTCTCGGTGTGCCACCGGCATGGATGAGGATGCATCGTGGTCACCACTCAGGGCGAAGCGGCAAGCGCCGGTGTGCCGGATGCAGCACCCGCTATCAGCAGCATGAAGGTCACGGGAGGGCCAGCAGGAGGTCATGAGGTGTCGATCCGGAGCGGGTGGCGCGCCAGGCCGCCCCATGGGTGCGGAAGATCTCCGCCACCTCGAGAGCCGGGCGGGGCATGGGCCTGGCCTCAGGCCGGCGGGTCAGCGCGGCGCAGATGATCGAGCGGGCTCATCACAGTGCGGATGAGCTGGGTGGCGACGCGGGTGTAGCGGGCGGTGGTGTCGAGTTTGGTGTGGCCGAGCAGCACCTGGATGACGCGGATAGCGACATTCTGTTCGAGCAGGTGGGTGGCGAAGCTGTGGCGCAGGGTGTGCAGGCTGACGGGCTTGTCGATCTCGGCCAGACGGGCGGCGGCATGGCAGACGCGGTTGAGCTGACGCGGGGTGAGCGGGTTGACCCGGTTCTGGCCGGGAAAGAGCCAGCCCTGCGGTCGGCCTGCCCGCCACCAGGACCGCAGCAGCTCCAGAAGCTGCGGCGAGAGCATGACATAGCGATCCTTGCGGCCCTTGCCCTGCTCGACACGGATGACCATGCGGGTGGAGTCGATGTCGCTGACCTTGAGGCTGACGACCTCGGAGGCGCGCAGGCCCGCCCCATAGGCGACGCTCAGCGCGGCCTTGGATTTGAGGGTGGGCGCCGCCTCGAGCAGGCGGGCGACCTCGTCGGGACTGAGGACCACCGGCAGCTTGCGCGGCTCGGGCACGAACGGGATCTGCTGCATGACCTCAGGCCTGTGCAGGGTGACCTGGAAGAGGAAGCGCAGGGCCGTGACGGCGTGGTTGATGGTGGGCGGACTGGCGCCGGTCTCGCTCAGGAATAACTGGTAGCGGCGCACGTCCTCGAAGCCGGCCTGGTCGGGCGAGGCGCCGAGGAAGGCGCTGAAGCGGCGGATGGCGCGGATGTAAGCATCCTGGGTGCGCGGGGCGAAAGGGCGAATCGTCATGTCGTCGATCAGGCGCTGACGAAGAGGGCTGACGGACGCGTGGGTCATGGGAGGCTCCTGTCCTGAGGGTGGAGGAAACCTCTCCACTCTCAGGCCGGACACGTCCCGACGTGACCTCTATGATCATTCCAGACGCCGACAGAGCCGGCGCATCCTACCGCGGTAGCGGTTTAGTCCTCTGACGCTGAGGCGACATTCTTGGTCTCATGAAGACCGAAAGGGGCACGTGTGGGCCGAGTACCACACCGCGCATCAGCCCCATTCCTGAAGAGGACTACCCATTCCCCTTTTGGGAACCAATTCGCTCGCCGAGAAAGTCAATGAAGGCGCGGATGCGGGCGGCGAGGTGCTCATGGCCGACGAAGACGGCGTGGATGAGTTCGAGATCCTCTGGATTGAATGGCTCCAGAACCGGGAGGAGACGGCCCGCATCGATATCGGGCTGGACATGGAACTTACCGACCCGCGCCAAACCAAACCCCTCAAGGCAGAGGCGGCGCACGGTCGGACCGTTATTGGCCTGAAAGTTGCCAAAGACCTCCTTCGTGGTGACCGTCCCGCTGTCCGGATCGCGGAAGGGCCATGCCTCGGTGCCACGGCGGAAGTTGAACAGCAGACAGTTATGCCGGTCCAGATCATCGGGCTTCTCGGGAATGCCGGAGCGCGCGAGGTAGTCGGGCGAGGCGACGATAACGCGACGGCTTTCCAGGATCTTGCGGGCCTTCAGGGCCGAGTCGCGCAACAGGCCGGAGCGGATCGCAACATCCGCCCGTTCCTCGAGCAGGTCGATCACGCCATCCGTGAGCGACAGGTCGAGTTCCACGTGCGGGTACCGGCTGAGGAAGTTCGGGACAAGAGGCACCACATACCGCACCCCGAAGCCCACTGAGGCGCTGACCCGGAGCCTGCCGCGCGGCATGGCCTTCGCGCCGCCGGCGACCACCCGCTCGGTTTCCTCGATCTCGCCGAGGATGCGCTGCGCCCGTTGGAGGTAGGTATCGCCTTCTGGAGTGAGCTGAAGCGCGCGGGTCGAGCGTACGATCAGGCGCGTTCCCAATCGCGTCTCGATGCGGGTCACGATCTTGCTGACGGCCGAGGGCGAGAGCCCGAGCTTGCGTCCCGCCGCCGAGAAACTGCCAAGCTGTGCGGCCTGGACGAAGACCTCCATCTCTCCCGCACGATTATCCATGTCCGGCGCTCGCCTTTGAATTGAATTCCAAGGCATTGATCCATTGCACCGGCTAATCGCGCAAGCCTCCGTGGTTCATATTCCGGCACGAAACAGCCTCACCCAACAGGCGGGCTTCTCGTCAGCAACTGCACCTGAGCCGTTCAGGTGAGATGGATCTTGTCATGCCTCTTGCTCTCTTTGCCTTGACGATCGCGGCCTATGCGATCGGCACCACCGAATTCGTCATCGTCGGTCTCCTGCCCACGGTCGCCGACGATCTTGGAATCAGCCTCGCCCTCGCGGGGCTGATCGTCAGTGTCTATGCGCTCGGCGTGACCTTCGGCGCGCCTGTCATCACGGCCCTGACCGGGCGCTTGGCGCGCAAGCCCCTGCTGCTCGGGCTGATGGGATTGTTCATCGCCGGGAATGTCGCCGCGGCCCTCAGCGCCAGCTACGAGATGCTGCTGATCGCCCGCGTGATCTCTGCCTTCGCTCATGGCGTGTTCTTCTCGGTTGGCTCTACCATCGCAGCCGACCTCGTGCCGGAGAACCGCCGCGCCTCGGCCATTGCCATGATGTTCATGGGCCTGACCGTGGCGATCGTCACGGGCGTACCGCTGGGCACCTATATCGGCCAGATTTTCGGTTGGCGCGCCACCTTCTGGGCCGTCTCGGGCCTGGGCGTCTTCGCCTTTATAGGGATTGCGGCGCTGCTTCCGTCCACCCTGTCCAAGGCTGCGCCCGCCCGCCTGATCGATCAGGTTCGGGTGCTTGGCAGCGGGCGCCTGCTTCTGGTCTATGCCATGACGGCGCTGGGCTATGGCGGCACCTTCGTGACCTTCACGTTTCTGGCCTCCATCCTGGAGCAGGTGACCGGTTTTGTGTCGTCGAGCGTGAGCCTGATCCTGGTTCTCTATGGTGCCGCCATCGCGGTGGGCAATCTGGCAGGCGGGCGGATCGCCGACCGGAACCCGGTCCGGGCGTTGATCGGCCTCTTCGCGCTCCAGGCGATCGTCCTCTTCTTCTTCACCTTCACGGCCGTTTCGCCGTTATGGACGCTCGTCACCCTCGCGGCGCTCGGGTTCCTGTCCTTCGCGAACGTGCCGGGATTGCAGATCTACGTCGTCGAACTTGCCAAGCAGCATCGTCCGGGGGCTGTCGATGTCGCCTCGGCCCTCAACATCGCAGCCTTCAATCTCGGGATCGCCTTCGGCGCGTGGGTTGGCGGCCTCGTGGTCTCTTCGCCTCTCGGGCTCGGCGCTACCCCTTGGATCGGCGCGATCTTGGTGGCCGTGGCGCTCGTGCTGACGATCTGGAGCGGCGCCCTCGACCGTCACCCGGAGCCGGTGGGACAGCCTGCATGACCATTCCAGGCACCCGCAACCCTCACTCCCTCAACCACGATATCGGCTCGGTCACGAGGACCGGGCCTGACCAACAGGAGACTATCATGAAGACTGTCACGGCCAATGGAGCAGCCATTCCGGCGCTCGGTTTCGGAACCTTCCGGATGCCGGGCCCGGATGTCCTGCGGATGGTTCCGCATGTCCTAGGCCTTGGGTTCCGCCATATCGATACGGCGCAGATCTACGGCAACGAAGCGGAAGTCGGGGAGGGGCTCGCCGGATCCGGCATTGTCCGTGCCGATGTATTCCTGACCACGAAGGTGTGGGTGGACAATTACCGCCGCGACGCCCTCTTGGCTTCGGTGGACGAAAGCCTGTCGAAGCTCAGGACGGATTATGTCGACCTGCTGCTGCTGCATTGGCCGAACGCGTCGGTGCCGCTGGCTGAGCAGATCGGAGCTCTGAACGAGGTCCGGCGCTCAGGGCGGTCTCGCCATATCGGCGTCAGCAACTTCACGACCGTGCTGATGGAGGAGGCGATCGGCCTCAGCGATGCCCCTCTCGTGACCAACCAGATCGAGTACCACCCTTATCTTGACCAGAAGGTTGTGCTCGGGTCTGCCCGCAATGCAGGTCTGTCTATCACAGCCTATTACGGCATGGCTGACGGCCAAGTCTTTTCCGATCCGGCGCTTCGCGAGATCTGTGCACGCCACGGCAAGTCCGTGGCACAGGTGGTGTTGCGCTGGCTCGTGCAGCAGGAGGGCGTCGTCGCCCTGTCGAAGACGGTGACCGAAGCCCGTGCGGCCGAAAACCTCGCCATCTTCGACTTCGAATTATCCGCCGAGGAAATGGCTTCAATCCACGCGCTGGCAGAATCGGCAGGCCGGATCGTCAGTCCGCCCGGTCTCGCGCCGGAATGGGATGCTGCCGCCTGACGGTCTTGTCCGCGTCGCTCCCGGTGGAGGACTGACTCCTCCACTGGTGTCGGCGAGAGGCCAGCCGCCACGATTTGATAGCCTATCTCGCGTCATTCCGGTTTGCCCGCATCAATTGGATCGGACTGGCTGTCTCGGCTCGGCTCGGCGGGTATGCTTCAGACGAACTCGTGTTCAGAGCGTCAACAGACCGCGGTACAAGAGACCGCTTCCCGGCACACGCTTAATGTCCGCCTCTGGCACTCCTGAGAAGTAAGCGTTTGGTCCGCTTCGACACCCGAGTGCCGGCGTTCGTCGGGAGGGCTGGATCATGAAAGATTGACCCACTAGAGACATCCGCCCTGACAGTGGTCAGCTTGCTACCCAAAGTTTACCGGCCGCCGAGAACGCGCCACTTGGCTTGCCCCCCTAGCCGGCCGCTTTCGCGTTGGAGGCGAAGGAGCGAGCGTCGATGACCTTGCCGCTGTCTTGGCCCTCCACGCTTTGCACATAGGCCTTTGCCACTTCGTTGGCCGGCATGCCGCCGGCGGGATCCATGCCCATGGCAGTTAGCGTCTCGCTGACCCAAGGCGGGCTCACCACGTTGACGCGAACGTTGCGCGGCCTCTCCAAGGCGGCAGCTCCAGCAAACCCCTCAAGGGCGGAGTTCACCAGACTGATCGCGGCACTCCCGGGCATCGGCTCACGGGCGAGAACGCCGCTCGTGAGAGTCATTGAGCCTCCCTCGCTGATATGACGCAACCCAATGCGCACCAGGTTGACTTGGCCCATCAGCTTGTTGGTAAGGCTGAGTTGGAAATCCTCGTCAGCCAGATCCTGAAGCGGCTTGAAGGCGGCTTGGCCCGCTACGCTGACAAGCGCGTCGAATGGGCCGATGGCCTGGAACAGGCGCTCGATTGACTCTTTTGAGGCAAGGTCTACCCGATGTTCGCCTTTCGAGTGCGATACGGGGATGATTTCGTGGCGAGCTGACAGGGCCTCGACAACGGCCCGGCCGATGGTGCCGGTCGCTCCAACAACAACGATCCTCATGCTCTCCTCCTGCCTTAGTTCAAGTCTGCCCAGTGGCTGATATAGGGATGCCGGCGAAGCGGAACAGGAGCCATCGGCCGGCTCAACATGAACCGGGGCTTTGGGTCACGAAAGATGTCACCCACGATACGTCGACGGAGCCGGGGCAAAGGTCGGCAATTGGCACACTTGGGACGTTAGCCCGAGGGCAGCAATCCTCACGCGACCAGACATTCCGAAAAGGGAACGAACTTCACTGGCTGAACCCATAGCCGACTTCCAGCAGGAATCGCCTTGGCGACATGTCACTGATGAAGCTGGCATTTGCCCTCTTTAGGTCCAGCCGTTCAGACCTGCCTCTTAGAGACCTGCGGCACCTGTGCTCCCAGGAAACCGCCAGTCGTGCAGGGCTTCCTCTTGTTTTCCGGCCCCTGTCACCCATAACGCTACAATCAGACTTACCGAAAGCAGGATCATGGCTTCCGCGCACGATGCCTGCCCACGGGCCCCGCTCCATCCCGGTGGGATGCTGCGGGATCAGGTGCTGCCCGGCCTCGGCCTCTCCGTGAGCCAGGCTGCCCGCGAGCTCCGCGTCGCCCGCCAGACCCTCCACAAGGTTCTTGCAGGGACAGCGGCGATCAGCCCCGAGATGGCGACCCGCCTGGCCCGCTTGTCGGGAACCGCCCCGCAGTTCTGGCTCGAACTCCAGCAGCGCTATGACCTCTGGCATGCCGAGCAGGCGCTGGCCGGGGTGTTGACCCTGATCCCACCCCACATCCTGCCTCCGGCCATCCGGGCCGAGATCGGACTTTTGCATGATCATTCCATCCAAACCCGTCCCCAAAGCCAAGATCGGGGTCGAGGGCCTCGATGACATTCTCGTCGGCGGCCTCGCTCCAAGCCACGTCTATCTCCTGGAGGGCAGCCCCGGCACCGGCAAGACCACCGTCGCGCTCCAGTTCCTGCTGGAGGGCGCCAAGGTCGGCGAGACAGGCCTCTACATCACTCTCTCGGAGACCGAGCAGGAGCTCCGCAACGGCGCAGCGTCCCATGGCTGGTCCTTGGACGATGCCATCCATGTGTTCGAGCTTGTGCCGCCCGAAAGCCTGCTCGACGAGGAACATCAGCAGAGCCTGCTCTACTCCTCAGACCTGGAACTCGGTGAGACCACCAAGGCGGTGTTTGACGCCATCGAGCGCACCAAGCCGGTGCGCATTGTTCTCGACAGCCTGTCCGAGATCCGGCTCCTGGCCCAGAGCTCGCTGCGCTACCGCCGCCAGATCTTGGCTATGAAACACTACTTTGCGAAGCAGGGCGCCACTGTCCTGATGCTCGATGATCTGACCACCGACACCAACGACAAGACCGTCCACAGCCTGGCTCATGGCGTCATTCGTTTGGAAGAGATGACCCCGATCTATGGCGCCGAGCGTCGTCGTCTGCGGGTGGTTAAGTACCGCGGCCAGAGCTTCCGGGGTGGCTTTCACGACTTCACCATCGCCGAGGGTGGGGTCCAGGTGTTCCCGCGCCTGGTGTCGGGCGAGCACAAGACCGGCTTTGCCCGCGATGTGCTCACCAGTGGCATCGCGGAACTCGATGCCTTGCTGGGCGGCGGGATTGAGAAGGGCTCCAGTACTCTGGTGATGGGGCCGGCCGGCAGCGGCAAGTCACTGCTCGCGGTGCAGTTCGCGGTCTCCGCCGTTGCACGGGGCGAGAAGGCGGCGTTGTTCGTCTTCGACGAGGAGCTCGGTCTCCTGTTCGACCGCACCTGGATGATGGGGGTCGACCTGGAAGCGATGTGCGCAGCCGGCAACCTGTTCATCGAGCAGGTCGACGCCGCCGAACTCTCGCCGGGCGAGTTCACGCACCGGGTCCGGACCCGGGTGGATGAGCACGGGGTCAAGACTATCGTGATCGACAGTCTCAACGGCTACCAGGCGGCGATGCCGGAGGAGCAGTTCCTGATCCTGCACATGCATGAGCTGCTGCAATACCTGAACCGGCAGGGCGCCTCGACCTTCCTGCTCGTGGCGCAGCACGGGCTTGTCGGCGACATGAAAGCCCCGGTCGACGTCACCTATCTGGCCGATACGGTGATCCTGCTGCGCTACTTCGAGGCTTTCGGTCAGGTGCGGCGGGCTCTGTCCGTGGTCAAGAAGCGGTTCGGCTCGCATGAGAGCACGATCCGTGAGATCCGGGTCGACAGCAGCGGGATTGCCATCGGCGAGCCGCTCAGGGGCTTCCAGGGCGTGCTGCGCGGCGTGCCGGTGATGGTAGAGGGGGATCGCGCCTCGCTGCTCGGAGACCGCTGAGCATGGACGCCGTGTCTCATCTCCACGCGATGCGGGCTCTCATCCTGGCCCCACATGGGCGGGATGCGGCTGTCGCCGCGGATCTTCTGCACACGGTTGGGATTGCGGCGGAGGTCTGCCCTGACCTGCCGGCGCTGGTCCGGGAGATTGAACGGGGAGCGGGCTTCGCGCTCGTCACCGACGAGACGTTTCGCACGGCCGACCTGAGCGATCTGTCCCGCTGGCTGGCGGACCAGCCGCCGTGGTCCGACTTTGCCTTCGTGTTGCTGACTCAGCGCGGCGGCGGGGTCGAACGCAATCCTGCCCTCGCTCGCCTGACCGAGCTCCTCGGCAACGTGACCTTCCTGGAGCGCCCCTTTCACGCCGGGACGCTGGTCAGCGTGGCGCGGACGGCCCTGCGGGGACGGGAGCGGCAATACGAGGCGAGAGCGCGCCTCGAGGAGATGCACATAGCGGAAAAGCGCCTGACGGCCGCGCTTGATCAGGCCAGGCGTTCCGCCGAGCACCAGACGTTGCTCATCGGCGAGCTGAACCACCGCGTGAAGAACACCCTGGCCACGGTGCAGTCCATCGTCATGCAGACCTTGCGCACGAATGTCACTTCCGCTGATGCAAAAGAGGCGATCCAGATGCGGCTGCTGGCCCTGTCATGGGCGCACGATGTGCTCACCCGCGAGAGCTGGGAGGGCGCCGACCTGATCGAGGTCGTCACGCGAGCGCTTGAACCGTACGAGACCGTGAACGAGAACCGGCTTCATATCGCCGGGCCACATGTGCGGCTCACGCCCCGCATGTCGCTGGCCCTGGCGATGGCCCTGCATGAGCTGGCCACCAATGCGGTCAAGTACGGGGCTCTGTCGAACAAGACCGGCAACGTGGAGGTCTCATGGACAGTGCAGAACGAGGCTGTGCCACCCCGGCTGCGCCTGCGCTGGACGGAGAGTGGCGGTCCGCCTGTGAAGGCGCCGTCTCGCCGCGGCTTCGGCTCACGTCTCATCGAGCGCAGCCTGGCGAATGATCTCGACGGTCAGGTCGAGATCGCTTTCGAGCCGACAGGGGTTGTGTGCACGGTCGATGCGCCAGTCGCGTAGGGCGTGGCTCCATGGCGGCCAAAAATCTTCAGCGACATCACATCTCGATAACCATAAGAGCTCGATAGGCTCCGAAGGTCTCCTTGTGGCACTCCTCAGTCTCTTGCTGTGTGACCGCTTCAAGTCTGGCACCAGACCTTGCCTCATGATAGCCAGGTGAGGCGGCTCATATGTAAGCCGCCTCAGGCGTTCAGATCTCAACCTGCTCAGCAATCAGGAGCGCGTCGTCCACATCGATCCCGAGATAGCGGACGGTGCTCTCGATCTTGGAATGACCGAGAAGGAGCTGGACGGCCCGGAGATTGCCTGTCCTTCGATAAATCATCGAGGCTTTGGTCCGCCGCAGGGAGTGTGTGCCGTAGGCCAAGGGACCCAGTCCGATCGCGTGAAGCCAGGATCCGAGCAGGCGAGCGTATTGGCGCGTCGTCATAGATCTCTGCCGATTGATCCGGCTTGGAAACAGCGGCTCGCCCTTGTGCAGGTCCTTCTTCTCGAGCCAGCGCCCGACAGCCTCGCGAGTCTGCTCTGTGATCTCGAACTGAACGGGCCTACCCGTCTTCCGCTGCATGATGGTAGCCCGAGATCGCACCCGCCCATTGAGCGCCACGTCATCCACTCGGAGCGCCATGAGGTCACAAGCTCGCAACTTGCTGTCCAGGGCAAGATTGAACAGCGCCAGATCCCGAACACGTTGCGCAACCTGGAGCCTGATCCGAATGGACCAGATCTCTTTAGCTTTGAGAGGCGGCTTGGGTCCGATTAGCTTGCCTCGGTTCCAAGGTGTGGTAGTCCGGAGAGGATAGTCAGCGATCCTGTCTTGCATTGCAGTGCTCCTGGAATGAAGCCCCCCCGCAATGAACCTTGGCCGTTCTCCCAACAAAACCCAGTCCAGGCATTCCTTCTCGGGTCGTCGTCGGCTTAACCCAGGTAAGCCGGACGTCTCTTCCCTTGCCCCGATCTCCTGCTCGTGACCCCGAGCCGACATTCACACGCTGATGGTTCAGGCCTTTTATGCCTGGAGGATGTGGAGCATGCTGCTCTTCTGGCGCGTCATGGCCTGGGAACGTGAGCTGGCGCTGACCATCCGCACTGGCCTGCCTTTGCTCATTGACGCGCACGAACAGGGGCGGTCCTGTGAACACACCCGTGACCGGATGGTTGGATGAGATGCGCCAGCAGATCGGGCGTGGGCTTGATGCCGTCGGCCTCGGGCCAGAGGAGATGCCCCACCGTCTCGTCAGCGAGTGTCCCGGTGCCAAGCTACGAGCCTACCATCGCTGCGATGTGCACCGAGGGCCTGTGCTCCTCATCATCCCGGCTCCCTTCAAACGGGCTTATATCTGGGATCTTCTGCCGCCGGTGAGCGTTGTCCGCCGCTGCCTCGGGCGAGGCTTTCGCGTCTATCTGCTCGAATGGCTTGTTCCCACGGAACAGGAGGATGAGTTCGGCCTCGCGGAGTATGCCGACCGCCTAATCCTGGAGGCTCTGATGGCCATCCGAGCCGAAACTGGCTCGTCCGCACCGATCCTTGCGGGACATTCGCTGGGGGGTACTCTGGCGGCCATCTTTGCCACCCTGCATCCGGATCAGGTTGGCAGGCTGCTGCTGCTCGATGCTCCTCTGGCCTTCGGCGAGCTTGGCGGACCGCTCACGAAGGCTGTCCGAGCGCTCCCGCACGCGAGCACGATCCGGAAGTCTGCTGGCAGCCCGGTGCCGGGATCGGTGATCAACGCCCTCTGTGTTGCCGCAGCGCCAGAGATCTTTCAGCTTCAGCGCATCACCGACTTTGCCGCGAGTATGCTCGATCCTGAGGCCCTGGCGGTTCATCTCCGCGTGGAGCGCTGGAGCTATGACGAGTTCCCACTGCCGGGTCGGCTCTTCGAGGAAGTTCTTGAACTGCTCTACCGTGAGGACCGCTTGATGAGCGGAACGCTCCAGGTGGGTGAGCGACAGACTGGGATCGCTCGCCTCCGATCCCCCGTGATGGCGGTGGTCAATCCTGTCGGAGGGCTCGTGCCGCCGCGCTCAATGCTGGAGGCTCTCGAGGCTGTTCCAAGCTTGGCCTGCGAGGTTCTGGCATACGCGGGCGGCCGGGGCCCGATGGTGCAGCATGGCGGTCCTCTCGTGGCCCCATCCGCTCATCAGCACCTCTGGCCCAAACTCGCTGATTGGGCTGAGCCATCGCCATAGAACCTGCACCAAGGCCTGGGCGCGGCATCCAAGATCCGACAAGGAGCCTGGTCGTCATCGAAGCCGTACCCACACG
>JAFAAP010000078.1 GCA_023426505.1 Pseudomonadota bacterium
CGGGCCACGGGGGCTAGGGGGGGGGGCCCCCGCCCCGACCGGGGCGGGGGCCGCTGTCATCAGAGGACGAAGTCGGCCTTGGCGAAGCTGTGGGCGCCCAGGACCTTGATCGTGAAGTCGGCCTGGCCGTCGCCGTTGACGTCCCCGGCCAGATAGGTATTGCCGGCCGACCGATAGGCCCTCAGCTCGCCCGCCACGTCGTGGAAGCCCTGCGCGCCGATGAACGTGAAAGCCTGGTTGCCGGCCGCGAGCGTGCTTGCGTCGACGGTCTTCAGGCTGATCCGATCGACGCCGCGGGCGAAGTCGCGGATCGTGTCGCCATTGGCTTCCGCGGCCGAATCGAACTTGAAGGTGTCGGCGCCGGCGCCGCCATACAGGTCGTCCTTGCCGGCCTTGCCGTTCAGGGTATCGTTGCCGCCGCCGCCCTTGAGGATGTTGTTCCCGGCATTGCCGACGATTGCGTTGTTCAGGCTGTTGCCGGTGCCCTTCAGGTCGCCGGACCCGGTCAGGGTCAGCCGCTCCACATGCTGGCCACCGAGCGAATAGGAAATTGCGCTCACCACCTTGTCGGTTCCCTGGCCGGACAGCTCGTAGGCCTTGTCGCCCGCCTGGTCGACGTAATAGGTGTCGTTGCCGCGGCCGCCATACATGCGGTCGACGCCCGCCGTGCCGTGCAGCACGTCGTTTCCGCCGGTGCCCGAGATCGTCTGGACCGAGGACGTGGGGGGCGTCGGCGTGGGCTCCGTGGTCGGCGGCGTCACCGTGCCGAGGTCATCCGGCTCGGCGCGTTCGGCGGCGTTCGGCGTACCGAAGTTCTGCGTCACGAACACCACCTTGTAGCCGTTGATCGTGCCCTCCCTCAGGCCGATCCCGATCTCCTCGAAATTGCCGTTGATGATGTTGGCGTAGTGGCCCGGCGAGTTCATGAGATTGGTGTGGAGCTGCAGGATGGTCGCCTCGGTCATGCCGCCGCTCACATAGGCGATGTTTTCGCCGTAGCCCTGCCATCCATAGCCGGCGGCTGTCATGCGGTCGCCCGGGCTGGAGCCGTTCACGCCGGTGTGGGAGAAGGTGTCGGTCTGGTCCATCCAGGCGCTGTGGGCGTCGGACGAGTCAAGAAGTTCGCCGTCGAATGTCAGCGGTTTCGCGCCAACCTTGGCGCGGGCCTCGTTGACAAGCTGAAGAAAGAGCGTTTCGAGACTGGTCGGCGTTGTCATTCTTATGATGCCCCTTGAATAAACTTTCAAAAGTTGCGCTCCAAAGCGATTGATGATTCGTTTTTCGTCTTTGGAGACGTGTTGTCAGCCTTCGCTGCCCAATGTGTTTACAATATGATTACCAATGAATGGTCTAAGTTCGTTTAGGGAAACAAAGGCCGACAGGCGTCGCTCCGGACGGCGGCTGCTCCGTCAGGACGGGAACTGATCGAACCCGAGGCGGCGGCGCCCTGTCTAGTCCCTGTTCTTGGAGGGCAGGATCGCCCCGACGATCCCGCGCGCCGTGTTGGCGATCATGCTGCCCGATTCGGGATCGCCCTTGGCGATCGCGGTCATGAAATGCCGCGCTTGCTTGAGGGTGATGTGAGGCGGGATCGGCGGCACGTTCGGATCGGTCACCATGTCGAGCACGAAAGGCCGGTCGGCGGCGAGCGCCCGGTCCCAGGCAGGCCCCACCTGGTCGGGGTGCTCGACCCGCATGCCGTCGAGGCCGATCAGGCGCGCGAACTCGGAATAGGGCACGTCGGGCAGGGCCTGCGAGGGCTGCCACTTCGGATCGCCCGACTGGATGCGCTCCTCCCAGGTGACGTAGGCGAGGTCCCGGTTGTTCAGCACCATCACGACGAGGCGCGGATCGGCCCAGCGGTCTCGGTACTTCGCGATGGTGATGAGCTCCGCGAGGCCGTTCATCTGCATGGCGCCGTCGCCAACGAGGGCGATCACCGGCCGGTCGGGATGGGCGAACTTCGCCGCGACCGCATAGGGCACCGCGCAGCCCATCGTGGCGAGGGTTCCCGACACCGACCCCATCATGCCGCGCCGAAAGCTGAGGTTCCGCGCGTACCACACCGTGGTGGTGCCGCTGTCGGCTGTCACGATGCAGCGGTCCGGCAGGCGCTGCGACAGCTCGAAGGCGACGCGTTGCGGATTGACCGGCTCCGCAGGCGTCTGCGCCATGCCGCGGATCTCTTCCCGCGAGGCTTCGACGCCGGCCTGAATCGTGTCGCGCCATGAGCGGTCGGACTTGGCTTCGAGCAAGGGCAGGAGCGCCGCGAGCGTCGCGGCCGCATCGCCCACGAGGTTGACCTCCATGGGATAGCGCAGGCCCAGCATGCCGGCATCCAGGTCGATCTGCACGCCCCGGGCCTGACCCTCCTTCGGCAGGAACTCGGTGTAGGGGAAGCTCGAGCCGACCATCAGGAGCGTGTCGCAGTCCTGCATCATGTCCCAGCTCGCCTTCGTGCCGAGAAGGCCGATGGAGCCGGTGCAGAACGGCAGGTCGTCGGGGACTGCTGCCTTGCCGAGCAGGGCCTTGGCGACGCCCGCCCCGAGCCTTTCCGCAACGGCGATCACCTCGTCGGTCGCCCGGAGCGCGCCCGCCCCGACCAGGATCGCGACGCGCTCGCCCGCATTCAGCACCTCGGCGGCCCGGCCGAGAGCCGCCGCGTCGGGCACGACCGGCGACATCTCGATGCCGACGCCCGAATGGGTCATGCCGTGCTCGCGCGAGGGCTGGACCATGGGCTCGGCCTGAAGGTCGTTGGGCAGGATCACGCAGGTGACCCGGCGCTCCGCCTTGGCGATGCGATAGGCGCGGTCGATCAGGTGCCGGACCTGCACCGGCGTGGAGGCGGTCTCCACATAGGCGCCGGCCACGTCCTTGAAGAGCGACTGCAGGTCGAGGTCCTGCTGGTAGTGGGAGCCGATCGCCGTGCGCGCCTGCTGGCCCACGATGGCGAGCACCGGCTGGTGGTCGAGCTTCGCGTCGTAGAGGCCGTTCAGGAGGTGGATCGCGCCCGGCCCCGAGGTGGCGATGCACACGCCGACCTCGCCGGTGAACTTCGCCTCGCCGCAGGCCATGAGGCCCGCCATCTCCTCGTGGCGCACCTGCACGAACTCGATGTCGTCCTCCACCCGCGCCAGCGCGCCGATGAGGCCGCCGATGCCGTCGCCCGGATACCCATAGACCCGTCGCACGCCCCATTCCCGAAGGCGCTGCCAGATGAAGTCAGCCACCGTGTCCGCCATGCCGCGCTCCCGTCCGAAACCGAGCGGTAAACCCTGGCGTTCGGGCACGGTTTCATGATTGCGGACACAAAGCCGTCAGCCGCGCGTCGCAGCCTCCTTCCACGGGCGGGGAGCCTCCGCTCCGCGCGCTGGCGCCTCGGCGGATGAGGCGGGCACGTCCCGGCAGAGCGGGACCTCGAATGCGATCCGGCAGCGTCCGACGCCATCGATGTCCGGCGTCGTCCCGTATTCCGCCAGGATGTCCTCGACGATCCCGAGGCCGAGGCCGCTGGAGCTGGGATCTGAGCGCTCCGCCACGCCGCGCTCGGGCCGCCCGCCGACACCCCCATGCGCGAAGCCCGGGCCGTCGTCCTCGACCGAGATCCGGACCTTGTCGCCGACCGGCTCCGCCCGAACCAGAACCTGCGTGTCGGCCCATTTGCGCGCATTGTCGAGGAGGTTGCCCATGACCTCGCCGAAATCGTGCGGGTCCATGTCCACCCCGAGGCCCGCCGGGATCTCGACCCTCCAGGCCAAGCCGTCGCCGCGCGGCATGTGCCGCATCAGCCGCAGGAGGCGGGTGACCGTTCCGTCCACCTCCGTATAGGTGCCGCAGCCGACGGACGCGCCGCTCGTGCGGGCGCGGGCGACCTCGCGGTCCACATGGGCGGCGATCGCCGACAGCTGCTCCTGCATGCGCTCGGCGGCCTCCCGGAGGCCCGCCTGATCGAGGCGGCGCACCTCGCCGCCGAGGATCGTCAATGGCGTCTTCAACCCATGGGCCAGCGCCCCCGCGCGGTCGCGCGCCTTGCGCACGAGATTCTCCTGGCGGTCGAGCAGCCGGTTGATGCTGTCGGCCAGGGGCGCGATCTCGACCGGGAAAAGCCGCGTCATGCGCCGGGCCTGTCCGGTCTGGACCGCGTTCAGCTCCTGGCCGACGGCGCGCAGCGGGCGCAGGCCGAGCCAGAGCTGGAGCCACGCGAACAGGACGAGGACCAGCGCGATGGGGATGAGGATGCGGGTCACGTCCCATCCGAAGGCCTGGCGCAGCTCCACCACCTGGGCATGGTCCAGGGCCACCGCGAGGCTGACCGTGCGCGGGCCGTTCGCGCCGTCGACCGTCACGTCCCGCTCGACCACGTAGAGCTCGCCGCCGTCGGGACCGTCGACCTCGAAGGCCCGCTCGCCCTCAGAGTCTTTCGGGCGCGATCCCACGGGCAATTCCTTGTCCCACAGGGAGCGCGAACGCACGACCGGGCGACCACCCTCGGCGATCTGCCAGTAGGCGCCGCCATAGGGCTGGTGGTAGCGCGGATCCGTGAGCTTCTGGCTGAGCCCCGCCTCCCCGTCCGTCCCGAACACGGTCGCGAGCTCCGTCCAGTGCCGGTTGAGGTCCTGCTCCACGTAGCGCAGAACCTGCCGCTCGAAGAACACCACGAGGGAGGCGCCCGCGACCCCGATCGTCACCAGGATCGACGTGACGGCGACCGCCAGCAGCCGGACCTGGAGGGAGTGTCCTGTCGGTCTCATGGCGAGGGGGTCTCCATGATGTAGCCGTGGCCGCGGCGGGTCTCGATCGCGCCCGACCCGATCTTGCGCCGGAGGCGCGCCACCAGGGCCTCGACCGCGTTGCTCTCCGGCTCGTCGCTGCCATAGACGTGCTCCACGAGCTCGCCCTGGGAGACGACCCGGTCGCGGTTGTGGGCGAGGTAGCGCAGCAGGCGGAACTCGAGCGGCGAGAGCTCGATGGCCCGGCCGTTGATCATCACCCGCAGCCGGCGCGTGTCGATGCGCAAAGGCCCGACCTCGATCAGCGGCGTCACGTGCCGTCCGACCCGGCGCAGCAGGGCCGCCAGACGGGCGAGCAGCTCCTCCATCTCGAAAGGCTTGGTGACGTAGTCGTCCGCCCCGGCGTCGATTCCCTCGACGCGCTGGAGCCAGGCGCCCCGGGCGGTCAGAACCAGGATCGGCACCGGGCTTCCCTCCTCGCGCAGGCGCCGCACCACCGAGAGGCCGTCCAGCTTGGGCAGGCCGAGATCCAGGATGAGCGCGTCGTACTCCTCGGTCGAGGCCTTGAACCAGCCTTCCTCGCCGTCCCGCGCGATGTCGGTCACGTAGCCGGTCGCCGCGAGGGCGCCTGCCACGTCGGCCGCGATCGCCGGCTCGTCCTCGATGAGCAGAACCCTCATCAGCGTCTCCTGATCTCGATGACCTGATTGCTGCGGGCGTCGACCACGACCTCCCGGTAGCGGCGGTCGCGGGTGAGGACGAGGAACTCGTAGCGCCACTCGCCGGTCCAGGACTGGCGCAGGTCGACCTCGAGAACCTGGCCGGGCACGGCCCTCGACACCGTCGGGAGCACGGTGCTCAGGGCGAGCGCCCATCCTCGCGAGACCGCATGGCGGGCGTCCTCGGAGGAGGTGCTGCCCCAGCCGCCACCGCGACGTCCTCCGTCGCCGCCGCGCCCGCGTCCTCCGCGATCCCCGCCATCGTCGTCGCCCCGTCCCCGGCCACGGCCGCCGTCGTCTCCACGACCGCTGTCGTCTCCGCCGCGGCCGCGCCCGCCGTCGTCGCTGCCCCGGCCACTGTTGTCGCTGCCGCGTCCGCTGTTGTCCCCACCTCCGCGTCCGCCGTCGCTGTCTCCGCCACGACCGCCTCCGTCACCTCCGCCGCCTCCGCCGTCGCCATCCTTGGCGGTGGCTGGCGCAGGCCAAGCGGCATCCAGGGCCGCCAAGGCCAGGACGGACGAAAGCAGGACAGCAAGGTGGCGCCGGTTCATGGATTTCTTCCCAAGCGCGCCAGCTTAGCACGCCCAAGCTGATATTTCCCTGACGTCACCCGTCAGGTTCGCATGCCCTAACCGGCTCAGATTGCAGGACATCGGCGCTGCCCTCCTGCGCCGCGAATCAACGGAGAAAGACGATGTCGAAGCAGATCTCGAAAGGGCCGAGCGCCCTCGTTCTCGGTGCGATCCTCCTGTCCATGGCGGCGGCCGCGGTTCCGGCGATGGTGGCCGGCGCGATCCTGTCGCCGGCCTATGCGAGGGGCGGCGACGGCGACCGCGGCGGAGGAGACGGCGGACGTGGCGGCGACCATGGGGGCCGGGGCGGTGACGATGGCGGCCGTGGTGGCGATCACGGTGGACGCGGCGGCGACCATGGCGGTGGCGACAGGGGCGGACGCGGCGGGGACGACAACGGCGGCGGCCGCGGTGGCGACGACCGAGGCGGCGACGATCGGGGCGGACGGGGCCGCGGCTCGGATGATGGCGCCCAGAGCGACGACCGCGGCGGCAGCAGGGCCGACAGCGGCGGCCATGGCCGGGGTCGCGGCGGGGATGACGGCGGGCGCGGCCGGGGCCGCGGAGCGGACGACGGGCAGGTCGCCCGTGCCGGCGACGACCACCGGCAGGGTCGCGGCCTCGACGACGGCTCCCGCACCCGCAGCCGGACCGGCGACCAGACGCGCACCCGGACCCGAGGCGCCGACGACGTCGTGGTCGAGCGCGGACGCCGTGGACGCGGCCTGGACGACACGGCTTCCCTTGGGGACGACCGTGGCGGCCGCACGCCCCGCGACAACCGCTTCGAGCCTGGCGACGACCGCCGGAAAAACGGGCGGTAAAGGCTCACGCGGCAGGGGGATTTCCCCTGCCGCCTCCATCCTGCCCTTACGGCAAACCTTAGCCGCACAAGGAATATTCTGACCGTCGCCCTATTGCGGCGGCTCCCGCATCACTATATTGCAGCTTCATCAATTTTTCGCCCGGTTCGAGCCAGGGGCGCGGTCAAGCTTGCCGCGGACCGGGCCGCTTTGCATTGAAAGTCTCTACTCCATGAAGCTGCGCAACATCGCCATCATCGCCCACGTCGACCATGGCAAGACCACCCTCGTCGACAAGCTGCTCCAGCAGTCCGGCGCCTTCCGCGAGAACCAGCGCGTGGAAGAGCGCGCGATGGACTCCAACGACCTCGAGAAGGAGCGCGGCATCACCATCCTGGCCAAGGCGACCTCGGTCGTCTGGAAGGACACCCGCATCAACATCGTCGACACCCCCGGCCACGCCGACTTCGGCGGCGAGGTCGAGCGCATCCTGAGCATGGTCGACGGCGCGATCGTTCTGGTCGACGCCGCCGAAGGCCCGATGCCGCAGACCAAGTTCGTGGTGTCCAAGGCGCTCAAGATCGGCCTGAAGCCGATCGTGGCCATCAACAAGATCGACCGCCCGGACGCCCGTCACCAGGAGGTCATCAACGAGGTGTTCGACCTCTTCGCGGCGCTCGACGCCACCGACGAGCAGCTCGACTTCCCGATCCTCTACGGATCCGGCCGCAACGGCTGGATGGCGAAGTCCCCGGAAGGCCCGAGCGACGAGGGCTTGGCGCCGCTCTTCGACCTCGTGCTCGAGCACGTGCCCCCGGCCAAGACCGAGGAGGGTCCGTTCCGCATGCTCGGCACGCTGCTGGAAGCCAATCCCTTCCTGGGCCGCATCGTCACGGGCCGCATCAGCTCCGGCTCGGTGAAGCCGAACCAGACGATCAAGGTCCTCGACCGCGAGGGCAACGTGGTCGAGACCGGCCGCGTGTCCAAGATCCTGGCCTTCCGCGGCCTGGAGCGCCAGCCGATTGAGGTCGGCGAGGCGGGCGACATCGTGTCGATCGCGGGCCTCGTGAAGGGCTCGGTGGCCGACACCTTCTGCGCCCCTGAGAACGACATCCCGATCCAGGCCCAGCCGATCGATCCGCCGACCGTGACCATGTCGTTCATCGTCAATGACAGCCCGCTCGCGGGCACCGAGGGCGACAAGGTGACGAGCCGCATGATCCGCGACCGCCTGTTCAAGGAAGCGGAAGGCAACGTGACCCTGAAGATCGAGGAAGCCGCCGACAAGGACTCGTTCTACGTGTCCGGCCGCGGCGAGCTCCAGCTCGCGATCCTGATCGAGACCATGCGCCGCGAGGGCTTCGAGCTCGCCGTGTCGCGCCCCCGCGTGGTGTTCGAGAAGGACGAGAACGGGCAGCTGCTCGAGCCCGTCGAGGAAGTGGTGATCGACGTGGACGAGGAATTCTCCGGCGTCGTGGTGCAGAAGATGTCCGAGCGCCGCGCCGAGATGGTCGAGATGCGTCCCTCGGGCGGCAATCGCCAGCGCCTCGTGTTCTACGCTCCGACCCGTGGCCTCATCGGCTACCAGAGCGAACTGCTCACCGACACCCGCGGCACCGCGATCATGAACCGCTTGTTCCACGCCTACGAGCCCTACAAGGGCGAGATCGCGGGACGGCGCAACGGCGTGCTGATCTCCAACGACTCCGGCGAGGCCGTGGCCTATGCCCTGTGGAACCTGGAAGACCGCGGTCCGATGATGATCGAGCCCGGCTGGAAGGTGTACCAGGGCATGATCGTGGGCGAGCACAACCGCGAGAACGACCTCGAGGTGAACGTGCTCAAGGGCAAGAAGCTCACCAACATCCGCACGACCTCGAAGGACGAGGCGGTGCGCCTGACGCCGCCGATCCGCATGACCCTGGAGCGCTCGCTCGCCTGGATCGAGGACGACGAGCTGGTCGAGGTGACCCCGAAGTCGATCCGCATCCGCAAGGCGATCCTCGACCCGAACGACCGCAAGCGCGCCGAAAAGCAGAAGGAAGCGCTGAGCGCGTAAGCGTTCCCGCTCCGAAGAGACAAAGGCCGCCCGGAGGGGCGGCCTTTTTCATATCTGTCTGGTGTGCTCCGGATGAGGAACGAGAGGCGATTATCCCTCTGCCTTGCTGCCCTGCCCCTTCTTGGCGCCCTCGCCCATGGGATCGGTGGAGTCCTCGCCCGAAGCGTTCGGGTTCTCACGCCCCTGCGGAGTCAGGCGCGGAGCGCTGATGTCCTCCTCGGTGGCCTGGTTCGGTTTCTTGCTGTCGGACTGAGCCATGCTGCATCCTCTCCTGGATCTAAGACTTGCGGCCGGAGCCGTCGGCGCGGCCGCTGGCGTTTGTGCCGCTGGAAGCGCTGCTGCGGGGGCCGCCCGGCACCGTGTTCGAACCGACGCCGGTGGTGTTTTCATCCGATGCGCCGCCGAGGTCGAAACCCGGACGGTCCTCCGCCCCGGCCTCGGGCTTGCGCTTCGCCGCCTTCGGATCGGGCCGCTCGGTCGGAACCCGGGGCTCCGAGGGTTTGTGTCCTGTCATCGTGCGCTCCTGAAATGAGTCGTCATCCGCCAGCCGGATCGACGTCGCTGTCCCGGCTGGCCGAGGGAAGCGTTCCGGCGCCGGGCGTGGCGTCGGGATTGGTCAGCGAGGGGTCCGCGTGGGGTCCGGCAGGCGGGGTGTCGCCTGCCGCCCGCTCCTTCTTGCCGGTATCCTTGTTCGAGGATGCCTGGCGTTCCTGCTCCTTGGCGGGATCGGTCCGCCCGGCGTCACCGTAGTCCTGCGTGTGATTGCCGTAGCCTGCATTGCCCATGGGGCTCTCCTGCAATTCTCAAGATTCGTCGTGTTCTCTCTCGGCCCGGTAGAGACCGCCGGCGACCTTGCGGTCGTCCTCGGCGCCGCGGGACCCCATCTGGTCGGAATGCCCGTTCGAGGAACCGCCGATCGCCGGGTTGCCGGGCAGCTGCGACCGTTCAGCGGCCTCGGCGGCGCGGTCGGAATCCGTCCGGCCGCCGCCTTCCTGCTTCACGATCTCGGCCTGCTGACGGGTCTGGTGACCTCCGGCCACGGGCGGGCCTTCGGCGCGGCCGACGATGTTGTCGTTCTTCTTGGGCATGCGATCAGCCCTCGTCCTTGCCGTTGACGGCGGTCGCGCGCTCGATCGCCTCGGCGGTGGCGTCCTTGTCGTCCGGGCCGAGGCTCGCATCGCTCAGATGCTTGGTGGTCTCGGGCGTCTCGGCGGCCGTGAGATCGCTGTGATCGTCCGCCTTGCCGCCGGCTCCCATCGTGGCGTTGCGATAGGCGTGCGCCTCCCCGCCGGGCTCGTCCCAGACGCGGCGCATGGTGGCGTTGGCCTCCGGCCCGCCGTCGCGGTTGGGATCGACCGGGCTGTCGTTTCCGCCGCGCTGCTCGTTGCGGATCTGGTCCGCACTCTGATCTTTCAACGAATGGGGGGCGCGTCTCTCCGCCATGGGGAACTCCTTTTGCTGGGGGGAGAACACGGCGGAACCGGAGAGGTTCTGGTCACGCTTGGCAGAACCGCGGTCAAAAGCTTTTGAGCAAAAGAAAAAGGCGGCCGAAGCCGCCTTGATCCGCGACGAGTGCGACGAGGCTCAGAGGCCTTCGAACAGCGCGCTCGAAATGTAGCGCTCCGCGAAGGACGGCGCGACCGTGACGATGCGCTTGCCCTTGAACTCGGGGCGGCCCGCCACTTCGAGAGCGGCCGCGACGTTCGCGCCGGTGGAGATGCCGCCGGGAATGCCCTCCAGCTTCGAGAGCTTGCGGGCCATGTCGAAGGCCGTCTGGTTGCCCACCGTCACGACGCCGTCGATGACGGAGCGGTCGAGCACGTCGGGCACGAAGCCGGCGCCGATGCCCTGGATCTTGTGCGGGCCCGGCTGGCCGCCGGACAGGACCGGGGAATCCTCGGGCTCCACGGCGAAGACCTTCATGCCAGGCAGGCGCGGCTTGATCACCTGGCCGACGCCCGTGATCGTGCCGCCGGTGCCGACGCCGGCCACGAAGGCGTCGAGCTGGCCGTTGGTGTCGTTCCAGATCTCCTCCGCGGTGGTGCGGCGGTGGATCTCCGGGTTGGCCGGGTTCTTGAACTGCTGCGGCATCACCGAGTTCGGGATCTCCTGCAGGATCTCCTCGGCGCGGGCGATCGCGCCCTTCATGCCCATCGGGCCGGGG
The DNA here is from genome assembly GCA_023426505.1 of Pseudomonadota bacterium. Classification (GTDB taxonomy): domain Bacteria; phylum Pseudomonadota; class Alphaproteobacteria; order Rhizobiales; family Beijerinckiaceae; genus Microvirga. The sequence continues at coordinate 11,051 of JAFAAP010000078.1, forward strand.
GTGAGGACGAGCTCGGCCCCGAGATAGGCCAGCATCTTGCGGCGCTCGATCGACATGGTCTCGGGCATGACGAGGATCAGCCGGTAGCCGCGGGCGGCGGCCACGAAGGCGAGGGCGATGCCGGTGTTGCCGGATGTGGGCTCGACGAGTGTGTCGCCGGGCTTGATCCGGCCTTCCGCTTCCATGGCCTCGATCATGCTGACGCCGATGCGGTCCTTCACGCTCGAGATCGGGTTGAAGAACTCGAGCTTCACGAGGATCTCCGCATCGACCCCGTGCTCCTTGGGCAGCCGGTTCAGGCGCACGAGCGGGGTGTTGCCGATGGTCTCGGTGATCGAGCCGTAGATGCGGCCGCGGCCGGGCTTGCTGGTTGCGTCGGCCGGCTTGTTGAGCGTGTCAGCCATGGGGGTCCTCCTCGAAATACAGGAGATCTTTATTCCTTTTTGCAGCAATTGTCGATAATTGCCTGATTTCACATACTATATCGTGAAATCAACAGGAACATTCGGCTCGACGGCCGCCTCGGCCTGAGCCTGACTGCAGAGATCCTCGACCGTTACCTGATCCAATTCCGCCAGGAACGCTTCGGTTCCGCGCTTCACGAGGGGCTCGATCACACGCTCCGCCAGCCGGGATTCGGGCCGCGGCGAGGCGGCGTCTTCTTCGGTCGCCGTGATGGCGACGCGCACGATATCGCCCGCCGTGATCCGCCGCCTCTCCCGCGCGAGCTCATAGCCGCCCCTGGGGCCGCGCACGCCCTTGAGGATGCCGTGGCGCACGAGGGCCTGAAGCACCGGTTCGAGATGGCGCGGCGGCAGGTTGTGCCGGGCCGCCAGCGCCTTGGCCGAGACCGGCATGGGGCGCGCGTGGAGAGCGATGTCCGTGACGGCCGCGATGGCCAGCAGGGAACGGCGGGAGAGAAAGTTCATGAGTTCTCGGTCCTCACGAGCCCGGTCGATCCGAAGCCCGACGCGGAGCGCGCAGTCTCGTCCACATCCGCCACCTCCACCAGCTCCACCATGGTGACGGGGGCCACCACCATCTGGGCGATGCGCATGCCGCGGGTGATCGTGAACGGCTCCTGGCCCAGATTGACGAGCAGCACCTGCACCTCGCCGCGATAATCCGCGTCGATGGTGCCCGGCGCATTGAGAACAGTCACTCCATGCTTCAGGGCGAGGCCGGACCGGGGACGCACCTGCGCCTCGTATCCGGGCTCGAGCTGGATCACGAGGCCGGTCGGGATCAGCGCGCGCTGCGAGGGCGCCAGCACGACCGGCCCGTCCGCCGGATTGGCGGCCACGAGATCCATGCCGGCGGCGCCGGCCGTCTCGTAGCGCGGAAGCGGCAGGTCCCGGTTGTGGTCCAGGCGCCGGACGCGAAGCAGACGGCTCATGCCTTGCCGCCCCCGTTCCAGGCGCCGAGCCGCTCGACCAGCCGGCGCGCGACCTCCGCCTTGTCGAGGGTCGGCCAGGTCTCGACACCGGCCGGGCTGACGAGGTGCACCGTGTTCCGGTCACCGCCCATCACGCCGCCTTCCGCGGAGACGTCGTTGGCCACGATGAGGTCGCAGCCCTTCTTGGCGAGCTTGCGCTTGGCGTGTTCGATCACGTGCTCGGTCTCGGCCGCGAACCCGACCATCAGGGGCGGACGCCCCTCGTTGCGGCGGGAGATGGTGGCGAGGATGTCGGGGTTCTCGGTGAGAGCGAATTCCGGCAGCTTGCCGCCGTCCTTCTTGATCTTCTGCTCACCCGCATTCGCCACCCGCCAGTCTGCGACGGCGGCCGCGAAGATGCCGATATCGGCGGGAAGCGCCTGCTCCACGGCCGCGAGCATGTCCCGCGCGCTTTCGACCCGGATGGTGGCGACGCCCACGGGATCCGGCAGATCGACCGGCCCGGACACCAGGGTCACCCGCGCGCCGGCTTCGGCCGCCGCCTTCGCGATGGCGTGGCCCTGCTTGCCGGAGGAGCGGTTGGCGATGTAGCGCACCGGATCGATCGGCTCATGGGTCGGGCCCGAGGTGACGATCACGTGCTTGCCGGCGAGCGGCCCCGACGGCGCCAGAAGCCGCTCGACCGCCGCGACGATCTCCAGCGGCTCGGACATGCGGCCGGGCCCCGTCTCGGCCTCGGCCATCGCGCCCTCGTTCGGGCCGACCACCCGCACGCCATCGGCCTGCAAGGCCGCGAGGTTGCGCTGCGTCGCCGGGTGCAGCCACATGCGCACGTTCATGGCCGGGGCGACCAGGATCGGGAGCGTCGTGGCGAGGAGCACGGTGGATGCGAGATCGTCCGCATGGCCGCCGGCCATCTTGGCCATCAGGTTGGCGGTGGCGGGCGCGACCACGACCGCGTCCGCATCCCGCGCCAGGCGGATATGGCCGATATCCGCCTCGTCCTCCCGGTCGAACAGGTCCGTGTGCGTGCGCTGGCCCGAGATCGCGGAGGCCGCGAGCGGCGTCACGAACTCCTGGGCGCCCTTCGTCATGATGCAGCGGACGGAGGCGCCGCGCTCGCGCAGGCGGCGGATCAGGTCGAGGGACTTGTAGGCCGCGATGCCGCCGCCGATGACGAGGAGGATCCGTTTGCCCGAGAGCGCCATCGTCAGAACCTTCCGATCAGCATGATCATCAGCGAGGCCGCGATGATCCACAAGGCCGCCGTGCTCCAGCGGTTGCCCCGCGCCTCGGCCCGGCCGATGGCCGCGACGCTGTCCCGGTCGAGGGAGACGCCGCGGGCGGTCACGTCCTCGAGCTGGTTGAGCACCCGCTCCGCCCGCAGGGCGAGGTCCGGCAGGTCGCCGACGACGCCGGCCAGGGTCCACAGGCCGTTGCCGGCCTGCTCGATGCGGCCGATGGGCCCGAGATGGCGCTCGATCCATTCGCGCACCACCGGCTCGGAGGTGGTCCACATGTCGAGCTTCGGGTCGAGGTTGCGGGCGACGCCCTCCACCACCACCATGGTCTTCTGCAGCATGACGAGCTCGATGCGCGTCGCCATGTCGAACAGGGCCGTGATCTCGAAGAGCAGGGTCAGGAGCTTCGCCATCGAGATCTCGTCGGCGCGCCGGTCGTGGATCGGCTCGCCGATGGCCCGGATCGCCTGGGCGAAGTCCTGCACCGAGTGGTGCGGCGGTACGTAGCCGGCCTCGAAATGCACCTCCGCCACCCGCTGGTAGTCGCGGCGGATGAAGCCGAGCAGGATCTCGGCCAGGAAGCGGCGCTCCTTCATGCCGAGTCGGCCCATAATGCCGAAATCGACCGCGACGAGCCGGCCCGCCGGGTCCACGAACAGGTTCCCCGGATGCATGTCCGCATGGAAGAAGCCGTCGCGGATCGCGTGGCGCAGGAAGGACTGGATCACCGCGCGGGCCAGGGCCACCCGGTCGAAGCCGGCGGCCTCGATGGCCGCGAGGTCGTTGAGGCGGATCCCCTCGATCCAGGTGGTGGTGAGCACGTCCCGGGCCGTGAGGTCCCATTCGGGCTTCGGCACCCTGAAATCCGGGTCGTCTCTCGTGTTTTCGGCGAGCTCCGACACGGCCGCCGCCTCGAGGCGCAGGTCCATTTCCACGGAGACAGAGCGGGCGAGCGTCTCGACGATCTCCATGGGCTTCAGGCGACGGGCGTCGGGCACCAGGCGCTCGAAGAGGCGCGCCGCGGCCCGCATGGCCTGGAGGTCGCGGGCGAAGCCCTCGCGCACGCCCGGCCGCACCACCTTCACGGCCACCGTCTCGACGCCCTCGGGCGTCCTGATCATGGCCTTGTGGACCTGTGCGATGGAGGCAGCCGCGATCGGCTCGCTGAACTCGAGGAAAAGCGCGTCGATGGGCCGGCCGAGGGCGACCTCGATCATGCGCACCGCCTCGGCCTTCGGGAAGGGCGGCATCCGGTCCTGCAGGCGCTCCAGGTCACGGGCGGCCGCGACGCCGACGATGTCGGGGCGCGTCGCCAGGAACTGGCCGAACTTCACGTAAGACGGCCCGAGCCGGGTGAGCGCCGCCGAGAGGCGGGCCGCGCCGTCGCCGGCGCCCGGCCGCTCGATCAGTCGCGCGAGGCGCAGGAGCGCCCGGCCCGAGGGCGGGAGCACGTTCGGGTCGACGAGGGCGAGCGCGCCCTCGCGGGCCAGGACGAAGCCGGCCTGGACATTACGGGCAAGGTGGACGAGGCTGCCGATCACGTCAGATCTTCCAGCCCGAATGGATCGCCACGACCCCGGCCGTCAGGGCGCGGTGGGTCACGCGCCGGAAGCCCGCCTCCTCGATCATGCGCGCGAAGGCGGCGGGCGGCGGGAAGCGGCGGATCGATTCGACGAGGTACTGGTAGGATTCCGCATCGCCGGTCACCATCTGGCCGAGCCGCGGAATGACGTTGAACGAATAGGCGTCGTAGATCCTGTCCAGGCCCGGCACGTCGACCTTGGAGAATTCCAGGCATAGAAAGCGTCCGCCGGGTTTCAGCACCCGGTGCGCCTCGCGGAGCGCCGCGTCGATGCGCGGCACGTTCCGGATGCCGAACGCGATGGTGTAGGCGTCATAGGTCTTCGACTCGAGCGGCAGCTCCTCCGCATTGGCCTCGACGAAGTCGATGCGCCCGTCATAGCGGTGTCCGGCCCGCTCGCGCCCCACCTTCAGCATCTCGCCGTTGATGTCGAGCACGGTCACATGGGTCTGCGGCCCGCCCGCCTCGAGGATGCGGAAGGCGACGTCGCCGGTGCCGCCCGCCACGTCCAGGTGCCGGAACGGCCGGTCGCGCGGCGGCCGCAGGGTGGTGACGAGGGCCTCCTTCCAGAGCCGGTGGAGACCCGCCGACATGAGGTCGTTCATGAGATCGTAGCGGCCCGCGACCGAGTGGAAGACCTCGTTGACCCGCCCCTGCTTCTCGGAGAGCGGCACGGATTGGAACCCAAAATGGGTCTTCTCGTCGGTCATGGGCTCAGAAACCTCTCACGTGCATGTTGCCGCGATCCATAGCGGATGCGGGCCCGGAAGGCTATGTAAGGAGGCTCCGGAACCGAAGAGATGGTTGATGCCTGAACTGCCCGAAGTCGAAACCGTCCGCCGCGGCCTCGAGCCCGCCATGGTGGGAGCCCGCTTCACCAAGGTTGCGCAGCGCCGGCCTGACCTGCGCTTTCCCTTCCCGGAGCGCTTCGCCGAGCGGCTCGAAGGCCAGGAGGTGACCTCCCTCGGACGCCGGGCCAAGTACCTGCTGGCGGACCTGTCCTCCGGCGAGGTGCTGGTCATGCATCTGGGCATGTCGGGCCGCTTCCTCGTCACGAAGGGCGGCGAGACCGTGATGCCGGGCGAGTTCCACCACGAGCACGGGGGATTGGGCGCCCACGACCACGTGGTCTTCGGATTGTCGAACGGCGCCACCGTCACCTACAACGACGCCCGGCGCTTCGGCTTCATGGACCTGGTGCCGCGCGCCGGGATCGAGACCTCCCGGCACTTCAAGGACATGGGGATCGAACCTCTCGGCAACGAGCTATCGGGCGACGTGATCGCGACGCTGTTCGCAGGAAAGCGCACGCCCCTGAAGGCGGCCCTTCTCGACCAGCGTCTGATCGCGGGCTTAGGCAACATCTATGTGTGCGAGGCCCTGTTCCGCACCGGGCTCCATCCCGAGGCGCCCGCCGGGTCCCTGGCCGACAAGGCGGGGAAACCCACCGAGAAGGCGCACCGTCTCGCCGGGATTATCCGCGAGGTGCTCGCCGAGGCGGTCGAGGCGGGCGGCTCGACCCTCAAGGACCATACCCAGGTCGACGGCTCGCTCGGCTATTTCCAGCACTCCTTCCGGGTCTACGACCGGGAGGGCGAGCCCTGCGTGACCCCTGGCTGCACCGGCACCGTCTCCCGCCTCGTCCAGTCGGGACGCTCCACCTTCTACTGCCCCTCATGCCAGAAATGACAGCTGCGCCTTAAAAGCGTAGAGTCCCGATCGTCGATGGCAGGTTGCGGCTCTCGCGATCGGGGTCCTGCGGGGGGCCGGGGCGCACCGCTCGACGCTCATCCGCATCCGCCTGAACACCGTTCGGGAGGACAGGCCCATGGCGAGACTCCACGCTCTACACAGTTCCCATGCGGCGTTGGACGAGCCCTTCGTGCGCCGGATCGGCCCGGCCGATCTCTGGGACGCGCTTGTCGACGGGATCGACGACTTCAAGGCGATGCCGACCCACGCCTTCTTCATCGCCCTGATCTACCCGGTGCTGGGCCTGGTGCTCGCCGGGATCATCCTCGGCTACGACGTGATGCCGCTCCTGTTTCCGATCATGTCGGGCTTTGCCCTGATCGGCCCCTTCGCGGCGATCGGCCTCTACGAGCTCAGCCGGCTCCGGGAGGACGGGGAGGCGTTCAGCTGGGCCCACATGACCCGCATGCTGCGCTCGCCCGTCATCGGGTCCATCGTGGCCCTGGGGCTTTTGCTCCTCATCATCCTCATCGTCTGGCTCACCACGGCGGGACTTCTCTACCGCACCGCCTTCGGGACCGCCGAGCCGTCCTCCGCGTCGGATTTCCTCACCCAGGTCTTCGGCACCCGTCGGGGCTGGACGATGATCGTTGCGGGCAACCTCCTCGGCCTGGTCTTCAGCGCCGTCGCGCTCGCGGTCAGCGTCGTGTCCTTTCCGCTCCTCCTCGACCGGAACGTGAGCGCCGCGACGGCGGTGCGCACCTCGATCCGGGCGGTCGCGGTCAATCCGGGACCCATGGCCCTGTGGGGCCTCATCGTCGCTGGAGCCCTCGTCGTCGGGTTCCTGCCGCTCTTCCTCGGGCTGGCGGTGGTGCTGCCGATCCTCGGGCACGCCACCTGGCACCTCTACCGCCGGGTGGTCTCGCCATAGACCTGCCGTCGGCGCATCGGACACGTGCTTTTTCCCTCTTGCCGAGCCCCGCCGCCTCGCCTACCGGTGGGCCTCCCTGAAGGAGGCGGCGCATGGCCTATGAAACGATTCTCGTCGAGACCCGCGGCAAGGTGGGGCTCATCACCCTCAACCGGCCCAAGGCCCTGAACGCGCTCAATTCCGCCCTCCTCAACGAGGTCAACCAGGCCCTCGACGCCTTCGAGGCGGACGACGGCGTCGGCTGCATCGTCATCACCGGCTCGGAGAAGGCCTTCGCGGCCGGCGCCGACATCAAGGAGATGGCGAACCTCACCTACCCGCAGATCTATCTCGACAACCAGTTCGGCGGCTGGGACCGGGTGGCCAACCGGCGCAAGCCCATGATCGCCGCGGTGGCGGGCTTCGCGCTCGGCGGCGGCTGCGAATTCGCCATGATGTGCGACTTCATCATCGCGGCCGACACGGCGAAGTTCGGCCAGCCCGAGATCAAGCTCGGCGTCATGCCGGGCATGGGCGGCACTCAGCGCCTGACCCGGCTCATCGGCAAGGCCAAGGCCATGGAGATGTGCCTCACGGGCCGCATGATGGACGCGGCCGAGGCGGAGCGCTCCGGCCTCGTGGCCCGGATCGTGCCGGCGGCCGACCTCCTGAACGAGGCGCTCAAGACCGCCGAGACCATCGCGTCCATGTCGCTGCCCATCGTCATGATGACGAAGGAGACCATCAACCGCGCCGACGAGATGTTCCTCGCCGAGGGCATCCGCTTCGAGCGGCGCGTCTTCCACGCCATGTTCACCACCGCCGACCAGAAGGAAGGCATGGCGGCCTTCGTCGAGAAGCGCGCGCCGCAGTTCAAAGATCAGTAGGCCGTGGGCGACATCGGTCTCGACATGATCGCGGTCCTGACCGCGGTCTCCTTCCTGGCTGGCTTCGTCGATTCCATCGCCGGCGGCGGCGGGCTCCTCACGGTGCCGGCGCTCCTGCTCGCCGGGCTCGACCCGGCCCAGGCCATCGCCACCAACAAGGTCCAGGGCTCGGTCGCGGCGGCCTCGGCCACCTACACGTTCGGCCGCAAGGGCCTGATCGAGTGGCGCTCGGCCGGGCGCTTCGCGCTCGTCGCCTTCGCGAGCGGCGTCGCCGGGGCGCTGTGTGTGCGCTTCCTGCCCCGCTCCGTGCTCGACGTGCTGATTCCGGTCCTGCTGATCGTGATCGCGGTCTATTTCGCGCTCTCACCCCGCATCAAGGACGCGGACGCCCACGCCCGGCTCTCGCCGCTGGCCTTCGGGCTCACGGCCCCGGTGGCGGTCGGGTTCTATGACGGCATCTTCGGGCCCGGGGCCGGCTCCTTCTATATGCTCGCCTTCGTGACCCTCCTGGGCTACGGGGTGGTGCGGGCGACCGCCCATACCAAGCTGCTCAATTTCGCCAGCAATCTCGGCAGCCTCTTCCTCTACACGGCGACGGGCGCGGTGGTCTGGCCCTTAGGACTCGCCATGGCGGGCGCCTCGCTGATCGGAGCCCAGATCGGCTCGCGGCTCGCCATGCGGCTGGGCAGCCGGCTCATCCGTCCGCTTCTGGTGGTGGTGTCGGGCCTGATGGCCCTCAGGCTGCTCCTCGACCCGGCCAATCCCTGGCGCCAGGGCCTCAAAGCGCTTTTTTGACGCGCAAAGGCCCTGCGCCGTTGACGTTGGGCCGCGCCGCGGCTATAAGCCGGCCACACATGAGCCCGCGCGATCCGCGGGCTCTTCGGTTTCCATGCAATCAACCGATCGCCGCGGGGCTTTCTCAAGCCAGGCTCGTCGCATCGGACTTTAGAGAACGAGGTTAGGCCATGGCCAACACCGTGTCGGCCAAGAAGATGACCCGCAAGATCGCGAAGCGCACCGCGATCAACCGCTCGCGCCGCAGCCGCATGCGCACCTTCATCCGCAAGGTCGAGGAGGCGATCGCCTCCGGCAACCAGGCTGAGGCCGCTGCCGCGCTCCGCGCCGCCGAGCCCGAGATGATGCGTGCGGCCCAGAAGGGCATCCTGCACGGCAACACCGCCTCCCGGAAGGTATCGCGCCTCGCTCACCGCATCAAGGCTCTGAGCGCCTAAGGGCGGCAGCCCTCGCGGCATTGACCACGATTGATGAGACCCGGCTCGAAAGGCCGGGTTTTTTCATGCCTTTCTTCGGCACGGCAGACGGAAGAACGGGCGCGGTTTTCGCCCGCGCGGATCTCCGGCTCGCCGAACGATGCGACGATCGAGAAGCGGCGAATTGATCCCGAAAGGAGACGCCACTTTCGGGATCAACATTCTCGCGAACGAACACCCGGATTTATCCACATAAGCCCTTGACTCGCCGGCTCGAAAACGGGGTGACGCGCGTTCAGGCCGCGATCAAAACTGCACACAAAAAACCAAGCTTAGCCAGTATCTTAGCAGGCAAAGCTTCGCGAAGCATTCCGTTCCGCCTCCGACTCGACCCGAATCGATCCTGAATCAACGTTGCGCCGAAACTCTTTTTGCACCGCTGCGCACAAGCTGTGACCGAACAGTGAATCAGTTGAAGAGTCAGGACTTTATGGCTTCCGGTGAAAAGCTGTGGACGGCCCTGTGGAGCCCTCGCGGCCGCCTTCGGCTCCGTTCGGCCCGTCGTCCGTGTTGCACCCCCCCGACCCCCTGTGTAAGGTCAATCCACTTCGACGGCTCGCCGCGAAGTCATCCACTCAAGTGCCGATGTATAGAGCTCACACACGAGGACAGGGCGTTGTTACACGCGTCTGAAACACAAAATAAAGTCTGTCCCTCGCCCAGGGTTCACTTGGAAAGACTTGAGAGGGCCCTAAAGAGATAGCCCAGTTCGGCTATCTCATCTTCTGTAAAAATCATAAATCTTTAGTACGATTGGGGGCGCCACGTTTTGGCTTCCTGTGGGACAGTTGTGTCTCCGGTGTTCAAAACGGGCAGTGGCGTTGGGGTCCTGACCTTTTCGGGCGGACCTCCTGGAGGGGATATTGATGCAACGCAGTGAGGACCACCGCACTTTTTCGGCTCCGGACGAAAGAGGTGTCGAACCTTCGGCTGAACAGACGGCATCGGACGTATGGGCGCGGGTCAAGCGCCGGCTGCGCGCGGAGCTGGGCGAGGACATCTTCGCAAGCTGGTTCGGCCGCCTTGAACTCGACGCGGTCGTGGAGGGCTGCGCCTATCTGACGGTCCCCACGCGCTTCCTGAAGAGCTGGATCGAATCCCACTATTCCGACCGCGTCCTCGCGGTCTACCGCTCCGAGGCCTCCGACGTGGAGCGCATCGCGATCGGTGTGCGCAACACCCTGGGCCGCGACGCGACGACGCCCGTGCGGCGCGCCGGCGAGCCCGCCCGCCCTGCGCCGGCGGCGTCTGCCGCCACCATTGCCGGAACGCCCTCCGAGGCGGACGCCAAGGCTTTCGCGGCCCCGGCGCCGGAACCCCGCGGCGAAGCCTCCGATCTCGGCGGCGCTCCGCTCGATCCGCGCCTGACCTTCGAGAGCTTCATCATCGGGCGCTCCAACGCCCTCGCCCATGCGGCCGCCGACCGGGTCGCCCAGTCGCAGAACGGCCAGGTGATCTACAACCCGCTCTATCTCCATGCGGGGGTGGGGCTGGGCAAGACGCACCTCCTGCACGCCATCGGCCATGCGGTCCGGTCGCAGGGCCGGCGCGTGATCTACCTCACGGCCGACCGCTTCATGTACGGCTTCGTGGCCTCCCTGAAGGCCCAGACCTCGCTCGCCTTCAAGGAGCGCCTTCGCGGCATCGATCTTCTGATCATCGACGACGTGCAGTTCATCCAGGGCAAGCAGATCCAGCAGGAATTCGGCCACACCCTGAACTCGCTGATCGATGCCGGCCGGCAGATCGTCGTGGCGGCGGATCGCCCGCCGGCGGATCTCGAGAGCCTCGACGAGCGGGTGCGCTCGCGCCTCGCGGGCGGCCTCGTGGTCGAGGTCGGGTCCCTGGACGAGGCCCTGCGCGCCTCGATCCTCACCACCCGCATCGAGTCCCTGAAAACGGTCCACCCCACCTTCGAGGTCGGCCCGAGCGTGATCCAGTACGTGGCCCGGTCGATCACGGCGAACGGGCGCGACCTGGAGGGCGCCGTCAACCGGCTCCTGGCCCACGCGACCCTGACCGGCTCGGCCATCACGCTCGAGACGGCGGAGGCCGCGATCCGCGACCTGGTGCGCAACCGCGAGCCGAAGCGGGTGAAGATCGAGGACATCCAGAAGCTGGTGGCCTCGCGCTACAACGTCTCCCGCTCGGACATCCTGTCCGAGCGCCGCACGGCCGCCGTGGTGCGCCCGCGCCAGATCGCCATGTATCTGTCGAAGGTGCTGACCTTGAGGTCGCTTCCGGAGATCGGCCGGCGCTTCGGCGGCCGCGATCACACCACCGTGCTCCATGCGGTGCGCAAGATCGAGAAGGCGCTGGGCGAGGACCACGCCCTTTCGGACGAGGTCGAGCTCCTGAAGCGCATGCTTCAGGAGTAAGCCGCCCTCGCAGGCCTTTGATGGCGGATGTTCGGGGAAGGCAGGGGCCCGGCCTTGCTTTCTCCTGCAACACCCGCCACTCTTGCTGCCCCGCTTTTCCGCCGGCCATCCGCCGCGGTCGAGCCAAGAATTCCAACGAAAACGGGTGTTGGGACTATGAGAGTTACAGTTGAGCGCGCCGCCCTTCTGAAGGCGCTCGGGCATGTGCATCGCGTCGTCGAGCGGCGCAACACGATCCCGATCCTGTCGAACGTTCTCCTGCGCGCGGAGGACGGGATGCTGCGCCTGAAGGCGACGGACCTCGACATCGAGGTGACCGAGACGATCCCGGCCGAGATCACGGATGCCGGCTCGACCACGGTTCCGGCCTACATGATCTACGACATCGTCCGCAAGCTGCCGGACGGGTCTCAGGTCTCCCTCGAGATGACCGGCGACACGGGCCAGATGCAGATCCGCTCCGGCCGCTCGCGCTTCATGCTGCAGGCCCTGCCCGAGAGCGACTTCCCGGACCTCGCGGCCGGCGACCTACCGCACCGCTTCACGCTCGCGGCCACGGACCTCAAGCGCCTCATCGAGAAGACGCAGTTCGCGATCTCCACCGAGGAGACCCGCTACTATCTCAACGGCATCTTCCTGCACACGATCGATGTGGGCGGCGCCACCATGCTGCGCGCGGTCGCAACCGACGGGCACCGCCTCGCGCGGGTCGAGATGCCGGCGCCCTCAGGCTCCGACGGCATGCCGGGCGTGATCGTGCCGCGCAAGGCCGTGGCCGAGATCGTCAAGCTGGTCGAGGACGGATCGGAAAACATCACGATCGAGCTCTCCTCCGCCAAGGTGCGCCTCACCTTCGACGGCGTAGTGCTCACCTCCAAGCTGATCGACGGCACCTTCCCGGACTACCAGCGCGTCATCCCGACCGGGAACGACAAGCTGCTCACGGTCGAGCGCGCCGACTTCGCCAAGGCGGTCGACCGCGTCTCCACCATCTCGTCGGAGCGCGGCCGTGCCGTGAAGCTCGCCCTCAACGACGGCCGCCTGACGCTTACCGTCAACAACCCGGATTCGGGCAGCGCGACGGAAGAGATCGAGGTCGATTACGACTCGGCCCCGATCGATATCGGCTTCAACGCCCGCTACCTCCTCGACATCACGGCCCAGCTCGACGGCGACACCGCCCTGTTCAAGCTCGCCGATCCGGGCTCCCCTACCGTCGTGCAGGATCGTGAAGGCGCCTCGGCGCTCTACGTGCTGATGCCGATGCGGGTGTAATCCCAACTTCGATTCCGGGCCGTGCTTGCGCGGCCCCGGAATGTCGGAGGGCGACACCAATCCGCTTGATCTTTCGGCCCGCCTCCCGGAAAGAAGGGGCCGAGATTTCATATGTCCTCCGCTCCCCTCGGCCAGTCCCGAATCACCCGCCTGATCCTCCAGGATTTCCGCACCTATGCGGGACTGGACCTCGCCGTTTCGCGTCCGCTCGTGGCCCTCGTGGGCGAGAACGGTGCCGGCAAGACCAACGTGCTTGAAGCCATCTCCCTGTTCATGCCCGGCCGGGGCCTGCGGCGCGCGGAGCTCGCCGACATGGTGCGCCAGGGCGGGGCAGGCTCCTTCGCGGTCTCGGTCGCCCTCGACGCCACTTACGGCGAGCACCGGCTAGGGACCGGTCTCGAACACCAGAGCGAGGCCGCCCGCGCGGCCCGCATCTGCCGGATCGACGGCACGCCGGCCTCCTCCCCGTCCGCCTTCGCGGAGTTCCTGCGCATCGTCTGGCTCACCCCCGACCTCGACGCCCTCTTCCGGGGACCAGCCGGCGACCGCCGCCGCTTCCTCGACCGGCTGGTGCTCGCGGTCGATGCCGAGCACGGCACCCGCGTGAACGCCCTCGAGCGGGCCCTGCGCTCCCGCAACCGGGTGCTGGAGGAAAACCCCGACGATCGCCTCTGGCTCGACGCCCTGGAGCGGGAGGTGGCGGAACTCGCCATCGCGGTAGCGGCGGCCCGCCAGGAGACCGTGGGACGCCTTGCGGCCATGATCCAGGAGACCCGGGAGGAGTCCTCCCCCTTCCCGTTCGCAACGATCGGCCTGGAGGGCGAGATCGACGCCCTCGTGGCCAGCCTGCCGGCGGTCGACGCCGAGGACCGCTACCGGGCGATCCTGCGCGACCAGCGCCCCCGCGACCGGGCCGCTGGGCGCACCCTCGTGGGGCCGCAGGCCACGGACCTCCTCGTGCGCCACGGACCGAAGGACATTCCGGCCGGCATGGCCTCCACGGGCGAGCAGAAGGCCCTTCTCATCGGCCTAGTCCTGGCCCATGCCAGGCTCGTGGGCAACATGAGCGGCATCGCGCCTTTCGTGCTCCTCGACGAGGTCGCGGCCCATCTCGACCCCCGCCGCCGCGCCGGCCTGTTCGAGGCCCTGGAGGCGCTGGGCGGGCAGGTCTGGATGACCGGCGCGGATCCAAGCCTCTTCGCCGAATTGGAGGGCCGGGCCGACGTGCTGCAGGTCTCCCCCGGACGCATCGATCCGGTGGACGCAGCATGAGCTTCCTGCGTCCCTTCCTGGCTTTGAGCGCCCTCGGGCTCCTGGGGGTGCTGGCGCTGGTTCCGACCCTCGGCGCCGCCATCGAGCAGATCCGGTACCTGCCCAATGCGCCGCCCGTGTCGGACGCGGCGCTCACCGCCATCCTGCTGGTCCAGCCGGCAATCCTCCTCCTGGCCGCTGTCGCCATCGGGGTCGCGCTCGCGGAGCGGGCGGGGCTCGTGTCCATCCTGCTCCGGCGCTGCCGCGGAAAGGCGGCGCCCGAGGCCGCGGGCGGGTGGCTCTCCGGCCTCGTCCTGGCCATCGTCGCGGGCACGATCGCGGCTACGGCGGATCTCATCCTGCGCGCCCTCTCTCCCGGCTCCTTCGCCAACATCCCGCGCCTCGACGACGTGTCCCTCGCGGGTCGGGCCACGGCCTTGCTCTACGGTGGCGTTACCGAGGAGCTGATGGTCCGCTTCGGGCTCATGACCCTGCTGGTCTGGCTCGGGATGCGGGCCCTGCGCGGCCGCCGCCCCCTCTGGCTCGTCTGGACCGCCATCACCCTGGCGGCCCTCGCCTTCGCGGCCGGGCACCTGCCGGCGCTCCTGAGCCTCGGACAGCCCGACACCCTCCTGGTCCTGCGGACTCTTGCCTTGAACGCGGGGCTCGGGCTCGTCTACGGCTGGCTCTACGCCTCGCGCAGCCTGGAGCACGCCATGCTGGCGCACATGGCCACCCATGGGGTATTCTGGACCGCGACACCGCTCCTTTCCGCCTTCGGACTTTAGCCATCATGGATCTCGCCGGCCTTCTGGTCTTCGCCACCGCTCTCTTCATCGCGGCCGCCTCCCCGGGGCCGGGCATCGCCGCCATCGTGGCGCGAGTGCTGGGCCGCGGCACGCAGGGAGCGGCCGCCTTCGGGGCGGGCCTCGCCATCGGGGACGTGATCTGGCTGACCTTCGCGATCGCGGGCCTCGCGGCCCTGGCCCAGGCCTTCCACGGGGTCTTCCTGGTGGTGAAATGGGCCGGCGCCGCCTACCTGCTCTACATCGCCTACAAGCTCTGGACGGCACCGGCCGCGCCCCAGGAGGTGGTGGCCGACGCACAAGCCGAGCATCCGGCCAAGGTGTTTCTCGGGGGCCTCGCGGTCACCATGGGCAATCCCAAGGTCATGGTGTTCTACCTGGCGCTCCTGCCCACCATCGTGGACCTGACCCGGATCACCCTGCTGGGCTATGCGGAGCTCGTCGGCGCGACCCTGACGGTGCTGGCGGTGGTGTTCGCCGGCTATATCGGCCTCGCGTCCCGGGCCCGGCGTCTCTTCACCAGCCCGAGGGCGATCCGGATCCTCAACCGGACCACCGGCACCGTCATGGCCGGGGCTGCCGCTGCGATAGCCTCCCGCTGAGCCAAAAAACTGCCGCTTTCGGGCGCTTTTTCCCCGCTTTCCCACGCGCGCGTATGCGCGTGGGGGTGAAATTTCAATCCCGAGTCACTAAATAACTGATCTGACGAATCAAACACCCTGGCGCGCATCCTCCTTTGTCCTGCCGCGCCTTCAAGGATCCCAGATGGCCGAACCCGCAATCAACGTGAATGCCGACGCCTATGGCGCGGAATCGATCAAGGTCCTCAAGGGCCTCGATGCGGTGCGCAAGCGGCCCGGCATGTACATCGGCGATACCGATGACGGCTCGGGCCTGCACCACATGGTCTACGAGGTGGTGGACAACGCCATCGACGAGGCGCTCGCCGGCCACGCCACCGAAGTCACCGTCACGCTCAATGCGGACGGCTCGGTGACGGTCACCGACAACGGCCGCGGCATCCCGACCGACATCCACGCGGGCGAGGGCGTCTCAGCCGCCGAGGTCATCATGACCCAGCTCCACGCGGGCGGTAAGTTCGACCAGAACTCCTACAAGGTCTCGGGC
The DNA here is from genome assembly GCA_023426505.1 of Pseudomonadota bacterium. Classification (GTDB taxonomy): domain Bacteria; phylum Pseudomonadota; class Alphaproteobacteria; order Rhizobiales; family Beijerinckiaceae; genus Microvirga. The sequence continues at coordinate 26,868 of JAFAAP010000078.1, forward strand.
GGCCTGCACGGCGTGGGCGTGTCCGTGGTGAACGCCCTGTCCACCTCGCTCAAGCTGCGCATCTACCGCAACGGCAAGGAACACTTCATGGAGTTCCACCACGGCGACGCGGTGGCGCCGCTCGCCGTCGTCGGCGATGCGCCGGGCAAGCGCGGCACGGAGGTGACCTTCACGCCGTCGCCTGAAACCTTCACCATGGTGGAGTTCGACTACCCCACCCTTGAGCACCGCCTTCGCGAGCTCGCGTTCCTGAATTCGGGCGTGCGCATCATCCTGACCGACAAGCGCCATGCGGAGCACAAGCGCGAGGAGCTGATGTACGAGGGCGGCGTCGAGGCCTTCGTGCGCTATCTCGACCGCGCCAAGACCCCGCTGATCCAGCAGCCGGTCATGATCCGCTCCGAGCGGGACGGGATCGGCGTCGAGGTCGCCCTGTGGTGGAACGACTCCTACCACGAGAACGTGCTCTGCTTCACCAACAACATCCCGCAGCGGGATGGCGGCACGCATCTCGCGGGCTTTCGTGCTGCCTTGACCCGTCAGGTGAATGGCTACGCGGAATCCTCCGGCCTCACCAAGAAGGAGAAGGTCTCGCTCACCGGCGACGATTGCCGCGAGGGCCTGACCGCCGTCGTGTCCGTGAAGGTCCCGGATCCCAAGTTCTCGTCGCAGACGAAGGACAAGCTCGTCTCGTCCGAGGTGCGCCCCGCCGTCGAGAACGTGGTCAACGAGGCCCTCAACAACTGGCTCGAGGAGCACCCGCAGGAAGCCCGCACCCTCGTCGGCAAGGTCGTGGAAGCGGCCGCCGCCCGCGAGGCCGCCCGCAAGGCGCGCGAGCTCACCCGCCGGAAGGGCGCGCTCGACATCGCGTCGCTCCCCGGCAAGCTCGCCGACTGCCAGGAGCGCGACCCGTCGAAATGCGAATTGCTGCTCGTCGAGGGCGACTCGGCCGGCGGCTCCGCCAAGCAGGGCCGCGACCGCGCCTTCCAGGCGGTTCTCCCCTTGCGCGGAAAGATCCTCAACGTGGAGCGGGCGCGCTTCGACAAGATGCTCTCGTCCCAGGAGATCGGCACGCTGATCACGGCGCTCGGCACGGGCATCGGCCGCGAGGAGTTCAACCTCGACAAGCTGCGCTACCACCGCATCATCATCATGACGGACGCGGACGTGGACGGCTCACACATCCGCACCCTGCTGCTGACGTTCTTCTTCCGGCAGATGCCGGAGCTGATCGAGCGCGGGCACCTCTACATCGCGCAGCCGCCGCTCTACAAGGCGACCCGCGGCAAGTCCTCGATCTACCTCAAGGACGAGCGCGCGCTGGAAGACTATCTCATCGGTGAAGGCGTCGAGAACGCATTGCTGCGCCTTGAGTCCGGCGTGGAGTTCCAGGGCGACCAGCTCAAGAGCCTGATCGACGAGGCCCGCCTCGTGCGCCAGGTGTTGAACAACCTGCACACGCGCTACAACCGCAAGGCCGTGGAGCAAGCCGCCATTGCGGGCGGACTCCGCCCGGACGTGGTGGAAGATCCGCAGCGCGGTCCCGCTGCCGCGGCCTATATCGCGCAGCGTCTCGACGCGATCTCGGAGGAGCTCGAGCGCGGCTGGACCGGCGAAGTCCGCGAAGGCGGCTACGCCTTCTCGCGCACCGTGCGCGGCGTGACGCAGACCGCCGTCCTGGACCAGGCACTGATCGCCAGCCAGGAGGCGAAGAAGCTCGACGAGCGCGCCTCCTCGCTGCAGGACGTCTACGCCAAGCCCGCGAAGCTCGTGCGCAAGAACGACGAAATGCAGATCGACGGTCCGCTGTCGCTGTTCGATGCCGTGATCGCCTCCGGCCGCAAGGGCCTCCAGCTGCAGCGCTACAAAGGCCTCGGCGAGATGACCGCCCAGCAGCTCTGGGAGACCACCCTCGACCGCGACGTGCGCTCGCTGCTGCAGGTTAAGGTAAAGGACACCACCGACGCCGACGACCTCTTCGTGAAGCTCATGGGCGACGTGGTGGAGCCCCGCCGCGAGTTCATCCAGGAGAACGCCCTGAGCGTGGCGAACCTGGACGTGTAAGGCCGTTCAAGGGAGCACGGAGCGGCGCTCCACTCGGGAAACCGACATTGGACGGTCCCGATCTTGAGGCGCCGGAGGCAAACGACTCCGGCGCCTTTTTTCATGGACGGCGATTCACCGCCCGATCCACCGCCCTTGGATCCGCGTCGCAGAGCCTGCTCTAGGGAACGTCGCTGGCCTGGACATACCCCCAGCTGTCCTTTTCCGCGTCACCGGTGCTGGACCCGATCTGCATCACGTCCATCGGCGCCCGCGTGGTCGTGGAGCCGGTTCGATCCACCTCGGCACTGGCGCAGGCGAACCCGAACGTGTCCTTCTCGGCATCGTTGCTGATGGTGCCGACCGGGATGGCGGGATCCGAGGAGCGGCAATCGGCCAGAACGGGCCCTTGGCTGATCACCATCAGGGCTGCGGCCGCGATTGTATGGGCAAACAGGCGCATGGCGTTTCTCCATGAAGCGCATTGGCGACGAGCAGCTGCTGAGAGCGGCCGTCGGGTGCATGCACTCCCGTGCCGCCGCCGGGGGCTTTCCTTGGAACCCCATCAATGCGGAACGAGGACGATGATCGCAGCCGGGCGGCGAACGTTCTTCCGCCAGATGGTGGAGATTGCCCTCGCGGAGAGCCTGACGCGAGCCGGCACGTGCGGTGTCGCACCTGAACCGACCCGCATGCTTCTTCGACCACGCTGTCAGTGATCGTCGTAGGATCTGCTCCGGGAACCCGGAGGGCCGGATCAAGCCTTCTCCAAAGAATGCGCTAGCGCCAGAACAGCACGGCGGTGCCGAGGACCGTCACGAACGCGCCGCACCAGGCCTGCCAGGCGAGCCTCGTTCCCGTGCGGAGCCACAGCATCGGCAGAATGGCGACCGGCGCCATCGAGGAGAGCGTCGACGCGACCGCCACGCTGGTGCCGGTCAGGGCCACCATGAGCATCGACATGCCGACCACGTATCCGATGAAGACGCCGAGAGAGACCCGGGCCAGGACCCGCCGCTCCGGAACCGCGAAGCCGTTCTTCCATGTGCCCGGGAGGGCGAAATGGTACGCCCACAGGACGATCACGGCCACCAGTGCGCGGGCCGCCATCACGGCGAACGGATCGGGATTGTCGAGCATCACCGGCCGCATCGACAGAATGCCGACCGCCTGGCCGAAGGCGGCCAGCACGGCCAGCAGGACGCCCGCGGCCGACAGGCGGACCTCCGCGTGGACGGAGCTGTTGCGCGCCGCATCCTGATCGGCCTGGGGCCTGCGGCCGAAGCCGACCGCGAACGCGATCCCGCCTGCGACCAGGGCGCAGCCGATCAGCTGGCTCGGCCTCAGAGTCTCACCGAGGACCAGAAATCCCAGTGCCGCCGCGAACGGTGCGCTGAGCGAGAAGATCAGGCCGGTCCGGCGCGCGCCGATCAGCGCGATGCCGGCGTTCAGGGCCGGGTCGGCCACCACGATGGCCACGAGGCTCGAGAGCACGATCAACGGGACGTGGCCTGCCGACAGGCTGCCCCAGTTGCCGATGGTCGAGGCGAGGACGGCCAGCATCAGGAAGCCGATGAGCATGCGCCAGCGCGACAGCGCCATGGGTCCGCCCACGGCCTTTACGACCTCGGCGGAGATCAGGGTTGCGAGCGCGATGCAGAAGGATGTGCCGAGGGCGAAGAAAGCCAAGGGAGGTATCTCGCAGGACCGGTTGTCAGCGGAGCGGGTCGGTGGCCGCGAGGAACCGGCCGATCACGTCGATCAGCAGAGCCTCCTGCTCGCGGTGCGGCACGTGCCCGATCCCGGAAAGGATGCGGGCGGTTCCGCGCCCGGCTGCGATGCGCTCGGGATGCGCGCTCGATCCGTACTCGTCCCGCTCGCCGTGGATCGCGAGCACCGGGCAGCGGACCGCCGCCAGGGCCTCGTCCAGGGTCCAGTCCGCGAAGTCAGGACGGAGCCAGGTCCCGATCCAGGCATCGAGCGCCCACCGGGCCTTGTCACCGTGATATTTCTCCACCCGCGCGAGATTGGCGGGATCCTGGAAGTCCCGTTGCGCGACGCGGATTCCTTCGAGGGTTCTGTCCTCCACGAAGGCCTGGGCCGCAATCGTCACCAGCGCCCGGCACCGGGTCGGGAAGCGGGCTGCCGTCTCGACCGCCATGCCGCCGCCGACGCTGTGGCCGCAGGCGACGAAGTCCTGCACGGCCAGTTCGTCGCACAGGCGCGGAACGACGTGCTGCGCCTCCCTGGCGATGAAATCGAAGCCCGGTCGCCCCGGGTGGGGATCGGAGCGGCCGAAGCCGAGGCGGTCGTAGGCGACGACGCGCCGGCCCGTGGCTTGCGCCAGATGCCTTGGAAAACTGCGCCACAGCTCGACGCAGCCGAGGGAATCGTGAAACAGCAGGATCGGCGCGAGATGCGCTGTCTCAGCAGCCTGCGGCGTCCAGGTCTTGGCGAAGAGGCGGCCCTCCTCGATCCGGATCCGGCATTCCTGTTCCTGGACGGCGATGGGTGGCGTGTCGGGCATGGAGGTCATGTGCGTGGCTTGGTCCGGAGGGACCTATCACGCGGCGACGCTACGCAGAAGCGGCGGATTTGCCCAGGCTGGTCGCCGCAAGCGCTATGGCGTGTCGAGCGACCCGTCGAGGCACGGAGCGGGGGCGGCCGCGGGGTGCCCCCGGTCGAACGGCAGGTCGGCGAGTTCCTCGAGCGTCATCCGCTGCAGGGCCGGATGGGAGAGCGGGTCTCTCGCGCGCTCCCGGCAGGCCGCGTCGTCCCCATCGGTCTGCCAGGAATTCTTCAGCCGCCGGAGCCATGTGAACAGGTTCGTCATGGCTGCAGGCTCTCTCGATCTCCTCCTGGAAGAAATGGCGTTTTTCTGCCGGGGGCTGTAGGAAAGCTATATGCGCAACCTCAACCGCTTCCATCTGAACGGCCTGCGCGCCCTCGAGGCGGCCGGGCGCCTGGGGAGCCTGCGGGCCGCGGCCGAGGAGCTCGGCGTCACGGTCGGGGCGGTGAGCCAGCAGGTGCTCAAGGCCGAGGAGCAGTTCGGACGCCTCCTCTTCGAGCGCCACCCGAAGGGATTGCGGCCGACGCCGTTCGGCCAGGAGGTCCTGGGCTATCTCGGGGCGGGCTTCGCGGAAATCTCCGCCGGGCTCGCGCTGGCCGAAAGGCGGCGGGAAGGCGTGCTGACCGTGTCGGTCGCTCCGGTCTTCGCCAGCAAGTGGCTCGTGTGGCGCCTCCAGCACTTCCGTGAGCAGCACCCCGACATCCGCATCCGCATCGACGCGGACGTCTCGCTGGTGGACCCCAACACCTCGGACGTGGACGTGTGCATCCGGGTCGGGCGGGGCAATTGGCCGAACGTCAGGGCCGAGAGGCTGCTCGACCAACTCGTCTTCCCGGTGTGCAGCCCAGCGATGGCCGAGCGGTTGCGGCACCCTCGCGACCTTGCCCGGGCGCCGATCATCCGCGAGCCGACGCCGATGTTCGGCTGGGACGCATGGCTGGGTCCCAACAGTCTTGACGAGACGATTCTCGGCGACGGGCCGGTCTTCTCCGACGCCTCCCTGTGCCTGGACGCGGCGATCGCCGGCCAGGGTGTCTTCCTCGGCTGGGAGACGCTGGCCTGCGACGCGATCACCATGGGGCGTCTCGCGGCGCCGTTTCCGGACCGCTACGCCACGGGGATCGCCTATTGGTTCGTCACCTCGCGCTCCGCACCCGCAACGCGCGCCGTCGCGGCGTTCCGGAACTGGCTGAAGGCGGAGCTGTCCGTCGGCCGGTGAGAAGCGGCGTTCGGCGGAAGGGCCGCGGTCATCCTCAGACGATCGACGACAGGGCGCCCGGCCCGTGGGACAGGACCGTCGCGAGGAGGCTCAGGCCTTGCTCGAGCTCGGCGCGGTTTCGGGCCGCCCCAAGGGACACGCGGATCGCATCGGGCGCTGTGCCGACCGCGAAGGCCTCGCTCGGCACCAAGGCGAGGCCCGACCGTCGGGCGTGGACGGTCACGTCGGCCTGACGCCAGCGCTCCGGCAAGGTGAGCCAGAGATGATGCCCCTCCGGATGGGCCTGGAACGGGAGCCCTCCGAGGATCCGCTGCGCGATCGTCTGTCGGGCCGCGCTCTCCTGCCGGATGGCCGCCGTGATGGCCTCCAGCGTGCCGTCATGGATCCATAGGGAGGCGAGCGCCGCCATGAGCGGCGGCATCATCAGGGCCATCGCGCGGATCTCGGCCACGAGCCGCAGGGTGTCGGCCATGGCGGGCGCGACCACATAGGCCGTGCGCAGGGCCGGCGTCACGCATTTCGACAGGGTGGCGATGTGCCAGGTGATGTCGGGAGCGAGCGCGGCGAGCGGCACCGGCGCCTGCCGGGGCAGGACGCCATAGGCGTCGTCCTCGATGATCGGAACCCCGTGCCGGCGGGCCACCTCGGCGACGGCCTCGCGCCGCGGGCGCGACATGGTCGCGGTGGTGGGGTTGTGGATGGTCGGCACGCAGTAGATCGCCCTCGGCTTCTCGCGGGCGCAGGTCTCCGCCAGGGCATCGGGGTGGAAGCCCTCGTGGTCCATCGCGGACGGGACGAGGCGTATGTTGAGCCGCTCGGCGATCGCGCGGAGGCCCGGATAGGTGACGGTGGGGACGCAGACGGTGTCGCCCGGCCGGACGAGGACCCGCATGATGGCGTAAAGGGCCGTCTGGGCGCCGCCGGTCACGACCGTGCGCTCGACCGGAACCGGCCCGAGGCGTCCTTCGAGCCAGAGGCAGGCCGCGGCCCGGTCGGGCCGGGCGCCCGCGCTCTCCTGGTAGGAGAGATGCAGCATGCCGTTGGGCGAGGCGAGCACCCGCGCGATCCCGTCCTGGATCCGCTCCCGCAGCTCGGCCTCCCGCGGCTGCGGCGGCATGTTCATGCTGAGATCGATGACGGGCGATCCGGCCGATGCCGTGGCGTCCTTCGCCATGGCACGCACGAAACTGCCGCGGCCCGTTCTGGCGTCGATCAGGCCCATCCGGCGCGCCTCGTTGAAGGCTCGCGTCACCGTGGTGAGATCGACCCCGAGCGCCTGCGCGAGCTGCCGCTGCGGCGGCAGGCGGATTCCGGCCTCGAGGCGGCCCGACCGGATGTCGGCCCGCAGCGCCTCCGCGATGGCGAGGTATTTCGGCCCGCCCGCCTTCTCGATCTGCGGCAACCAGGACAGCACGTTTTCTTTGACCCCGCAGCGCGAAGATTGTATGGAAATTGTCCGTCACGATTACCATATATTGTATGGATATTCAAGCCATACAAATGAACGGTGCCGGCTGCTCGCCGCACCCTAGGGACCGACGATGACCAATGCCTCCGTGCTCAAGTACGGCCTCAAGTGCCGCTGCCCCGAATGCGGCAAGGGCCGCCTCTTCAACGGGTTCCTGACCCTGGCTCCGCGCTGCGAGGTCTGCGGCCTCGACTATTCGTTCGCGGATCCGGCCGACGGCCCGGCCTTCTTCATCATGATCATCATGGGTATCCCGGCGGCCGGGTTCGGCGTGTGGGTCGAGATCATGTGGGAGCCGTCCATCTGGGTTCACCTGCTCACATCGGGACCGTTCATGCTGCTGACCTGCATCCCGCCGATCCGCTTCGCCAAGGGCATGCTGGTCGCGAGCCAGTACGTGAACAAGGCCGAGGAGGTCCGCTTCGACACCTCGGCCCAGGCGCGGGTGAAGGACAGCCCGGCCGCGGCCATGCATTGAGGCCGAGGCTACCCGACTCCGGTCGGACCTTCGAGCACGAGCCTGATCTTGCGGGCGAGGTCGAGCCGGCCATAAGGCTTGGCGATCACCTCGAACTCGCGTCCGCCCGCATCGGTCCGCTCGAGGGAGGCCTCCGCGTAGCCTGTGGTGAGGAGCACCTTGAGCCGCGGCTGCCGGCGGCGCGCCTCCCGGGCGAGGACGACGCCGTTCATTCCGCCGGGCATGATCAGGTCGGAGAAGAGCATGTCGATCGGCTCGCCGTGGTCCAGGATCGACAGGGCCTCGCGTCCCGAATGGGCCAGCAGCACCTTGTAGCCGAAATCCTCCAGGATCGAGGCCGCGAGCTCGGCCACATCGTCCCGGTCGTCGACCACCAGGATGGTCTCCGAGCCTCGCCGCACCTTGGGCTGGCGCGTGACCTGCGGCTCCCGTCCGGTCGCCTCGTCGACGGCGGGAAAATAGAGACGCACGGTGGTGCCGTGACCGTCCTCGGAATAGATCCGCGCCGCGCCACCGGATTGCTTGGCGAAGCCGTAGACCATGGAGAGGCCGAGCCCCGTGCCCTTGCCCTCGTCCTTGGTGGTGAAGAACGGATCCATCACCCGCGTCAGCATCTCGGCCGGAATGCCGGCGCCCGAATCGGTCACCTCCACGCAGACATAGTTGCCCGGCACGAGATTCTCGTAGGTCGACAGCTCCTCCTCGCCGACCGTCACGTTGCGGGTGCCGATCGCCACCGCCTTGATGGCGGCGGCCTGCACCGCATCGCGCGCGTTGGACACGATGTTGAGGATCGCGAGTTCCGCCTGGTTCACGTCGATGCGGCAGTTCCAGAGATCGGCCGCGAAGGACCACGCGATCTCCGTGTCGCCGCCGACGGCGCGTTCCGCCAGGGCGGCGATGTTCTGCAGCAGTTCGTTCATGTTGACGACCCGTCCGTCGAGCTTCTGCTTGCGCGCGAAGGCCAGAAGCTGCTGCGTCAGGGTCGAGGCGCGGTCGACGGCGGAGCGGATGTTGCGGGCGCCGCGCTCCAGGCGGTGGCGGTCGAGATCGGGCCTGGCGAGGCCGTTCTCCATGAGGTCGAGATAGCCGACCATGATCTGGAGCAGGTTGTTGAAGTCGTGCGCGATGCCGCCGGTGAGCTGGCCGAGGGCCTCCATCTTGTGCGCCTGGCGCAGGGCGTCCTCCGCGTCCCGCCGCCGGCTCACGTCGAGCTGCGAGGCGAAGAAGTAAACCAGCTGCCCTTCCTTGTTGTAGACGGGCGAGATGAAGAGCGCGTTCCAGAAGGTGGAGCCGTCCTTCTTGTAGTTGAGGATTTCGGTGGCGATCTCGCGCTGGGCCGCGATGGCGCTGCGGATCTCGTCGACGGCGCCCCGATCCGTGTCGGGCCCCTGGAGGAAGCGGCAGTTCAGGCCGAGGATCTCGTCCGCGCGGTAGCCGGTCATGCGCAGGAACGCATGGTTGGCGAAGACGATCGGATTGTCGGGCTGGTGCGGGTCGGTCACGATCATCGGCATCCGGGTCGTCTCGACGGCCGCGAAGAAGATGTCGTTGTTGTGCTGCTGCAGGCCGGAGGCGTTCGCATCCCGCTCGATCCGAGGGGCTGGCGGCGGGGGAGCGGTGAAATCCTCGGTCAAACTCAATCCATGGGGTATGCCGGGCGCCAGCGGCGCCCGAGCGGAACGGGGACGCCACCGGGCGTCCCGAGTGCGGGGTGCTGCGACACGCCGGACGTTGTGTCGCCTTGTAGACACATCGCACCGAACTGTCTGTCCACTAGTGAACACAGGCGGGACTTCTGCGTTCCACCCGGACACGCGGCACTCAACGGGGAGGACACATGAAGATCGCGACGAGCCAACAGGCGGACGCAGCCGGCAACGGCTTCGGGAACAACCTTCTCCGGGCCCTGAGGCCCGAGGATCTCGCCATGCTCGAGCCCCTCCTCCAGGATTGGCACGCCGATGCCGGGACCGTGCTCTACGAGCCCGGAGACAACGTACAGTGCGCCTATTTCCCCTGCGGGCCGAGCCTCGTCTCCTTCATCGTGGTGCTCGACGACGGACGCGCGGTCGAGACGGCCCTGATCGGCCGCGAAGGCGCCGTCGGGGGAATCGTCAGCCAAGGCCGGCTCCCGGCCTATGCGCGCGCCGTCGTGCAGTTCCCCGGTCCGTTCCTGCGGATCCAGGCGGCCGACCTGGAGCGCGCCAAGTCGTCCTCGCCGAGCCTGCGGCACCTGTTCGCCCGCTATGCGGATTGCGTGCTGGCGCAGGTCTTCCAGTCGGTGGCGTGCAATGCCGCCCACAGCATCGAGCAGCGTACCGTCAAATGGCTTATGGCCGCGATCGACCGCACGGGCGATCACGACATTCCCCTGACCCAGGAACAGCTCGCCGGCATGATGGGCGTCGGCCGCTCCTATGTGAGCCGGGTGATCCAGTCCCTGAAGGGACGGGATGTGCTCGAAACCCGCCGCGGGGGCGTCCGCGTGAAGAACTTCGACGAGCTCGGCTCCCTGTCCTGTGGCTGCAACGATGCGCTGCGTCGCCATTTCGACCAGGTGCTCGCGGGCGTCTATCCCAGCCTGGAGGAGAGTTCGGCCCAGAAGGCGCAGTCCGACGGCCGGCGCCCGGGTTCGCGCATGCGGGAGTGACCGGGCGCTCCCTGCGCCGTCAGTGCCCGGTCGCAGTGTGAGGAGCCGCGACCGGCTTCGATTCCGGAGATCCGCGCTCGCGCAGGAAGACGCCGAGCAGGATCAGCACCGCGATCGACAGGAACTCGCTCTGCCAGTTCTGGAAGCTCTCGTACCAGAAGCCTGGCTCCAGCAGCGTTTCGGCCATGGTCTGCGTGGGCTGATGGTGCTGAAGCGCCTCCTCGTTCATCCGGCGCGTGCTGCCGGCCAGGTGCAGCCAGAACGACATCAGGAACAGCCCCACCAGGGCGATGCTGAGCGAATGCGAATAGAGCTTCAGGAGCAGGCCCCCGCGATGGACCGGCCAAGGCGCGTCGGGATCGCCGCGATGCCTCTCGGGCGCCTCCTCCTCGGGATTGGGCTCGTCGGGCTTTTTCGATTCGGCCGATCCCTTCTGGACCAGGAAGACGGTCAGGAGGACGTAGACCGCCATCTGGAGGAACTCGCTCTCCCAGTTCTCGAACACCGCCGAGATGAAATGGCCGCTGGTCAGATAGGTCCCGAAGCCGATCTTCGGCAGACCATGGAGCGACAGCTCCTCGAGATGGGCCCTCCATCCGGTGATCGCCTGACCCATCAGGGAGCCGAGGAAAAGCAACAGCAACGTTATCGACAAACCGTTGTCACGCAGGAACCGACGCATCAACCCAACCTCACGCACGTGAACCATCACGTCTGAAGAACGCCAAGCTGCGCCGTTCGGTTTCGAGCCGTCCTCAGGCGGGCTCCTGGTCCTCCCGGGTCCGGGACCGGATGGCGTCGAGGAGCGCCTCGTCGGCCATCTCCTCCTCCCAGCCCGCCGGCAATTCGAGGCGAACCGACTTCGCGCCGCCGCTGGGGGTGCAGACCACATGGACGTGATCGGGCGCGCCTTCGACCCGCGCCGCATCGGCCTTTTCCGCGTCATTGCCCAGCCCGGCGAAGGCCTGGATGCAGGACCATGTGATTCCATCGGCGTCCGTGACCTCGCGCGGCATCGTGCCTCCTTCGTCATGACGGCCTTCCGGCCACTCGTGCTCGACAACGGTCCAGCCGGGAATTCGTGCCTAACATCCGGTCGAGAGGGCGAGGATGAAGGGTCCGGGCTCGAAAAAATTCGGCCTTGGATGCAGATTCGACATGACATCTGTCGATCAAAGCTCGTAACCTTCTTGCCCTTGAGCTGCGGGCGCGCTACGCCTATGGCTCGAACACACGAGAGACTTTAGAAGGCATACGGATGGGCCGGGGTAACGAGCACCGCAATCGCCAACGCCAATTTGGCGGTCAGCCCGCGGATCCGTGGGGCGACTACGCTCCACCGCAACCGTCATACGATCGCGCACCGCGCCCACAGGCACCTCGGTCGGGATCGGACCGCGAGGCCGAGGCCCGCGTGAAATGGTTCAACCCGGAGAAGGGGTTCGGCTTCGTCGAGCTGACCGATGGCTCCGGCGAGGCGTTCCTGCACATCAGGCAGGTCGAGGCCTCGGGCCACACCACCCTGCCCTCCGGCGCGACGCTGGTGGTTCAGGTCGGACCGGGCCAGAAGGGCGCCCAGGTCAACGAGATCATGAGCGTCGACACGAGCACGGCCGAGCCCGAGCGCGGCCGGCGCCCGCGTCCGGAAGGCGGCGGGGGAGCCCCGTTCGGCAGCCGCCCGCCACGCTCCGGCGGCCCCGGGCAGTCGCGGCCGATCGACGCGGTGCCGGACACCCTCGGCACCGTGAAGTGGTACAACGAGACCAAGGGCTTCGGCTTCATCGCCGTCGACGGCGAGCCGAAGGACCTCTTCGTCCACGTCTCCGTCCTGGAGCGCGCCGGCATCAGCCGGCTCGATCAGGGCCAGGCGGTTCGCGTCGCGATCGTCGATGGCCGCAAGGGCCGCGAGGCGGGAGCGATCGAGCTGGCCTGACCGGCTCCTCGCGCCACTATGGATAAAGCAAAGGGCGGGTCCTCGGCGGACCCGCCCTTTCTTTTTGGACGCTGGTTCCGGACCGGCCTCAGGCGGCCGTGGCGGCCGGCCGGCCTTCGGCGAGCTCGGCGAGCTGGCCCGCGACGATGCTCCAGCCTTCGTGGAAGCCCATGGCCTCGTGGCGCCTCAGGGTCGCCTCGTCCCAGTGCCGGACGCGGGCGGTGTAGCGGGTGGCCGCGCCCTCCGGCTCGAAGGTGACGATCACGACCATGAACGGGTCCTGCGGAATCCACCCGGCCGCGAACGCGTTGGTGAAGACGATCTTCCGGTTCGGTTCGACCTCGAGAAAAACGCCCTCGGTCGGCATGTCGATGCCGTCGGGGGAGCGCATCACGATAAGGCCCCGGCCGCCGGGCCTCAGGTCGAGCTCGACCAAAGGGGTGGTAAAGGGGCGCGGCGCCCACCATTCGCCGAGGCGCTCGGCCCAGACCTGGTAGACGGTTTCGGGAGAAGCCTCGATGCGGCGGGTGATCATGAGCTCGTGGAGAGCGGCGGGCTCGCTGGTCATGGTGTTCGTTCCCTTGTTCCGAGATCGGGATCAGGCCGTCGCCATCTCGCCCGCGGCCTGCGCGGCGGCCGCGACGTCCATCCACATCACCTCGAAGATATGGCCGTCTGGATCCTCGAAGCTGCGGCCGTACATGAAGCCGTAATCCTGCTTCGGGCCGGGATCGATCCGCCCGCCGGCGGCTCCGGCCTTGGCGAGAGTGGCGTCGACCGCCTCGCGGCTCTCCTCCGACAGGCAGATCAGGACCTCCGTCGAGGCCTTGGCGTCCGCGATCGGCTTCGGGGTGAACTGCCGGAACTTGTCGTGGGTGAGAAGCATCACGTGGATGGTCTCGGAGAGGACCATGCAGGCGGCGGTGTGATCGGTGAACTGCTCGTTCTTCACCGCGCCCACGGCCTCGTAGAAGGCGACGGCGCGGTCGAGATCGGCGACGGGAAGATTGACGAAGATCAGCTTGGACATGGGATTTCCTCCGGGTTGGTTTGACAACGATTCTCCATTTAGTTATAAAAAGCAACTATGAAGTTAGAAAAAATAACTAACAGCTCCGAAACGGGCCGAAAGCGCCACTACGACGACGCCTGCGCGACGGCGCATGCGCTGGACCTCGTGGGCGAGCGCTGGGCGCTCCTCGTCATGCGCGAGCTCATGCTTGGGCCGCGGCGCTTCAGCGATCTGAGAGCGAGCCTGCCGGGGATCAGCGCCAATGTGCTCACGCAGCGCCTGGAAGGACTCGAGGCGGCCGGCATCCTCGTGCGCCGCCGGCTTCTGCCGCCCGCGGCCACCCAGGTCTATGAGCTGACGGAATGGGGCTACGAGAGCGAGCCGATCTTCCAGGCGCTCGGCCGCTGGGCGGCGCGCTCCCCGGCCCACGACCCGTCCCTGCCCTTCAGCAACGTGTCGCTGATGCTCTCCATGCGCACGATGCTCCATGCCGGTAAGGCGGACGGCCTCGATGCGCGGATCGGCTTCCGCCTCGGCGAGGAGACCCTGATGGCGCATCTTGCGGACGGCGCTATCGCGATCGCGCGCGCGCCGCTCGACGGGGCCGACGTGGTCTTCGCCGGGACGGCGCCCGTCGTGGCGGCCGCGATCTATGGCGGCGTCCCCCTCGCGGCGCTGGAAGCCAACGGGGCGCTGCGCATCGAAGGCGACCGCGCCCTGGCCGAGCGCTTCACGACCCTGTTCCCGCTCCCGCCGAAGGCCGCGCCTCCGGCCTCGTCGCCCGAACCCTAGCAGGGCCCGCGCCACGCTCTAGCTCTTGAAGGGCAACACAGCAGGAGCGTGCGATGTCGGAACACACCTACAAGATCGTCGAGCTCGTCGGGTCCTCCACCACCAGCATCGAGGATGCGATCCAGAACGCCGTGAAGCGCGCGGATCAGACCCTGCGCGCCCTGCGCTGGTTCGAGGTCGTCCAGACTCGCGGCCATGTGGAGAACGGCCAGGTGAAGCACTACCAGGTCGTCCTGAAGGTGGGCTTCACGCTGGAAGGCGAATATCCGCTGTGATGCCTGCCGGATGACACGAGAGGCCTCCAAGGCTATCGCTCTCGGCGATAGCCCGGAGGCACGATCACATGGAACTCGGCGTCTACAGCTTCGTGGAAGCGACCCCCGATCCGGAAACCCGGCACCTGATCAGCCCGGCCGAGCGCCTGCGCGACCTCATGGAGGAGATCGCGCTGGCCGACCAGGTCGGGCTGGACGTGTTCGGCATCGGCGAGCATCACCGTCCCGACTATGTAGCGTCGGCGCCGGCCGTGATCCTCGCGGCCGCGGCCGCGCGGACGAAGCGGATCCGGCTGACGAGCACCGTCACCGTGCTGAGTTCCGACGACCCGGTCCGGGTCTTCCAGGACTTCTCCACCCTCGACCTCCTGTCGGGCGGGCGGGCCGAGATCATGGTCGGGCGCGGCTCCTTCATCGAGTCGTTCCCGCTCTTCGGCTACGACCTGAACGACTACGATTCGCTCTTCTCCGAAAAGCTCGATCTGCTCCTGAAGATCCGAGAGAGCGAACGGGTGACGTGGTCCGGCGAGCACCGTCCCGCCCTTCATGACCAGGCGATCTATCCGAGACCTTTGCAGAATCCGCTCCCCGTCTGGATCGCGGTCGGCGGGACGCCGCAATCAGTGGTGCGGGCCGGCGCGCTGGGCCTGCCCCTGGCGCTCGCCATCATCGGCGGCGAGCCGGAGCGATTCGCGCCGCTCGTCGCGCTCTACCGCGAGGCCGCGCGGCGGGCGGGGCAGGATCCGGCACGGCTCAAGGTCGGCATCAACACCCATGCCTATGTGGCCGCCGATCCGCAGCGGGCGGCGGACGAGTTCTTTCCCTCTTACGCCGACGTGATGACGAAGCTCGGTCGAGAGCGCGGCTGGCCGCCCACGACGCGGCCGCAATTCGAGGCGCTGCGCGGACCGCACGGTGCGTTGGCGGTCGGCAGCCCGCAGGAGGTGATCGACAAGATCCTGTTCCAGCACGAGCTGTTCGGCCACGACCGCTATCTCGCGCAGTTCAGCGTCGGCACCATGCCGCATGCGAACGTCATGCGATCCATCGAGCTCTTCGGCACGAAGGTCGCGCCCGTCGTCCGCGCGGAGGTCGCACGCCGCACGGCCGCGACGGCCTGAACGGAAAAGGGCCCCGCCATGCGGGGCCCTTAGTGTCAGGATGGGTCTGGGCGGATCAGGCGGCCTTCGCGGGAGCCGGAGCCTTGCCCCACACCTCCTCGGCGATCTCGATGATCATGCGCAGCTTCGCCCACTGCTCGTCCTCGGCGAGGGTGTTGCCCTCCTCGGTCGACGCGAAGCCGCATTGCGGCGATAGGCAGAGCTGCTCGAGATCGACGTACTTCGTCGCCTCCTCGATGCGGCGCTTGATGTCGTCCTTCTTCTCCAGCGTGCCGGTCTTGGAGGTGACGAGGCCGAGAACCACCTGCTTGCCCTTGGGCAGGAAACGCAGGGGCTCAAAGCCGCCGGCGCGGTCCGTGTCCCACTCCATGAAGTAGCCGTCGACCGGCATGGCGTTGAACAGGATCTCGGCCACCGGCTCGTAGCCGCCGGATGCGATGAAGGTGGAGCGGAAGTTGCCGCGGCACAGATGCATCGTGATCGTGAGGTCGGACGGCTTATCCTTCAGGGCCTCTCGCACCATGCCAGCATAGATGTCGGGCTGCTTCTCCGGATCGTCGCCGCGCTCGCGCAGCATCTCGCGCTGGGCGGGATCGCACAAGTAAGCGAACGAGATGTCGTCGAGCTGGAGGTAGCGGCAGCCGGCGTCGTAGAAGGCGTGCACCGCCTTGTTGTAGGCCGCGCCCACATCCGCATAGAAATTGTCCATGTCCGGATAGACGCCCATGTTCATCATCTTCCGGCCGCCGCGGTAGTGCAGCATGCTCGGGCCCGGAATGGTCATCTTGGCGACCCGGCTCGTGTTCTCCTTCACGAACCGGAAATGGTCGATCATCGGATGGTCGCTGAAGCCGACCTTGCCGGTGACGCGCAGCGCCTTGGCGATGCCGACGCCGCCCTTGAAATTCATGCCGGAATCGGCCTCGATCGAGGTGACGCCGTCGAGATGCTCCAGGAAATCGAAATGCCAGTAGGCGCGGCGGAACTCGCCGTCCGTCACGGCCTTGAGGCCGATCTCCTCCTGGCGCTTAATCAGCGCGCGGATCTCCTGGTCCTCCACCGCCTTGAGGGCCTCGTCGGAGATCTCGCCGCGATGATGCTTCTCGCGCGCTTCCTTGAGGGGCCGCGTGCGCAGCAGGCTGCCGACCATGTCGGCCCGGAACGGAGGGGTGGTGCGTTGCATGAGAGAGTGTCTCCTTGGAAGTTGGGGGATCATGCCTGCGACGGCGGTCGACGCAAGGCTTTCTTTGAACCGTCATTGCCGTCGGACGCGAAGGAACGCCGCCCGCGTGGACGACGCCCCTGTTCGGCGCGTCAGTTGGCCTTTGCGGCCTTGACCGGGTCCTTGACGTTCGGGATCGTGGCGAACTCGACGTTGTAGAGCTCGCCGTTCACCCGCTCGACCTTGCGCACGTAGATGTTCTGCACGATGTCGCGGGTCTG
>JAFAAP010000120.1 GCA_023426505.1 Pseudomonadota bacterium
GCTCCCGCCGCACCCGCGGCGAGGCCCGCCGTTCCAAGAAGCAGATCGCGTCTAGACAACGTCATCGTCGATTCCTCCGCAGCCCGGGATGTTTTTTGAACGGCTACGCAACCTTCCCGGAAGGGTCGCGCGCTGAAGTCAGTTGATGCGCCGCCCCGTTTCCTTGTCGAAGAGGTGGACGAGCGCCGGATCTGGCGCGACACGGATCGTCTCGCCAGGCTTGGCGGTAACCCGCTCGCGGAACACGCAGCTGATCTCGCGGCCGCCGGCTCTTGCGACGACAAGCGTCTCCGACCCGGTCGGCTCCGTGACGATCACCTCGACGGGGATGCCGTCGCCGGTCAGGCGGAAGTGCTCGGGCCGGATGCCGTAATAAGCCGGTCGTCCGGCCGCGGCCGCCGGGGCGTTTCCGATGGGAAGCATCAGATCGCCGACGGAGAAGCCGGACGATTCGATCCTTCCTTCGAGAACGTTCATGGCGGGCGAGCCGATGAAGCCGGCGACGAACAGATTGGCCGGACGGTCGTAGAGCTCCAGCGGCGCGCCCATCTGCTCGACGATCCCGTCATGCATGACCACGATCTTGTCGGCCATGGTCATGGCCTCGATCTGGTCGTGCGTGACGTAGACCGTCGTGGTCTTCAGCCGCTGATGCAGGGCCTTGATCTCGGTGCGCATCTGCACGCGCAGCTTGGCGTCGAGGTTGGAGAGCGGCTCGTCGAAGAGGAAGACCTGCGGGTCACGCACGATGGCCCGGCCCATGGCGACGCGCTGGCGCTGCCCGCCCGAGAGCTGGCGCGGATAGCGGTCGAGCAGCTTGGTCAATCCGAGAATCTCGGCCGCGCGGTCGACCTTGGTGGCGATCTCGGATTTCGGCGCGTTCTTCAGCTTGAGGGAGAACGCCATGTTGTCGGCGACCGTCATATGCGGGTAAAGCGCATAGTTCTGGAACACCATGGCGATGTCGCGTTCCTTCGGCGGAAGGTTGTTCACCACCCGCGGCCCGATCCGGATCTCGCCGCCGGTGATGTTCTCGAGCCCGGCCACCATCCGCAGCAGGGTCGACTTTCCGCAGCCCGACGGGCCGACCAGGATGACGAACTCCCCGTCCTGGATGTCGACCGAGACGCCATGGATGACTTGCGTGGCCCCGTAGGCCTTTCTGACGTCACGGATTTCAACGGAGGCCATGTGGCCCCCTTTGCGCTTCCATGCCCCGACAGGAATGGCGTCGGGCAGGACATGATGTCCATCCCAGGACGCGGGCAGCAGACAACCGGCGCGTCAATGCCGGCCTACGGCCTTGAAGCATGTACTTCCTCCCAACCCCCGCTTTTATATGTGCCCGTCTGATGCAGGCTTGCAGCGTTGCTTGCGCGCATTATTCCAGCAGTATTCGGCCGAGATCAAGCACCAGTGTCATGCTTTTTCGAAGAGGCCTCCCAATGGAGCGGAATCAAGAATTCGCGAACGGAAGGTATCCGCTCCAGGAAGAGCAGGTCCGCGTCACAGATCTTGCGCCGCAACAGCCGAATTCTGATCATGGCATTGCAAAGATTGAAACCGACCGTCACAGTAAGTGCGACGCAAAGGAAGCTCATTGATGGAAGTTCTCGTCCTCGGGGCGGCCGGCATGGTCGGCCGCAAGCTCGTCGAACGCCTCGCGGCGGAGGGAAATCTCGGCGGGCGGCAGATCACCCGCGCGATCCTGCACGACGTCGTCGAGCCGCCGGTCCCGCAGAACGCCCCATTTTCGGCGACGACGGTCACGTCGGATTTCTCGGCTCCCGGCGAGGCCGAAAAGCTCGTTGCGAGCCGGCCCGACGTCATTTTCCATCTCGCGGCCATCGTGTCGGGCGAGGCCGAGGCCGATTTCGACAAGGGAATGCGGATCAACCTTGACGGAACCAGGCTCCTGTTCGATGCGGTCCGCGCCATCGACGGCTATCGGCCGCGTCTCGTCTTCACGTCGTCGATCGCGGTCTTCGGCGCGCCGTTTCCGGACGCGATCGGGGACGAGTTCTTCCTGACGCCGCTGACGAGCTACGGTACGCAGAAGGCAATCGGCGAGCTGCTTCTGTCGGACTACACCAGGCGCGGCTTCTTCGACGGGGTGGGAATCCGGCTGCCGACCATATGCGTGCGTCCCGGCAAGCCCAACAAGGCCGCTTCGGGATTCTTCTCCGGCATCATCCGGGAGCCCCTGAACGGGCAGGAGGCAATCCTTCCTGTCTCCGAGGCTGTCCGCCACACCCATGCTTCGCCCAAGTCCGCCGTCGGGTTCCTGATCCACGCGGCCACCATCGACGGGGCAAGTCTCGGGCCGCGGCGCAACCTCACCATGCCGGGCGTCTCCGTGACCGTGGCGGAGCAGATCGACGCCTTGCGGCGCATCGCGGGCGACCGGGTTGTCTCCCGCATCCGCCGCGAGCCCGATGAGACGATCATGCGGATCGTCGAGGGCTGGCCGCAGCGATTCGATGCGCGCCGCGCGAGGGAGCTCGGCTTCCGGGCGGAGGACAGCTTCGACGAGATCATCCGCATCCATATCGACGACGAGCTCGGCGGCACCTTCGCCTCCTGAGCGCGGACCATCGGGGAGAGCCTGCCATGGCCAACGAGAAGCGGTTCGAGGGCAAGCGCGCCATCGTGACCGGTGGCGCCTCGGGCATCGGAATGGGTGTCAGCGCCCGCCTTGCCGGGGAAGGCGCCAGGGTCGCCATCTGGGACATGAACGACGAGGCATTGTCGGCCGCCCGGGAGCAGATCGGCTCGGGAACGGTGGCAATCCGCGTGGACATAACCGATCCGGATGCGGTTCAGGCGGCCTGCGAGGAGACGCGGGCGGCGCTCGGCGGCATCGATATCCTGGTCGCGAGCGCCGGCATCACGGGCCCGAACACGACCTTATGGGAGTACCCCGTCGATGCCTGGCGTCAGGTGATCGACGTCAATCTCAACGGCCTTTTCTACTGCAACAGGGCTGTGGTTCCGGCCATGCTGGAAGGCGGCTACGGGCGGATCGTCAACGTGGCCTCGGTCGCCGGCAAGGAAGGGAACCCGAACGCCTCTGCCTACAGCGCCTCGAAGGCAGCCGTCATCGGTCTGACCAAGTCTCTGGGCAAGGAGCTCGCCAAGAACAACATCACGGTGAACTGCGTCACGCCCGCAGCCGTTCGGACCCCCATCTTCGACCAGATGAGCCAGACCCACATCGACTTCATGCTGTCGAAGATTCCCATGGGCCGGTTCGGCACCGTGGAGGAGGTGACGGCGCTGATCACCTGGCTCGCGAGCGAGGAATGCTCCTTCACCACGGGAGGAGTCTTCGACGTGTCCGGCGGGCGGGCCACCTACTGAACGAACTGATTGCGCAGAGGGGAAACGAATGGCCGAAAACGCGAAGATCGCCATCGTCACGGGGGCAGGGACCGGGGTCGGCAAGGCGATCACCCGTGGACTTCTGGAGGCGGGGTTCACGGTCGTGATGGCTGGACGCCGCCAGGAGGTGCTGGAGGCGGCGGAGCGCGAGGTCAAAGCCCCAGGGACGTCGGTTCTTTCGGTGCCGACGGACATCTCCGATCCTGGCTCGGTCGCCGCCCTGTTCGCCAAGACGAAGGCGAGTTTCGGAAGGCTGGACCTCCTGGTCAACAATGCCGGGATCGGGGCGCCAGCCATCCCGCTCGAGGATCTCTCGATCGAGCAGTGGCGAAGCGTCGTCGATACCAACCTCACGGGTGCGTTCCTCTGTACCCAGGAAGCCTTCCGCATCATGAAGGATCAGGACCCACGCGGCGGCCGGATCATCAACAACGGATCGGTCTCGGCCTATGCGCCCCGTCCTCTGTCCGCACCTTATACGGCCACGAAGCACGCCATTCTCGGCCTGACCAAGTCGACGGCTCTCGACGGGCGTCCCTACGAAATCGCTTGCGGGCAGATCGACATCGGGAACGCCGCGACCGACATGACGGCCAGGATCGCGACTGGCGTGCTGCAGGCCAACGGATCGGTCGCGGCGGAGCCCACGATCGATCCGAAGCACGTGGCGGATGCGGTGGTCTACATGGCGGGCCTGCCGCTCGCGGCCAATGTTCTCACCATGACGGTGATGGCGACCAAGATGCCGTTCGTGGGCCGCGGCTGACCCGAGACTGACACCTCATGTCAGGAGGCGAGGGGCGTCTTCGGCGCGGCAGCCTCGTGCTGCGCCGGGGCCGGCATGCCGGGGCTGCTCATAGCCTCGATGGCGGGCACAAGCCGGTTCTCGAGTGAAGCGATCTGACGGGTGAGAGCGTCGATGCTGGCCTTGAGAGCAAGGATGTCGGCCGCGTCCGGGACAGTCGGAGAAGATGGCCGGGAGGGCTCCACCGCCGGAACGAGCATCGGTTCCCGTCGCTCGTGGATGATCGAATAAGCAGCCGGCTCGGGCCGCTCGTCGGCCTTCCGGAAGAACAGGCTCATTGCGCTCCGGACAAGGCGCCAGACGATCCAAACGCCCAGGGCCGCCGCAAGGATCGCGATAAGCGCCGGCGCAAATTCCAGTCCGTAGGTCAGAAACGAATTTCCATCGAGCAAGCGCAACACTCCTTCTGCACGGCACCATGCCGGAGCGCACATAAAGTGAGGAGTGTGTCTGCTTTAAGTTCTTGAGATGGCAATTGCCCCTGCTCTGATGCGACACATCGTTCGAAGGTCGTCGGAACCAGAAGCGTGGCCATTCGGTTGAGCACAGGATCGACAGCTGCAAGTGCCGAATGTCGGCAAATCCGGGTGACGCATGCCTTCCGAAATATGGCGATTGCTCAAGGCCGCCTTCGTGGGATGGTGGAACGACCGCGCCATGAGCCTGGGAGCGTCTATTGCTTTCTTTACCGTCTTCTCTCTGGCTCCAATCCTTCTCGCGGCGATTGCGGTGGCGGGCCTAGTCTTCGGCGTCGATGCCGCCAGAGGACGGATCGTCGGCGAATTCGGGTACCTCATCGGCGAGCAATCGGCTTCCGCCCTCGAGGCGATGATCGTCAGCGCCAGCAATGTCGGATCAGGCATCGTCGGAATGACGATCGGCGTGGTCACGTTCCTGCTTCTCGCCACAGGCGCCATCGTCGAACTGCAGGACGACCTCAACATCATCTGGAAGGCGACGCCGCCGTCGTCCTACGGCGTGTGGTCCTTCGTCCGGACGCGGCTGCTCAGTCTCGCACTGGTGCTCGGAATCGGCTTTCTGCTGCTCGTCTCGCTCATCATCGACGCCGGGCTTACGGCGCTCGGCTCCTACCTCGAAGCGAAGTTCTCGGGTGCGACCTTCATCCTGCAGTTCCTCAACAGCGTCGTGGCCTTCAGCATCGCATTTCTGCTGTTCGCCATGATTTTCAAGATGCTGCCCGCCGTCGAGCTGAAATGGCAGGATGTCTGGACCGGTGCGCTGGTTACCAGCCTTCTCTTCACCCTGGGCAAGTTCCTGATCGGCTACTACCTCGGGCGGAGCGGCGTGACCTCGTCCTACGGGGCGGCTGCGTCCCTCATCACGATCCTGTTGTGGATCTACTACTCCTCGCTGATCCTCCTCTTCGGGGCGGAGTTCACGAAGGTCTATTCCGAGCATCGCGGCAGTCGCGCCGCCCGAAGGGCCGCCGAAAACGCGAAGGCCGTGGAAGCCGATAGGTCAGGTGTGGCGCCATAACGAAAAAAGGCGGCTCCGAAGAGCCGCCTCTCTGGTGGGATGCCGGTTGTGATCACTCGACGATTTCGACGATCTCGCGGGTCCGCGGATCGACCAGCACCGTGCGGTCGTTGACGATCGTGTAGTTGTAGGAGCTCTGCAGGCCCACATTGCGGGGCACGGGATACACACGGACGCGCGGCGGAAGCGGTTGGCCTACGACCACCTCCTCGGCAACCTGGACGGAGGGCCGCCTCTGGGCCGCTACGTAAGTCCTCACGCGGGTGGATTCGTCGGCCGTCAGGATGCCGCCGGCTGCCGCGCCGGCAATTCCGCCGACGGCTGCGCCGACCGGGCCACCAACCACGGCGCCCGCCACGGCGCCACCTGCGGCACCGGTTGCCGCACCACTCGACTGGCAGGCTGCAAGAGGAATGGCGAGAAGGGTCAGGAGTGCGGCGGAGTTGAGGACACGATTGCGCATGGCGGATTCCTTTCCGTGTTGCACCATGCGAACGCGGATAAGCTTGAGCGGTTCCCTTGCATCGTTTCAGTTCCCGCTTCGCGGAAAAGTGAAGCTGGCCCCCTCCCTCGCGCGGCTCCCCTGAAGGGAACGGCTAGGCCGTCCCGACATTGACACAGGTTGAGGGGCCGCCTGTCGCATCAGGCATCGAAACCGGGAGATCAGCTTCCATGGGCGATAAGCCGAAAATCGAGCCATTCGAGGGCCCGGCCGGTGGTTGGGGATCGGTGCGTTCAGTCGAGAGCATCCTGACGCGGGAAGGGCGCCTGATAAGCGGCAACGCCCTTCTCCTCAAACAGAACAAGCCGGACGGCTATGCCTGCGTGAGTTGCGCCTGGGCCAAGCCCGCCGAGCCCCATCCCTTCGAGTATTGCGAGAACGGCGCCAAGGCCACTGCCTGGGAGCTGACGACCAAGCGCGTCACGCCGGAGTTCTTCGCTCAGCACAGGATCGCGGAACTGCGCACCTGGACCGATCATCAGCTCGAGGAGGCGGGCCGGCTGACCCATCCCATGCGCTGGGACAAGGCATCGGACACTTACGTGCCGGTCGCCTGGGAAGAAGCTTTTCGCGAGATCGGACAGGAATTGAAAGGCTTCGAGCCGGATCAGGTCGTCTTCTATTGCTCGGGACGCGCATCGCTTGAAACGTCCTACATGTGGGCCCTGTTCGCCAGGCTGTACGGCACGAACAACCTGCCGGATTCCTCCAACATGTGTCACGAGAGCACCTCCGTAGCCCTGCCTGACAGCATCGGCGTCCCGGTCGGAACCGTGCTCCTCGACGATTTCGACACGACCGACTGTATCTTCTTCTTCGGCCAGAACGTCGGCACGAACAGCCCGCGCATGCTCCATCCTCTTCAGGAGGCGGCGAAGCGCGGAGTACCCATCATCACCTTCAATCCGCTGCGGGAGCGGGGACTCGAGCGTTTCACGAACCCGCAGGCTCCGTCGGAGATGCTGACGGGTTCGGAAACCCGGATCTCCTCCCAGTATCACCAGGTCAAGGCCGGCGGCGATGTCGCCGCGATCATGGGCATGGCCAAGGCTCTGATCGAGGCCGATGATCGTGCAAGGGCCGACGGGAAAGCGCCCATTCTCGACCATGCGTTCATCGCCGAGCACACCCATGGCTTCGAGGATTTCGCACAAGCGGCACGCCGATATTCCTGGGCTGATCTGGAGCGGGAGGCCGGACTTCCCCGCGAGGCGCTGGAGGCCGCGGCTGCCGAATATGCGCGCGCGAACGCCGTCATGGCCGTCTACGGCATGGGCCTCACCCAGCATCGCACCGGCGTCGAGAACGTGCAGATGGTGGTCAATCTGCTGCTCCTGCGGGGCAATATCGGTAAGCCGGGAGCAGGCATCTGTCCCGTGCGCGGCCACTCCAATGTCCAGGGACAGCGCACGGTCGGCATCTCCGAGAAGCCCGAGCTGGTGCCTCTCGATCGGCTGAAGGAGCAATACAACTTCGAACCACCGCGCAAGAAGGGCCTGAACACCGTCGAAGCCTGCGAGGCCATCATCAAAGGGGACGTGAAGGCGTTCCTCGGGCTCGGCGGGAACTTCGTGCGGGCCGTCCCCGAGACGGAGGCGATGGAGCATGCCTGGACGCGCCTGCGCCTGACGGTCCAGATCGCCACCAAACTCAACCGCAACCATCTGGTGCATGGGGAGATCTCCTACATCCTCCCTTGCCTCGGGCGGATTGAGATCGACGAGCAGGAAACCGGTCCCCAAGCCGTTTCGGTCGAGGATTCGACTGCCTGCATCCATGGGTCCAAAGGCTTTGCGAATCCAGCCGGCCCGGATCTGCTCTCCGAGCCCCAGATCGTGGCGGAACTCGCGAAGGCGACGCTGTCTCGGACGGCGGACGTTCCGTGGGACGAATGGGTTGCCGATTACGCGCGCGTTCGCGACGCCATCGAGCAGACCTACCCTGACGATTTCCGCGACTTCAATGCGCGCATGTGGCAACCGGGCGGCTTTCCCCGCCCCATTGGCGCACGCGAACGCAAGTGGAAGACGAAGACCGGCAAGGCGAACTTCATCGTGCCGAAGAGCTTGGAGGAGACACTCGGCATCGCCGACGCCGAGCATGACGTTCTGACGCTGATCACGGTTAGGTCGAACGACCAGTTCAACACGACCGTCTACGGCTATCACGACCGTTTCCGGGGCATCAAAGGGACCCGACGGGTTATCCTGATGAACCGCAACGATATGGTCCGTCTCGGCCTCGAGGAAGGCGAGATGGTCTCGCTCAGGACGGCGGTCGACGATGGAATTCTGCGGGAGGTGACGGAGATGCGTGTCACTCCTTACAACATTCCCGAAGGGTGCTGTGCCTCGTACTATCCCGAATGCAACCCACTGATCCCGCTTTGGCATCACGCGGAGCGCAGCAAGGTTCCGGCCGCCAAGTCGATTCCGATCAGGATCGCGCGGGGAGGCACGCGAATTCCCGAGGCTGCGGAGTGATGGAGGGAACGAAGCTTCACCGAGCCCATTGTGCTTAAAGCGAAGCTTCTTCAGGGCCTGCGGCCTGACAACTCGAGGGTGCGCGGCACGGAACCATGGCGCAGCTCTTCACACAGACGGCGAGCAATGCCTTCCGGGTCCTGATCGTCCTCTCGCTGCTGGCCTCCTTGGGAGCGGTGCTGCTCGGATACGTATGGGCGCGCTCGGATGTAGTCTGGAATGTAGGCAAGCCGGCCCCCCAGCCGGTCCCTTTCCGGCATGACCTGCATGTCGGCTCCCTCGGTATCGATTGCCGCTATTGCCACACGAATGTGGAGCGGGCTGCCGACGCCGGCATGCCGTCCGCCCAGACCTGCATGTCCTGCCATTCCCAGGTCTGGACCGGAGCCAGCATCCTCGAACCGGTCCGCTCGAGTCTCGCCCTCGGCCAGCCGATATCCTGGGCCTCCGTCCATCGGCTTCCGGACTTCGCCTATTTCAATCACGCGGCTCATGTCACTAAGGGAGTCGCCTGCGAAACCTGTCACGGACGCGTGGACCAGATGACTCGGACCGTGAAGACGCAGACGATGTCCATGGGCTGGTGTCTCGATTGCCACCGCAATCCTGCGCCCCGTCTCCGTCCGCGCGAAGAGGTCTTCGCCATGGGGTACGAGCCGCACGGCGAAGCCTTGCCGGATGATATCCGCGCCTTCTACCACGAGGCCCGGCAACGCCTCACCAGCTGCAACACGTGCCATCGGTGAGCGGAATGAACGAACGGCTTCCGGTGGATCTCGATGCATGGAGAGCAAGGCTCGCCGAGGAGCGCGGGCCGCGCCTCTGGCGGAGCCTCGAGGAGTTGGCGGATGTGCCGGGGGTTCGCCGCTACGTGGAAGCCGAGTTTCCCGATATCGCTCAGGCGGGGACCATCGACCGACGCACCCTGCTCAGGCTCATGTCCGCATCGCTCGCTTTCGGCGGGCTCGCAGCCTGCGACAGCGGCGGTTCGTCCGCCGGCGCCCCGCTGCTGTCGCAGAGCCGCAACATGCCGGGCTACACGCCCGGCGTCCCGTTGACCATCGCCACCTCGCTCGATCTCAACGGCTACGGTCGCGGCGTTCTGGTGAAGGCGCAGGAGGGGCGTCCGATCAAGATCGAGGGAAATCCCCTCCACCCGGCGAGCCTCGGCGCCACGGACGTGTTCGCCCAGGCCGAGGTCCTGTCGCTCTATGATCCGGATCGATCGAGGACTCCGGTCCAGAACGGCGTGGCCCGAACCTGGGAGGAGCTGACCCGCTTCATCCGCCCGGTGCGCAACGAGCTCGTGGTCAACGAGGGCAGGGGGCTGCACATCCTGATGCCGCCGACGAGCTCCCCGACCATCAACCGGCTCACGGCGCTTGCGGCCCAACTCTTCCCGGACGCGCGCTGGCACCGTTATTCGCCGGTCGACGAGGACAATCGCCGTGCCGCGACCGGTGCCGTGTTCGGACGGCCCCTCGACCTGGTCTACGACCTCACCCAGGCGGACTTGATCGTCACGCTGGGGGGCGATCTCTTCGCCCAGGAACCTGGCCATATCCGTTATGCGGCGGACTACCAGAGCAGGCGTCGTGCACAGGACCGTCCGCTCCCACGTCTCGTCACGATCGAGACCTGTCCGAGCCTCGTCGGCGCGCGGGCGGACGAGCGGCTGGCCCTGCGCCCGCGAGACATCGAGCCGTTCGTACGTGCTTTGGCATCGGCGTTGGAGATTGGCGGCATTCCGTCCTCGGACCCTCATCCCGCGGCCTCCCGCCTCGCCGACGATCTGCGCCGCTCAGGCTCCCGTGGCCTGGTTGCGGCAGGGCGGGAGCAGCCGCCGCAGGTTCATGCCCTCGCCCTCGCCATCAACTCGCACCTCGGCGCCTTCGGAACGACCATCCGTGCCATCGAGCCCGTCCGACCCGCCACGGGCGAAATGGAGGATATCGGCGCGCTCGGCGAGGCCATGGCCGCGGGACAGGTGTCCCGCCTGCTCGTGCTCGGCAGCAATCCGGTCTATGCGGCACCGGCCGACCTCGATTTCGCCGCCCTGGTGCGGCGGGTGCCCTTGTCGCTGCATCTGGGGTACCACCGCGACGAGACGGCGATGGCCTGCCACTGGCATGTTCCGGAAAAGCACCCCCTGGAATCCTGGGGAGACCTGCGCGCTTTCGATGGAACCGCCGGCATCCGACAGCCAGCCGTCGTGCCGCTCAGTCCCAGTCTCGGCGTCGAGGAATTCCTCGGGCTGATGATCGGCCAGACGGTGGAGGGGCAGGAACTCGTCGAGGCGACTTGGCGCGAGACCTGGGGCGGGGCTTTCGAGGCACGATGGAGACGCGTGCTGGAGGACGGCGTCGTCGAGAACTCGACGTTTCAGCCGGTCGACGTCGGCCCGCGGGCGGATTGGGCCATGGCGATGGCCGCCCCTGCGCCGTCCGCCGGCATCGACATCGTCTTCGCCCCGGATCCGTCCGTCTGGGATGGCCGGTATGCCAACAACGGCTGGCTTCAGGAGCTTCCGAAGCCGTTGACCAAGCAGGTCTGGGGCAATGCGGCCCTCATGGCTCCCGAAACGGCGGACATGTTCGGGCTTGCCACAGGAGACGCGATCGATGTCGCCGTTGCAGAGCGTGCGTTGCGCGTTCCGGTCTGGGTGCTTCCGGGCCATGCGAAGGAGGCCCTGACCCTGACCCTGGGCTACGGCCGGCCGCAGGCCGGCAGGATCGGCAGCGATATCGGCTTCAATGCCAATGTCCTGCGCAGTTCGCGCCAGCCGTGGGTCGTCCAGGGAGATATCAGGGCGGCAGGAGAGCGCATCGCGCTGGTCAGCACCCAGCATCATCATGCCCTCACGGGCGAAGATATCGTGCGCACCTCGTCTCCCGATCAGGCGGAGGTGACGCCAAAGCAGGAAACGCCCTCCTTCTATCCGGAATGGCCCTACCCGGACCATGCATGGGGCATGGCCATCGATCTCGATGCCTGCATCGGCTGCAATGCCTGTGTCATTGCCTGCCAGGCGGAGAACAACATCGCTGTGGTGGGTCCCGAAGAGGTGGCGCGCGGGCGCGAGATGCACTGGCTGCGCGTCGACCGCTATTATGCAGGGGACCCGGCTGCGCCGAAGACATACTTCCAGCCCGTGCCCTGCATGCACTGCGAGAAGGCGCCCTGCGAGGTGGTCTGCCCGGTCAATGCGACGGTTCATTCGTCCGAGGGCCTGAACGACATGGTCTACAACCGCTGCATCGGCACGCGGACATGCTCGAACAACTGCCCCTACAAGGTACGGCGCTTCAACTTCCTAGAGTATCAGGGCACCGATTTCTCGGCTACGCCCGATGTCCTCAACCCGCAGGTGACGGTGCGCAGCCGCGGCGTCATGGAAAAGTGCACCTATTGTGTCCATCGCATCGGAGCCGCGAGGGCAGACGCGCGTATCGACGAACGGCGTCTGCAAGACGGCGAGGTGGTGACGGCGTGCCAGCAGGCATGTCCCACCCAGGCGATCGTCTTCGGGGACGTGAACGATCCCGAGAGCGCCGTCAGCCGCCTCAAGAGCAGCCCGCGCAACTATGCCCTCCTCGGTCCGCTGAACACGCAGCCGCGAACGACCTATCTGTCCCGTGTCGAGCCGGCCGCAAGCCGCGAGACTGCGGACGCCATGGAGAAGGAATAGCACCATGGCCGGCAGAGCGCAGATCCTCACCAGTCCCGTTGCGGATGTTCCGCTTGCCCGGAATTTCGGCTGGGCGTGGTGGATCGCGCTCCTGACGTCCGGCGCTCTCGTGCTGCTTCTTGGCTACACCCTCGTCACGGTGACGATCCTCGGCGTCGGCGTCTGGGGCGTGAACATCCCGTTCGTGTGGGGCTTCGATCTCATCAACTATGCCTGGTGGATCGGCATCGCCAACGGGGCGAGCCTTTTCGCCGCAAGCCTGGTGCTCCGCCGGCATGATCTGCGCACCGCCGTGAACCGTTTCGCGGAGGGCGTCGCCTTCTTCGCCGTCATCTGCGCGGGTATCTTTCCCATCTTCCATCTCGGGCGCCCCTGGCTCTTCTACTGGGTCTTTCCCTATCCGGCGACCTTCCAGGTCTGGCCCCAGTTCCGCAGCACCCTGACCTGGGATTTCTGGGCCATCAGCACCCACGCAATCGTCACGAGCCTCCTTTGGTATGTGGGCCTCATTCCGGACCTCGCGACCCTGCGTGATCGAGCGCGGCACACGACCGTGAAGCGCATCTACGGCATCTTTGCGCTCGGCTGGCGCGGCTCGATCCGGCACTGGGCCTATCACCAGCGGGCCTATCGCCTGGTCGCGATCCTGGTCCTGCCCCTGATCCTGATCATGCAGAGCACGGTGGCCTTCGAATTCGCCGTGACGCTCGTGCCGGACTGGCACGAGACCCGCCAGCCGCTCCATTTCGTGGCGACCGGCCTCGCGCAGGGCCTCTCGATCGTGCTCCTCGTGGCGGTGCTCCTGCGCTGGGGCCTCAGGCTCGAGCGCTTCATCGATGAGGGCGATGTCGACCTGCTCGGCCGCCTTGTTCTCGCGAGCGCCCTCGTGTCGGGTTATCTCTATCTCGACGAGATCGCAGCGGCTGTGCTCGCCGACCCGCTGACGCGCCAGGCGACCTTCGCGCGCATGACCGGCGACTATGCCGGATTTTATTGGGCCGCCATCGTCTACAGCGTGCTGATTCCGCAGCTGTTCTGGCTCCGGGTCGCCCGGCAGAGCACCGTTGCGGGTGTCTTCGTCGGATTGTCGATCGGCATCGGCATCTGGCTCGATCGGTTCTCCATCATCATCGGAGGCCTTCAGACGGACCATCTGCCGTCGATCTGGCGCAGCTACTCGCCGACCCTTTCCGAATGGGGGCTGTTCCTCGGAACGATCGGCCTCTTCGCGAGCCTCGTGCTGCTCTTCATCCGCTTCCTCCCGGTGGTCTCCATGTTCGAAACCCGGCACGACGAGCACCTGGAGAAATCGGGATGACGCAGCAGACTTACGGTCTCATGGCGGAGTTCCGGACACCGGAAGGCCTGACTCAGGCCGTGAAGGCAGCGCGTCTTGCCGGCTACACCCGGATCGATGCGTTCAGCCCCTTTCCCCTGCACGACGTGGCGCAGCAGCTCGGAACGAAGACGACCTCCATTGCCTGGATCGCCCTGGTGGCTGGGCTAACCGGCGCCGCCGTTCAGTACGGTTCCCAGTACTGGATGAACGTGATCGACTACCCGATCAACGTCGGAGGCAGGCCGCTCCATAGCTGGCCGACCTTCGTTCCGGCGACGCTGATCGTCACCATCCTGTGGGCCGGGCTGGCGACGCTGCTTGGCCTTCTCGTCATCCTCCGCCTGCCGCGCCTCCATCATCCCGTCTTCGCGGTCCACGGCTTCGAGCGCGCATCCCAGGACCGCTTCTTTCTGTGCATCCTGAGCGAGGATCCGCTCTACGAAGAGGCGGCCACCCGACGCTTCCTCAAGGCGACGGCGGCGGAAATCGTGCGCGAGGTGCCCGGATGCGGATAGCTCTCGGCCTTCTTGTTATGTTGCTCATGGCGGCCTGTGACTCGGGCACCGAGGAGCTTGCGCCCGTCTCCTCGACCCGCGTGGTACAGCGGCCGTACCTTCCGGCGCCTCCCGGCACCGTTCCGCGAGGCACTGCCGCCCAATTCGCGGCGCTGGCGCCGCCAGGGCCTCAGCGAACGCCGGAACTCGTCAGCCGCGGCCATGAGCGCTTCATGATCTTCTGCTCGCCCTGTCACGGCGTCAGCGGACGCGGCGACGGGCGGGTCGTGTCGCGCGGGTTCCCGGCACCTCCCACCTATCACCAGGAGCGGATCCGCGCGCTGTCTCCGGCGCAGATCGTCACGGTCATCACCGAGGGCAAAGGGCTCATGGCGTCCTATGCAGACCGGGTTCTCCCGGAGGATCGTTGGGCGATCGCCCACTTCGTCAAGGAGCTTCAGGCGCGTGAGGGAGCCTCCTCCACAGGTCGGGAGCCCGCTGTTCCATGAGCCGGGTAGCCGCGTTCACCTTCCCACGGTCGGTACTCGGGTGGGCTTCGATGGCGCTTGCCCTCGCCGTTGCCGCCGCCTTCGTGAGCCGAGGGGGCGTTGCGCGCCTCGAAGCAACCTACATGGCCTTCGTCATGCTCGCCGGCTTCTCGATGGGCGGGCTCGCTCTTCTGATGATCGGGCACCTGATGAACGAGCATTGGCTGGCGCCCGTGCGCTCCGAAGCGGAGGCGGCGGCGCTGATGATGCCCTTGCTCCTCGTGATCGGGATCCCGCTAGCCTTCGGGCTCGACCAGCTCTTCCCATGGGCGAGGGGAGAGCCGGACCTACCCCCGGCACGAGCCGCCTTTCTCGATCCCCGGTTCTATCTTGCCCGCAGCGTCGCCTATATCGTCCTTGGAACGCTCGTCGCCTGCTGGCTCGTATCGACCCGGCACCCGAGGCGCGTGAGCGGGATCGGACTCGCCGTCCTGACGCCGGTGATGACTTTCGCGGCCTTCGATTGGGTTCTTTCGCGCAGCCCGCAATGGTGGTCGAGCCTGTTCGGCTTCGCCTTCTCGCTCAGCCAGGTGCTCGCCGCCTTGGCGGCCGCCATCCTGATCACCCTGCTCAAGCCGGAGCATGCAGCGCCGAAGAGGATGCTCAGCTTGGAGCGCGCGCTTCTCACGGCGCTCCTGCTGGCGCTCTGGACGTGGTTCGCCCAGTTCCTGATCGTCTGGCTTGCCAATCTACCAGCGGAGGTGTCGTGGTATCTCGATCGCTCGGATCCGCGGAGCCTCGGGCTAATCGCGGTCGCGGTCGTCGCGACGCTTGCGGCAGTTGCCCTTCTGGTGCCTTCGGGGGTCAGCCGAACCTCGATGGTCATCGGCAGCGCTTTGGCACTCCTTCAGCATGCCGCCCACATGCTGTTCATCTTCCGGCCGGTCTCGTGGTCCTGGCTCGATCTCGGCCTGGCGTGCGGGATGGCGGTTGCATGGGGTTGTCTTTTCACCCTCGTGACGAGGATGCGTCCGACCTACGAGGACGAGATGTCCGAGGATCCTTAGCGGGGAGGGGCCACGTTTCCATCCTGGCTGGGGACGATCCGCCTCGTCCGGGGCATCGTATCGGACGGGCTCGTCACCGTGCGGTCGATCTCCCCGAGGGATGGCTCCTCCCGTCGGAGGGACGGCGGCGGATCCGGTGGATAGGAAGCGGTTCGTCCGCCTCCGAGCGTATAGAGGTATGACGCGACATGACGCGCTTCCTCCTCCGTCAGTCCCTGGGCCGGCATACCGGTCTGGGGCTTCAGGGCGACCGGGTCCATGAGCCAGGCGATCAGGTATCGAGGGGCGTTCGGCAGGAAGCCAGCTAAAAGGTGCTGCTGCGAGTAATCCCTGAGTTCCGGTCCGACCCGGCCGCGTGCGCCTCTGATTCCAGCGATCGTGTGGCATGTGCCGCAACCATAGGACTGGATGAGATTGCGTCCCGTTTCCGGATTGCCTCCTTCGATCGTGAGGATCGCGGATTCCTCCGCCGCATCGGTGCAAGCGGCGAGGCTCGTTGCTGCCAGGAAGATGGCGATGGAAAGAAGGCGGCGCGTGATCATCGACTTGGGTTTCAAGAGACGCGAGGAGGAAACCGCCCGCCGCCGGCTCTGTTCCGATACGGACGTTCCCGTCCGTTGCGCTGGGAGAGAGATTTGCGAAATGCTGAAAAGCGCGTTCATGACGACGCCTTGAGCCCCAAGGCGAGGCCCGGCGCGATAACACGAACAAGTGAATGAGCGTGCTTCTTCGGTAGAGAACAAGGCCGTCGGCGTGCTGCCTGGGAACGGGCGGTGCTTTCCCGGAACGTCCGCGGAACCATCGGTCACGGTCAAGCTTTTCTGTTCAAGCTGCATACGGGGAAGCTAGGGCGGCATGGAGCGGGAATCGATACGAGCGCGTCCTTCGCGGGGGCGGCACTCCTGGAGCGCAAGCGCCGGGCCGCTTCTGCTCATCCCATGCATTGCGATGCTTGCCGCCTGCACCGGCGTGCAGTCGGCCCTCGATCCGGCTGGAGGAGATTCGCAACGTCTCTATCGTCTCACCATCGCGATGACAGTCGGTGGAACGCTGATTTTCCTCACCGTCACCGTGCTGCTCCTTTACGCGATCTACGCGCCGCCCGAGAGGCGGGCTTGGCTCGGAACGCGCCGCACGATCATCTACGGCGGTCTGGCCTTTCCGATCACGACCCTTTCGGTGCTTCTGCCCTATGGCCTTGTCGTCATGCGCGATACGGACGCGCCGTCTCCCGACGCGCTCCAGATCGAGGTCGTCGGCGAGCAGTATTGGTGGCGCGTTCGCTATCCGGCCGAAGGCGGGAAACCGGATTTCGCCACCGCCAACGAGGTCGTGCTTCCCGTAGGCCGGCCGGTCAGCTTCACGCTCACGGCCGCGGATGTGATCCATAGCTTCTGGATTCCGAATCTCGGCGGCAAGGTCGACATGATCCCCGGCCGGGTGAACCGCCTCAGCTTCACGGCGGAAAGGCCTGGGATCTATCGCGGCGTCTGCGCCGAGTTCTGCGGTGACCAGCATGCCCGCATGGCGTTCGATGTGATCGTGCTCGCGCCCGCGGAGTTCAACGCTTGGCGCGTGGCCCAGGCTTCGGACGCGCGAGCGCCCGAGACGCCTTTTCTGGAACGGGGGCGCACGCTGTTCCGGACGGGTGGCTGCGGCAATTGCCATGCCGTACGCGGAACGGAGGCCGACGGTCAGTACGGACCGGACCTCACTCATGTGGGAAGCCGCCGCACGATCGGCGCCGGGCAGTTCCCGAACAATGTCGGCACGCTTGCAGGTTGGATCGCCAACACCCAGCACATCAAGCCGGGTGTCCGCATGCCCTCCTATGGGATGCTGTCCGGCGAGGACCTGCGCGCCATCGCGGGATATCTGGAGAGCCTGAAATGAATGCTCCGGAGACGCAGAGATCCTCCAGCAGTGACGGCTCCGAGTTTCCGAACCCGCTCCCGCGGCCGAAGGATGAACTTCAGAACCTGAAGGCGGCCTGGAAGCCGCCGAGAGGGCTGAGCTTCATCACTGCCGTCAACAACACCTATGTGGGCCAGTGGTACGTCGGCACGGCATTTCTGTTCTTCGTTCTGGCCGGGATTCTCTCGCTGATCATGCGCGCACAGCTGGCCGCGCCGGAGAACGAACTCGTCAGCCACGGCCTCTACAACCAGCTCTTCACCATGCACGGCACGGTGATGATGTTCCTGTTCGCGGTCCCGGCCGTCGAGGCCGCGAGCGTCTATCTTCTCCCCAACATGCAGGCGGCGCGCGATCTCCCGTTTCCACGCCTCTCGGCCTATGCCTTCTGGGCGTATTTCGTGGGTGGGCTCGTCTTCTTCACCACGATTTTCTTCGGGCTTGCGCCGAATTCCGGCTGGTTCATGTACCCGCCGCTCTCCAGCCTGAAGTACTCGCCGGCCGACAATGCCGATTGGTGGCTGCTCGGGATCGGGTTCATCGAGATCTCGGCCATCGCCGGCGCCATCGAGATCATCGTGGGCGTCATGAAGACGCGCGCGGTCGGCATGAGCCTGGACAAGATGCCGATCTACTCCTGGGCCATGCTGGTCTTCGCCGCGATGATCATCGTGGGCTTTCCGGCCATCATCCTCGGCACGCTGCTGCTCGAACTGGAGCGGGCGTTCGACTGGCCCTTCTTCATCGCGGAGCGGGGAGGGGACCCGCTCCTGTGGCAGCACCTGTTTTGGTTCTTCGGCCATCCGGAGGTGTACATCATCTTCATCCCGGCGACCGGAATGGTGTCGATGATCGTGCCGGCCATGGCGCAGACGCCCCTCATCGGCTATCGCTTCATCGTTCTCGCCCTCGTGGCCACCGGGTTCCTGTCCTTCGGGCTGTGGGTCCACCATATGTTCGCCACCGGGCTGCCGAAGATGTCCCTGAGCTTCTTCTCGGCCGCCAGCACGGCCGTGGCGGTGCCGAGCGGCATCCAGGTCTTCGCCTGGATCGCCACCATCGCGTCGGGACGCATGAAGCTGACGACGCCGTCGCTGTTCATCATCGGCTTCCTGTTCATCTTCACCCTCGGCGGGCTGACCGGCGTGATGGTCGCCATGGCGCCGTTCGACTGGCAGGCGCACGACACCTACTTCATCGTCGCTCACCTCCACTACGTGCTGATCGGCGGCATGGTCTTTCCGCTCTTCGCGGCCTTCTACTACTGGGTCCCCGTTGCGAGCACCCGGGCTCTGTCGGAACGTTTGGGCCGATGGGTGTTCGGCTTGATGTTCGTTGGAGTGAACGTGACGTTCTTTCCCATGCACATCACCGGACTCATCGGCATGCCGCGCCGGGTCTATACCTATCCTGTGGGGATGGGATGGGACGAGCTCAACCTCATCTCCACCATCGGTGCGTTCATGATCGCCGCCGGCGTAGCTCTGTTCATCTACGACATGATCCGGAACTTCCGTCCGACCCTCGACGAAAATGCCGGCAACTTCTGGAACGCCGGCACTCTGGAGTGGCTGCCGAACAGCAATTACGGCACGCGCACCATTCCCGTTGTGAAGAGCCGCGAGCCGCTCTGGGATCAGCCGGGCCTCGCCGACGACGTCGACGCGGGACGCTACTATCTGCCCGGCACGGTGACCGGCGGGCGCGAGACGCTCGTCACGAGCCCCTTCGACGCGCGTCCGCAATACATCCTCCAGGTCCCCGGACCGGGTTGGCAGCCGTTCCTTGCTGCCGTCTTCACGGCGGCCTTCTTCCTGCTGCTGACCGTGAAGGCCGTCATCCTGTCTGCGATCTGCGGCGTGCTGGCCCTCGGCTTCGTGATCTGGTGGCTCTGGGAGACCGATCTCGGGCCGGTCCGTCCCCCTGCCGATATCGGCGGAGGGCTCACGGTGCCGGTCTATGTCACCGGACCCATGAACCATTCCTGGTGGGCCATGATCGCCCTCATGGTGGTGTGCGGAATGATCTTCACCTGCCTGGTGTTCTCCTATCTGTTCCTGTGGCTCGTGAACCCCGCCGCCTGGCCTCCGAGCGGAACCGTCATGCCCGGATTCATGCCCGGCAGCGCAACGGGCGCACTTTACGTCGCCTCCGCCATTCTCGTCGCGGTCGCGAGCCGGCACTTGCGCGGCGCCGACCGGCGAAGCCCCTCATCGGTGCCTCTCCTGCTGGCAGGGGCTGTCGTTCTGCTTGTAGCCGGGTCCACGCTGGATCTTTGGACCCACTGGCAAACGGCCTTGAGCCCCAGTGCACATGCCTACGGCGCCGCGGTCTACGGGATCATCGCGTTTCAGATCCTTTTCGTCGGAACGAGCGTCATCATGGGCCTCTACACCATCGCACGCTGGCTCGCCGGTAAGCTCGACAGCGTGCGGCGCGCCACCTTCGATAACACCATGCTGTTCTGGTACTACACCGTCGGGCAAGGGGTCGTGGGTCTTCTGGTGGTATACGGCTTCCCCAGAGTCGTGGGCGGAGCTTGACGATGGCCGGGCGGCGCTTCTGGCAGGTCTTCGTGATGCTTGGCGGCTTCATCATATGGGCCGTGCAGTTCACGCTTATCTACGGCGCCACCTCCACGACCTGCGCCCTGGAGGTCGCCGAGACGAGGCTGCTCGGGATTGGGATCGTTCCGGCGGTGATCGCCGCCGTGACGCTGGCAGCCCTCCTGTGCACGGCGGGCATGTTGACCTATGCGCTCCGGGAGCACCGGCGCCTGCAGAGTGGGAATGCCGAGGTGACCGACATATTCCTGTCCCAGGCCGCGATCCTGATCAGCGCCTTCTCCATCGCTGCCATCGTCTGGCAGGGTCTTCCGGCGATCATCCTGCCGGCCTGCGCCTGAGGACGTGAAGCTCCCGGCCGCAGGGTTCCTGAACATCGTTTTTGCGTGGCCATCAGGGTCACATCCGTTTATGAGCAGGGCGTTTGCCAGTGGGAGTTGCGAGGCGTGCCGGAGATCTATCGCATCGAGACGATTGCCCCCGAGGAGGATGGTGGTGGCGTGGTCCGCCGGACGTTCGTGCGCGTCGACTCCCTCGAGGCGGCCATGGAACGAGCCAAACGGGTCTTCACCCGCGCACGTGTTCCCCAGGCTACAGGTCCCAAAGTCGAAGCCGTGCGGGTGCTGGACGGCGCCGGCTACGAGGTGTTTTCCCTGAGCTCAAGGGATTGAGCGGAGGAATGCCCTCCTCACATCGGCGGGAGAGCCTGTTCCGTCGCCGTCATGATGCGCCCGTAGGCTTCGTGCATGGACTGCGCAAAGGCAGGATGATCGTAGAGATCGTTGTGCCCGGCATCCACAATTGTGCGCTCGAACACGAGCTTCGGTGTAGCTTCGCGCAAAGCCGTGCTGCGCCGTGCCGGAACGATCGTATCCTGACCGGCGACGATCAGGGCGGTCGGCGTCTCGCTCTCGCGCAGGTAATCTGCCGTTTCGATGTGATGACGCAGGAAAAGGCCGACCGGAGCCCAAGGAAAATGGTCCGCCGCCAGAGACTTCAACGAGTCGAAGGGCGTCACCAGGATCTGCCCTGCGAGAGGCCGTTGGCGTGACAAATGAGCCGCGACTCCGCTGCCGATGCTGAAGCCGACGGCGATGACGAGCCTTGGCTTCTCCCGCTGCAGATGGTCGAAAACGGTGACCGCATCTGCGAGGAGGGCGGCTGCGCTCGGGCGTCCTTCGCTCGGCGGATAGCCGCGGTAGTGGAATGCAACGACCTCTGCTTCCGGAAACAGGGATCTCAGGTAGAGCGCCATCACGTCGGCATTCCAGGCGTTGCCTCCGAACCCCAGAATGAGCGGCCGGGCGGCATCAGGCGATGAGGGGCCGAGCCTGATGCCGATGAGCCGCGGGCCGTCGGGGGTCTCCACTTCGATCCGCTCCGCCTCATGAGGCAGGCTCGCTCTGGTTGCGGCGGCCATATCGACCGGAAAGAGCAATCTGGTTTGGGCGACTGCAATCGCGAAGGTCAGACCCGCATAGAGAAGCCCAATCACGATTGCGAGGTAAAGCATCCACATTGGAATGGTCCGGCGCGGCATCGAGACGTGATGGTTGATGGCTGGAGATCCGATTGGACAAATGGCGGAATGTCACCCCGGCCGAGGCTCCGGATGTTCCCGGCCATGAGGACTAAGCCTAGACAGAAAAAAGCAGGGCGTCACGCTATGCGAGCCCTGCTAGTGGGTAACCTAGGGAGTGATATGCATGGTCTCAAGCTGAAACTAGGATTCGCTCTGCGTCTTGCTCGGGGCCTCCGTACTGTTGACTGCTATTTCAATTCAGCGAATCAAACTATGTTCCGCATTACTTGGATTTTTTATGGAAAAATAATTCGTTAACATATGATAATCTAAGCTGTATTTATGATGATACTATAGTATTTGAGGTATTGTTAGATTTTCTTCCTTCAAGAAGCATTCTTGTGTTGCTCCATTGATACTGCTGTCTAAGGAGCTTGCGCAGTGAAGCCTTCTAAGCAGCTTGTGGACCCTAGGAGACCGGACTCAGGAGCTCTTCCAGAGTTCGGAGCACAGCCTGCCGGTCTACTGGCTTCCCCAGCCACGGCACGCCC
This sequence comes from Pseudomonadota bacterium, assembly GCA_023426505.1. Lineage (GTDB taxonomy): Bacteria > Pseudomonadota > Alphaproteobacteria > Rhizobiales > Beijerinckiaceae > Microvirga. The sequence continues at coordinate 22,296 of JAFAAP010000120.1, forward strand.
CGGAACTCCGAAGGCATGTCTTCCGTCGGCGGCAAAGCCGAGTACAGCGCAAAAGGGATACCGCGGCGCTTCAGCTCCCGGGCCAGATCGAGGCAATGGCCGTCCGCGAGCATGATGTCCAGGAGGGCCAGATCGGGAGCTCCAGTCTGGAGCCAACGCAGAGCCTTCTCCTTGCTGGGAAAGGGGCCGGCAATGTCGAACCCGTTCTCCTCCAGATAGGCTTCCAGCGCGAGGCCGATCAGCATCTGGTCCTCGACGATCATGCAAGTGGGGTCAGCCATGGTCTGGGTTGCCGTTTCATCCATTTGCTATCTCGGGCGAGCGCCGACGTCCCGTGCGAACCTGCGCTGCCCGATCAGGGCGGGCAAGTGGTTCAGGTAAGACCAGCTTATGGACCGAGAACCGTGAAACTTCATTAACAAGAGATAACCTGCACCAATCGAGCTCCTATCATTCGCGCCGTTGAGGCAGCCCAGGCGGCGGAATAGGGTATTTTGATCCACCTCATGGAGCGCTTGTGGGGAATAGGGCATGGCGGCTGATGACTGTGCTGGTGGAACGCAGATGTCCTTCTAGCAGCCGGATCGATACGCGGGTCATTGAGGCGGGGCATGTCGCGCATTGTCATCATCCAAGGCCACCTGCACCCGGAGGCGGGCATTTCTGCCATGCGCTCGCCCAGGCTTATGCAACCGGAGCCGCTGAAGGCGGGCATGAGGTACGCGGCATCAATGTGGCCGAGCTCGACTTTCCGATCCTCCGGTCCAAGAGCGACTGGGAAGACGCGGCACCTCCGGCCGCGATCGCCACTGCACAGGGCACGATCGCCTGGGCCGAGCACCTCGTCATCATCTACCCCCTCTGGCTCGGCGGGATGCCTGCCCTGCTGAAGGGCTTTCTGGAGCAGGTTTTGCGCCCCGCCTTCCTGTCGGGCACATCGGAGCCTGGTGCAAGCTGGAAGACGACCCTGAAGGGCAGGTCATCCCGCACGATCGTCACCATGGGCATGCCGGCTTTCGTCTATCGCTGGTACTTCGGGGCTCATAGCCTGCGAAGCCTCAAGCGAAGCATCCTCGGACTGGTCGGCCTCGGTCCCAATCGGCACATGTTGATCGGTTCGGTGGAGACGATGAGCGATGGGAAACGGAAGAGGCACCTCGACACCACCCGACGCCTCGGGGCACGAGCGGTCTAGGCGGGATTGAGGAGGATCGATGACGACTGCGCGCGAGTTCCAGGCTGCTGCCCTCCCGAGCAACGGATCAGCCGGGGCCGTGGGGGAGAGAACGCTTCTCGGGCTCCACAGAATCCTGCGCCCGATCCTGGTGATCCTGCCACTCACAGGGCTGGTCGGCGGTTTCGGAGCGCGGTTCGTCGGACTTGGCGAGTGGTCGGACGAGATCTGGGCCATTGCGACCGTTCCGGTGCTCTTGGCGCTGGTGGCCGAGATCGTGTCCAGCCTGCGGCGCGGGGATGTGGGCCTCGACATCGTTGCCGCCCTCTCGATGACTGCCGCCCTGGTCTTCGGCGAACATCTTGCGGCGGTGGTCGTCGCATTAATGTATGCGGGCGGCCAGTACCTGGAGAGCTTTGCCGAGCGTCAGGCCAACCGCGAGATGACGGCGCTGCTCGCCAGGGTGCCGCGCACGGCCGTCCGTCACCGCGACCACAAGCTGGAAGAGGTGCCGCTTGACGCGATCGTGCCGGGGGATCGGCTTCTCGTCAGGCAGGGTGACGTCGTTCCTGTCGATGGGATCGTCGCACAGAATCTGGCGGTCCTCGACCAGTCCGCCCTGACCGGAGAGTCGCTGCCGGTCCAGGTTGCCGTGGGCGAGGCAGCCATGAGCGGCTCGAGCAATGTCGGCGACGCCTTCGATCTGACGGCCACCCGTCGGGCCGCCGAGAGCACCTATGCGGGCATCGTGCGCCTGGTCGAAGCGGCCCAGAGGTCGAAAGCGCCGATGGCTCGGCTCGCCGATCGGTTTGCCCTCCTCTTCCTGGGGCTCACCCTTGTGCTCGCCGGGGCGGCATGGCTGATGAGCGGCGATCCGATCCGGGCTCTCTCCGTGCTCGTCGTCGCGACGCCATGCCCTCTCATCCTGGCCGTTCCGGTCGCGATCGTCTCCGGCGTGTCCCGGGCCGCCAAGTTCGGCGTGCTGGTGAAGGGCGGCAAAGCTCTGGAGACCATGGCCCGCGTCAGAGCCCTGGTGATCGACAAGACCGGGACGCTGACCCATGGCCAGGCTCAGGTCACCGAAATCCGCGCGACCGGAGACATCCCGGCGGACAAGGTGCTGCAGCTCGCCGCCTCACTGGATCAAGCCTCCAAGCATGCCGTCGCCAGGGCTCTCGTGCTTGAGGCCCGTGCCAGGGGGCTGGAGCTCTTCGTTCCGACAAGCGCCATGGAGGTTCCGGGCGACGGCATCGAAGGCATCGTGGATGGCCGGATGGTCATCGTCGGGGGCATAAGCTTCGTGGCGGCACGGATCGACGGCCCGGACGATCTGCCGTCGCGTGCGGCATTCCCGATCGGATCGGTCATGGTCGCCGTGGCGGTGGATGGACGCCTCGCCGGGCTCCTGACCCTCCGCGACAGCCTCCGTGCCGGCACGGCGGATCTCGTGAACGATCTCCGCCAGATCGGAATATCAAGGATCGTCCTTGCATCAGGCGATCGGCGGGACGTGGCGGAAGCCGTCACGGCGGGGCTGCCGATCGACGCCATTCATGCGGACCTTACCCCGGATCAGAAAATTGCGATCGTTGTCGGCGAGCGGCCGAAAGGACCCGTGATGATGATCGGCGACGGGGTCAATGATGCGCCTGCTCTTGCTGCCGCCGATCTCGGCGTCGCCATGGGGGCGAAGGGCGCCGCCGCATCGGCAGAGGCGGCCGACGTGGTTCTCCTCGTCGACGAGTTGCAGAGAATCCTGCCGGCCATCAAGGTGGCCCGCCGCTCGCGCGGGATCGCCCTTCAAAGCGTCTATGTCGGACTGGGCCTTTCGACCGCCGGCATGCTGGTGGCCATGCTCGGCTATCTCACCCCCGTGCAGGGAGCGCTCATCCAGGAAGCCATCGACATCGCCGTGATCCTGAACGCGCTTCGCGCTCTTCGCGGCCCGGCCACATCCTGAATCCTCAGCGGCGTTCCTGAAGCAGCTCGATCTGCAATTCCTGGATTTCCGCCAAACGCTCCCATTGACGGCTGATCAGGTGATCGAGCTTTTCATGGAGATGGCGGATCTCCAACTCGGCCTTCAGGTTGACGCGGTAGTCGTTGACGGAGCGTAGCCTGTCCTTCGCTTCCTGGCGCTTCTGGCTCATCATGATGACCGGCGCCTGAATGGCCGCGATACAGGACAGAATGAGGTTCAGAAGGATGTAAGGATAAGGATCGAAGGCCTCCTGGCTCTGCATTCTGTTGATCAGGATCCAGCCTGCGAGCCCTATCCCGAACAAAATGAGGAACGTCCAGCTACCTCCGAAGGACGCCAAGCTGTCGGAAAGCCTTTCCCCAAAGGTCCGAACCTCCCCGTAACTCCCCTCCGGATTGGCCGACACCGGCACACCCTCGGCTAGGGAGCGAGCCACGTCTCTATCGAGCTGGCTCAGCTCGCCGCGCTCATCGCGCAGGAGTTCCTCCACATAGAGCATGCGGTATTGGTCGATGGCGGCGCGGCTGATCCGGGCATGCCCGGAAAGAGCCGGATAATCCTGCCGGATCCGGTCCGCCAAGGCCGGGTGCAGGAGATCAAGAACCACGAGGTCGCGCTCAGGATACGACTTACCCGTGATCGGACAGACGGCAGTTGCCGGAGGGTGGGGGCGGGATTTCATGGGTTCCCCTTCGCGTCTTGCCATGGATCAAACGTGGCGGTTGGCCGATAGTGTAGCTGAATGCCATAGTCTCGTCAGAGCGTCACATTCAGGAGAACCCCTCCCTTGACCCTCCGCCTCCACTTCTTCGGCGCCGCACGGACGGTAACCGGCTCGTGTTTCCTGCTCGAAACGGAAACGTCACGCGTTCTCGTCGATTGCGGCATGTTCCAGGGGTCCAAGTCGGAGCGCGAGCTGAACTACCGGCCATTCCCCTTCCGGCCGTCGAGCCTCAGCGCGCTCTGCCTCACCCACGCCCATATCGACCACAGCGGGCTCGTCCCGAAGCTCATGAAGGCCGGGTTCGACGGGCCGATCTTCGCGACTGGCGGCACGTCGGACCTCGCGTCGATTATGCTGCCCGATTCCGGCTACATCCAGGAGCTCGAGGTCAGGCAGCTCAATCGGCGCAACAGTCTTCGCGGGCGCACGACCGTGGCTCCGATCTACACGGCGGATGAGGCCGAGGCCTGCCTCGCCCAGTTCCGTCAAGTTCCCTATGGCCAGTGGCGGGAGGTAGCCTCGGGCTTCAGGGCCCGCTACTGGAATGCCGGACACCTGCTTGGGTCGGCCTCGATCGAGATGGAGGTGACCCATGGAGGCGCCGAGAAGCCGGTCAGGCTCCTCTTCTCGGGCGATGTGGGTCCCGATCACAAGCTCCTGCAGCCCGATCCGGACGGCCCCCGCGACCTCGACTACGTCATCCTCGAGTCCACTTATGGCGACACCGACCGGGCCGGCGTCACCATCGAACGACGCAGGCGCATGCTGCGCGACGAGGTGCGCATGGCCCGGCGACCGGGCGGGGTGCTCCTCATTCCGTCCTTCGCGGTCGAGCGGACTCAGGAGATCCTGGTCGACCTTCTGGAGCTCATGGAGGCCGGAGAGCTCCCGGAAATTCCGGTCTTCATCGATTCACCGCTCGCCGCCAAGGCAAGCGCGGTGTTCAAGAAGCACGCCTCGGAGCTTCGCAACGGCTCCGATCTGGTCCAGGCGCTCGAGGCGAACTGGGTCCGGTTCACCGAGAGCGTGGAGCAGAGCAAGGCCATCGACCGCATCCACAGCTTCCATATCGTCATCGCTGCGAGCGGCATGTGCGAAGCCGGGCGCATCCGCCATCACCTGAAGGCCTGGCTCTGGCACGAGGAGGCGACGGTGCTCTTCGTGGGATTCCAGGCGCAGGGCACCCTTGGCCGCATTCTCCAGGAGGGGGCATCCCGGGTCAGAATTCACGGCGAGGAGGTCAAGGTCCGGGCGCGCATGAGAACGCTCGATCTCTATTCCGGCCACGCCGACGGGCCCGAGCTGAAGGCTTGGCTCTCGGACCGGCTTCCCATCCACAGGGGCGTCTTCCTCGTGCATGGCGAGGAGCCGGCCCTCAAGGCGCTTCAAGCCTCGCTCGGCGCTTCGGGCGGTTCACGCGAAGCGATCATCCCCGATCTCGACGACCTTTACGAGCTTGGGGGCGAGGTGCCTGTCCTGGTCGATGATCACGAGCGCCGGATGGCGCCAACTCTCCCAGGGCAGCGCGACTGGCACAACGACTGGGCGGCGCTTCAGCTGGACATCAACGAAGCGCTGGACAAGGCCGCTGACCGGAAGGCCAAGGCCGTCATCATCCGGCGGCTGCGCCGAGCGCTCGAGGAGGCGGGAGGCGGCTTCGACGAGTCACAGAAGCGAGAGTGAGACGGTGCATCGGTCTCCGGGATTGATCAGGATCAAGGATCCCGCGACCCGCCCTCCTAAGCTTGAACTTGAGGCAACATGACGGGTCATCCGGCCTAGGAGGCAGAATTGCTCCATCACATCACGCTCCATCTGGCTCGCAGCAAGGACTTTCCTGAAGGAAGCCCGCGCCATGGCTACGAGATCACCGCCCCGCTCGACGAGTCCGGGCACCTCGACCAGGCCGAGTGGCGGGAGAAGCGACTGCAATGCCGCGTCCGGCGCTTCTGGCCGGGCGAGCCGGATCGGCAGGGTGTGCTGATCCACCGGGCGGGCGGTGCTGACGGAGCCACCTGGATGATCGACTACGATCTTGACCGTGTCACGGACGACGAGGCAGGCTATCGCCTCGGTAAGCATCGGTTCGTGCCGGGCGAGTATGTGACCATCCAGGACGAGGATGAAAAACTCCGTACGTTCCAGGTGGTCGACGTGAAGGGCGCCGCACGGCCTTAAAATGAGAAGGCCTGATGATCATGTGGCGCTCCGTTCTGTTTGCCGGCTTTCTCGCCTTGAGTCTGCAGCCGGCTTCCGCTCAGGAAGGGCGAATTCAGCGCGGGCAGACCTTCGCCCAGGTGCATTGCGCCCAGTGCCATGCCATCGGGCGGTTCGGCGACAGCCCCTTGGCGGAGGCGCCGCCATTCCGAGAGCTGGGGAAAAAGTATCCTGTCGAGACCTTGGCGGAGGCGTTCGCCGAGGGGATCACCACAGGGCATCCGACGATGCCGGAATTTCAGCTCGACGTTGCGCAGATCAATGACCTTCTGGCCTATCTGCAATCGGTGCAGCGCTAGGATGCCGTAATCCGGAACGTTAGGACTACCGGAGCACCCGATCAGCTTCGGCAGGTGGGACAACGAGGCCGTTCTCGACGAGCGCGGACCAGGTTTCTTCGGCGCTGTCTGCAAAACTGACGAGCTTGCGATCGGTCTCGCTCACCATTCCATGCTCGAGCAAGGCATCGAACTTGATGATGGAGCGCCAGTACTTCTTGTCGAAGAGAACGATCGGTAGGGATGGGACCTTGCCGGTCTGACGCAAGGTTAGAAGCTCGAAGAGCTCGTCCAGGGTACCGAACCCGCCCGGAAACACCACGAGGGCATTGGCCCGCATCGCCAGATGCATCTTGCGCATGGCGAAGTAATGGAATCGGAACGTCAGGTCCGGCGTGGTGTAAGGATTGGGCTCCTGCTCATGCGGTAACGTGATGTTGAAACCGATGCTGGGAGCTCCAACGTCG
>JAFAAP010000165.1 GCA_023426505.1 Pseudomonadota bacterium
CCCTTTCTATTCGAGGGGGGGGGGGGGGGGGGCGGGGGCCGGCCGGAACCGCGCCGGGCGCCGCCCGGCCTCCACGAGATGCGCGACCCGCAGGCGGGCCGGAATCGGCTCGGCCGCCTTGAAGGCGAGCCGGTCGCGCAGAGCCTGACGCTGCTCGGCCTCGACGGCGACGCGCGACGCGGCGGCCGGGCTTTCCGCCAGATAGGTCTCCACGGCCCTCAGGCGGCCGGGTACGAGCCTGCCGTCGAGATAGGCCTGCAGATCGTCCTCGCCGATGGGACGCTCGTCCGTCACTTGATCCTCCTGAGGACGGCGCTGCGCCCGCCTTCCATGAACCGTCTCATTCTTTCCCGCGCCCGGCTGAGCCGCGACATCACCGTGCCGATCGGGACGTCGAGCACCCGGGCGGCCTGTTCGTAGGACAGATCCTCGACCCCGACCAGCAGGAGCACGGACCGCTGCTCCTCGGGAAGCGCATCGAGCCCGCCGAGGATGTCCTTCACGCCCGCGCTCCCGTCCGCATGACCGTCGGGAGCCGCGACCTGTTCGAGGGTCTCGACCCCCACCTGCAACCCGCGCTGCCGGCGCTGCCGCAGGCCGTTGAGGAAAAGGTTGCGCTGGATGGTGAAGAGCCAGGCCCTGAGGTCACCGTCCTGCCGCCGCTGGTGCCAGCGGCTGATGGCGCGCTCCAGGGTGTCCTGCACCAGATCGTCCGCCGCCTCGTCGTCCCGGAGCAGGGCCCAGGCATAGCGCCTGAGCCCGGGGATCTGCGGTTCGAGAAGCGATGCAATCTCGTCCAAGGGTCTAGCTCCTCCTCCTTCGTCCGGCTGCCGCATGGGATCGGGCTCCGGTCAGACGGGAGGCTCGGACCGGAGGATCCTGGCGCGGAACACGGACCGGCAGCCTTGGCTCGCATAGGACAGGAAAGGATGCTTTCCGCCAAGGATGAACACCTTGCCGACGGTCCTGAAGCCGATCCTCTGGAGGCCTTTCTGCGACGCGCGGTTGTGGGACTGGACGCAGCTGACCAGCCCCTGGAAGTTCTGCTGCGCGAGGAAGGAGTGCATGGCCTTGGCCACGCCGGTGCCATAGAGCCGGCGCCCGCGGAAGCCGGGCGCCGTGAAGGCCTTGTACATGTAGATCCAGCCGGGGCTGAAGATGGCCGTCAGCGAATCCTGGATGGGCGTCGGGCCGCTGGCGAACCACGCGTAGGCGCCGAGAGCCCCATCCTGCACGAAGGCGTGGCAGCGGTCGCCGCGCGCGAGCGCCGCCGCGAGGAAGGCCTCGTCGAGTTCCAGGGACGGGTCCGCCGCGGAATAGCGCCGGAGCTCGTCCTGATCCAGGAAGGTCCAGTGCTCCCCGCCCGCCGCGATGAGCCCCCAGTCCATCTCGGTCCGGGACAGAACCACGATTCGGAACACCATCAGCATGGCGGCGCTGTTGGCGAGCCGATAGGCCAAATGGAACAGGGTGCTGGCAAGCCCGTGGCGTGCCGCATAATTTCGAATCCGATCGAGGACCATCTGTCTCCGCAGGCCGGGGATGTCCCTTGGGTGCCGACCGATCATGCCTGCCGACAATAAGGCCCACGGGCGCTGGGACACTTAACCAAGCCGAGGTAATCCCCTCGGCTCTTCGAGGTACGTCCCGCGGCTGCGATGCCCCGGCCATGAGCCCGCTCCTCAAGGCGCCGCCACGTGCCAGACCTGATTGACGCCGTCGCCGGTCACGTCGCCGGCCTTGGTGTCCTTGACCCAGGTGTAGAGCGGCTTGCCCTTGTAGGCCCATTGCATGGAGCCGTCGTCGCGCTTCACGACGGTCCACTCGCCCGACGCGGCGGCGTTGGCGGGCGCCATCAGGGGCGGCCAGTTCTGGGCGCAGGTGCCGTTGCAGTTCGATTTGCCGGCCGCATCGCGGTCGAAGGTGTAGAGCGTCATCCCCTTCATGTCGACGAGGGCCTTGCCCTTGGACGTGTCCGCGACCTTGGCCGGCGCCGCGTTTTGGGCTGCTACGCCCGTCGCGGCGAAGAGCGTGGCGGTCAGGATGATCGAGCATGCCGAAAGCTTCATGAGAGTTCTCCCCCGGGTCTTGGTGACCACGCCCCCTAAGACACGGCCGCTTGGGCCTTTATTCCCGCAAGTTACGAAAGATGTGGCCGGTCGGAGGCCGGAGGCCCGTTCCTCTTGGCTGCCGTCCCGGCCGTCCCATTTACGATCCGAACTTCATTGCACGATCTCGTTCAAGGCAGCCGATGCAGAAGAGAACCGATGACCATCCGGGCGAAGTCCTGATCCGCAAGCTTGAGCAGCGCGACCGGCTCTCCGCCGAGGAGAAGACCGTTCTCGACAGGGCGGTCGTGCGCGTCAGAGAGTTCGACGTGGACGAGGACCTCGTCCGGGAGGGCGAGCGACCGACGGAGAGCACCCTGCTGATCGACGGGTTCGCGGCCCGGTACAAGGGGCTGGCGGACGGGCGCCGCCAGATCACCGCCATCCATGTGGCGGGCGACTTCATCGATCTCCACAGCTTCCTGCTGCACCGGATGGATCACGGAGTGGTGGCCTTGAGTCCCTGCCGGACGGGGGCCGTGCCGCACGAGACCCTGCGCGAGATCACCGAACGTCATCCCCATCTCGCGCGCCTGCTGTGGCTCAGCACGCTGATCGACGGGGCCATTCATCGCGAATGGCTCGTGGCGATGGGCCGGCGTCCGGCCGCCAGCCAGACGGCCCACCTCATCTGCGAGCTGTTCCTGCGGCTCCAGGCCGTCGGGCTGACGGAGGGCGGCAGCTTCCGGCTGCCCCTGACCCAGGCGGAGCTCGGCGACACCCTGGGCCTCTCGACCGTCCATGTGAACCGGACCCTGCAGGAACTCAGGGCCGCCGGGCTCGTGACCTGGCGTGACCAGACCGTGACGATCAACGACTGGGACGGACTGGTCGCCATGGCCGAATTCGACCCGTCATTCCTCCATCTCGAGAGCGAGCCGCGCTGATCTCGGGTTGCGGCGCTGCTGGCGTCAGGCCGCCTTCGGGAACTCCGTCATGATGGCGTAGAGGGCGGCCGCGTCCCGGGTGGCGCGCACCCGCTCGACCAGGCCCGGCTCGCGCAGGACGCGGGCGACCCGCGACAGGGCCTTCAGGTGGTCGGCCCCCGCCCCTTCGGGGGCCAGGAGCAGGAACAGGACGTCCACGTGCTGGCCGTCGAGCGCCTCGAAGTCGATCGGCTTCTCGAGCCGCGCCACCAGCCCGAAGATTTTGGTCAGGCCGGGGAGCTTGCCGTGCGGGATCGCGATGCCCTCGCCGATGCCGGTCGAGCCGAGCCGCTCGCGCTGGAGCAGCGCCTCGTAGATCGCCGCGGCCTCCAGGCCGGTGAGACGGGCAGCATGGGCGGCAATTTCCTGGAGGGCTTGTTTTTTGCTGTTCACACGCAACGCGGGCAGAACGGCTTGAGGGTCTAGGAAGTCCAGCAAGGGCATCGATCAAGCTGCATATGTTGTGAAGCCGATTCGGCCTCGTGCCGTTCCAAGCAAGTCTTGGGCCAAAACGGTCAGTCCTCCGGATACGGGCTCCTTCAGGGCTGCGCCGGCGGAGGGTCGACCCAGCCGATCGCCCCATCGCCGCGGCGGTATACGACGTTCACGCGGCCAGTGCCAGCATGGATGAACACGAGCGCGGCGGCCCCGGTCAGGTCGAGCTGCATCACGGCGTCGCTGACCGAGTAGCGATGCAGCGCCTTGGTGGTCTCGGCAATGACGATCGGGTGGTACCCCTCCTGCACGACCGTCTCGTCGGTGGGGGCCTCGAACACCGCGTAGGGCGCCTCCAGGCCGGAGGGCCGCTCAGCGGCCTGGGCCACGTGGTCCTTGATCCGCTGCTTGTATCGGCGCAGGCGCCGCTCGATCCGGTCCGCGGTCTGGTCGAAGCTGGCATAGGCGTCCTGGGCGGCCCCGGACGCCTCGAGGGTCACGCCGGAGGCGAGGTGGAGGACGCAGTCGGTCCGGAAGCCCGCGCCGTCGCGCGCCACCGTCACATGGCCCGTATAGGTGCCGTCGAAGTACTTGCTCAGCGCGCCGGCCACGCGCTCCTTCACCTGGGACCTCAGGGATTCGCCGAGATCGAGATTCTTGCCGGATATCCTCAAGGTCATGGCGTTCTCCTCGGGCGTTCTTCTTCCAGCGGGTAAGCCCCGTGGGTGACGCTGGGTGAAATGATGATGGTTTGGAGACGCAATACAAGACTTGATGTTGAGCCTTAGGATGTCTTCAATCGGTGTTTGCCCCTCCGGCGTCGGTCGGCCGAGGACGGGATGCGCAGGGCCTCCCGGTATTTCGCGACGGTCCGCCGGGCGACGGCCATGCCCTCGGCCTTCAATTTTTGGGCAATTGCATCATCCGACAGCACGGCGTCGGGCGCCTCCGCGTCGACGAGCTGCCTGATTCGATGACGCACGGCCCGGGCGGAATGGCCGCCCTCCCCGGCCGCGGTCCCGAAGAAGAACTTCATCCCCAGAACCCCGCGGGCGGAGCCGATCGCCTTGTTGGCCACGACCCGCGAGACGGTGGATTCATGCATGCCGATGGCCTGCGCGACGGCCTTGAGCGTGAGCGGGCGCAGGGCCGGGACGCCTTCGCGGAAGAAGCCCTCCTGGTGCCGCACGATCTCGGTCGCGACCTTCAGGATCGTGCGGGCGCGCTGGTCGAGGCTGCGGGTGAGCCAATGGGCCGTCTGCAGGCATTCCGAGAGGAAGAGCTTGTCCTTCTCGCTGCGCACCGACTGGACGACCTGCGCGTGGTAGGACCTGTCGAGGAGGATGCGCGGCAGCGTGTCGGGGTTGAGCTCGACGTGGAGGCTGCCGTCGGGGGCGTCCCGCACCAGCACGTCCGGGACCAGCACGTCGACCGGCGCGGACGCGAAGGCGAGGCCTGGTTTCGGCTCCAGGCGGCGAAGCTCCCCCAGCATGTCGGCGAGGTCCTCCTGGTCGACGCCGCAGAGCCGCCTGAGCGCCGCGAAATCCTGCCGCGCCACCAGGTCGAGCCGGCCGAGAAGCGCTTCCATGGCCGGATCGAGGCGGTTCCGCTCGCGCAGCTGGATCGTCAGGCATTCGGCGAGGTTGCGGGCCCCGACGCCGGGAGGGTCGAAGCCCTGGATCACCTGCAGCACCGCCTCTACGTCGTCGAGGGATGCCGAAGCCCGTTCCGCGATGTCCTCGAGATCGTCGGTGAGATAGCCGGCCTCGTCGAGGCTGTGGATCAGGTGGCGGCCGATATCCTGGCGCCGGGGATCGGCCAGGGCGAGATCGAGCTGCGCCTCGAGGTGCTCGGCGAGGCTCGCGGCGCGCGCGAGGGTCGCCTCCAGCTCGGGCTTGAGCTCGGCGTCCCCGCCGCCGGGGCGCGACGAGCCGCCGGATTGCCCGGCCTTCACGGGCAGTGGACGCGGCGGCGACTGTTCGCCGCCGGGCCGGGGTGCGGTGGGCTTCCGGAGCGGGGAACCCGGAAAGGCGCCGCCCTCCGCCTCCTGCAGGAGCGGGTTGCGCTCGAGCTCCGCCTCCACGTAGGCGACGAGTTCCGCATGCGAGAGCTGGAGCAGCTTGATGGACTGGAGCAGCTGCGGGGTCATGGCCAGGGTCTGGCCCTGGCGCAGTTCAAGCCGTTGCGTTGCGCTCATGACCGCATCCAGCCGCCCTCGGTACGGGAGAAACCCTGCTGCCTATCTGTACTGTGACGCCCGTTGGGCGTCAAAAGGCAAGGTTTCCTAAAGCGTGGGATCGATCCGACGCGCCGCCGTCCGGGCAGCGCATCAGGCCTCGGCGGCCTTCGGCTGCTTTTCCGGGTAGAGCGAGAAGACGAGATCCCGGGCGGGAAGCGGATAGCCGAAATAGTAGCCCTGCGCCTCGGTGCAGCCGGCCGCGAGGAGGTGCCGGTACTGCTCCTCGGTCTCGACGCCCTCGGCGGTGGTGATCATGCCGAGGCTCGACCCGAGGCGCGTGATGGACTGGACGATCGCGAGGCAGTCCGCCCGTGAGGTCAGCTCGCGGATGAAGGACTGGTCGATCTTGATCTTGTCGAACGGGAAGCTGCGCAGGTAGCTCAGGGACGAGTAGCCGGTGCCGAAATCGTCCATGGCGATGCACACCCCGAGCCGCCGGAGCTGGTGCAGGGTCGCGAGCGTCATCTCGTTGTCCTGGAGCAGGACCGACTCGGTGATCTCGAGTTCCAGCCGACTCGGGCAGAGGCCGGACTGGGTCAGCGCCCGGTCGACCGTCTCGACCAGGGTGCGGTTGCGGAACTGCACCGGCGAGAGGTTGACCGCGACCTTGATGTCGGCGGGCCACTGAGCGGCCTCGTAGCAGGCCTGCTCGATGACCCATTCGCCGAGCGCCGAGATGAGGCCGATATCCTCCGCGACCGGGATGAACTCCGCCGGCGAGACCATGCCGCGCTCGGGGTGCTTCCAGCGCAGGAGTGCCTCGAATCCGCTGATCTCGTGCCGGCGGATGTTGATTTCCGGCTGGTAGGCGAGGGTAAATTCCTTGTTGGCGAGCGCCTTGCGCAGATCCGCCTCGAGCAGGCGCCGGGCCTGGAGCTGGGCGTCCATCTCGGGCTCGAAGAACCGGTAGGTGCCGCGTCGGTCCGACTTGGCGCGGTAGAGCGCGAGGTCGGCGTGCTTGAGGAGCTGGTCCGGAGGGACGCGGCCCTCGGTCGCGAGGGCGATGCCGACGCTGGTGCCGATGACGATCTCCTGGCCGTCGACCTCGTAGGGCGCCCCGATCGCGTTGATGATGCGGGCCGCGAGGGACGCGCAGTCGTTCGGCTCGCCGACGGTGCATTGCAGGACGGCGAATTCGTCGCCGCCGAGGCGCGCGATGAGGTCGCCGTCGCGCACGCAGGAGCGTAGCCGGTCGGCCACGGCCTTGAGCAGCTCGTCGCCGGTCTCGTGACCGAGCGAGTCGTTCACGTCCTTGAAGCGGTCGAGGTCGAGGCAGAGCACCGCGATGGTGGTGCCCTGGCGATGCGCCGCCGCGAGCGCCTGGTCGAGCCGCTCGCGGAACAGAACCCGGTTCGCCAGGTCGGTGAGCGCGTCGTGATGCGCCATGTAGGCGATCTGCGACTCGGCGCGCCGCCTCTCGGTGATGTCTTCGTAGGTGGCGATCCAGCCGCCGCCGGTCATGGGCTGGTGCGAGACCGAGAAGGTCTCGCCGCCGGGCTCCTCCTGGATGAAGGAGGCGCGGCGGCGGTCGCGGATCAGCTCCTCCTGCTGCTCGCAGATGGCCCGCAGGGCCGCGAGGGCGGGCGTGTCGGTGCGGTCGGCGCCGCGGGTCAGGCGCTCCAGGGTCACGCCGGGCTTCGCCCGGTGGTTCAGCCCGAAGAGCTCGCTGAAGCGCGCGTTGAACACGATGATGCGGCCGTCGCCGTCGACCATGCACAGGCCGTGGGACATGTTGTTGAGCGCCGCGTCGAAGCGCTCGTTCTGCATGCGCAGCTCTTGCTCCTGCGCCTGCAGCACCTCGTTGCGGTTCTGGAGCTCCTTGTAGGCGAGCCCCAGGGCCTTGTTGGCGTCCTCGAGCTCCGCTGAGGTCGCCTGGAGGTTGCCGGCGAGCGTCCGCAGCTCCGCCTGGGCCCGCTCCAGCAGCCGGTTATGCCAGCCGAGCAGGCCGAGGAGCACGATCCCGGTGAGGATGAGACAGGCCGCGAGCCCCGAGAACAGCCAGTGCAGGCGGATGAGCTCGTGCTGGTCCTCGGCCACCCGCTGGCCGCCGTAATGGTTGGCCGCGGAGGCCATGTCGATCAGCTGCGTTTCGAGCGGCTGAAGGAGTGTGTAGGCGCGCACGGCGTTGCCGGGCGCGTCGATGGCGTCGATGAGGGGCTGCACCTCGGTGAGAACCTCGCCGAGGCGCTTCACGGTGGCCTGGCGCTCGGGGTCCCGCTCGACGAAGGACTGGAAGTCGCCGTCGCTGAGCAGCTTGGTGCGGCTGAGAAGGATGTCGTAGCGCAGCTGCACTTCATCCTTGTCGACGCCGCTGCCCGGGTTCCCGTAGGCGTTGAGCCGCTGGCCTAAGCGGACGAACTCCGACACGGCCTGGCTTGCGAGCCAGGAGATATTGTAGCGCGAGACTTCCTTGAGGGCGTTCTGGCGCTCGACCACTAGAACCGAGATGTAGACGGCCGACAGGAGGAAGCTGGCAATGACGACAGCAAGCACCAGTTTGAGCGTGCGCAGCGACAATGGCAGTCCTCCGGGGACGACGTCAGGCGGCCGTCACTTTACGATAATCTTGGCCACCTGCCAGACGGATCGGCCGTAGAAGGTCTGATTCTTCAGCTCCGGCTTACTATCGAACGGGTAGATGACGAAGAGAGGCCCCTTGTCGCGGACGGGCATGTACTCGCCGTTGCGCTTGAGGGCGAGGATCACGTTGTACTTGGAGAAATCCTCCATGGGGATTTCGCTGCTGTAGTCGTTGAGCGCCACGAAGACGGCGCGCTCGCCCTTGGCGCCCACGCGCTTCATGAGCTTGTCGAGGGAGACGCCCTCGAACTTGACCGGGCCGTTGTACCAGGGCGTGTTGGTCTCGATCGTCTCCATGCCGATGGATTCGAGCATCGCGCGGTCGAACTGCGCCGTGTTGTCCTTGTTCGTGGTGTCGATCTGGCCGGAGATCGTCAGGATCGGCTTTTCGGCCGGAGCCGGCAGCGGATCCGCGCCGGCAGCGCCGGCCCCTACGAGAGCGGCGACGGCCACAGCAAATATAACGATATGTCGTTTCACGTAAGCCCCGATCATTTTATTCCCCGGATCATGGTCGGAAAAACTGTTATCAAGAACAAGCATAATAGGTGAGTTCTAATTATTCCTTTAAGAAGTGTTTTGTCGCAGAGGAATAGGATATAGCTATTGCGCGAACATTGAGAGTCACGCTTCGAAGCCAGACGTGACACAAGGTAATGAAAAAGGCTTCGTAGAATAGGGCATTAGGTCGATTATGAACTTCCACTCCACCGGAATGAAATTCTCCCGGCTGTGCAATGAGGCGCTCGATCAACCGATCGACGAAGCGGAGCGGGCAGCAATGATTGCTGCGGCCGCCCGGAAGGTCGAAGAACTCTTCGACGTTCTGCGCATCGATCATCAGAACGACCACAACACCCGCGAGACCCCGCAACGGGTCGCGAAGATGTTCGTCGAGGAGATGCTTCAGGGCCGCTACACGGCGCCGCCGAAGATCACCGAGTTCGACAATGCCCGCGCTTACGACCAGCTGATCGTGACCGGTCCGATCGATCTGCGCTCCACGTGCGCGCACCACCTCATGCCGATCTACGGCCACGCTTACATCGGAATTCTTCCGGCCGCCGACGGCAAGATCATCGGATTGTCCAAATACGACCGTATCGTGGATCACTTCGCGTCTCGGCTGCAGATCCAGGAAGAGCTCGTCAAGCAGATCGGGGACTACGTGGTCGACATGACGAAGCCGCGCGGCCTCGCCGTGCGCATCAGCGCCGTCCACATGTGCAAGACCCAACGAGGCGTGCGCTCGAGCCGCCGCAGCCGCATGGTGAACACCTACTTCTGGGGCGAGCTCGCCACCAGTCCCGAGCACAAGAGCGAGTTCCTGCAGGAATGCATCGCTCTCGAGCGCGGATCGCCCGAGTAATCGTCGAAACCCGATTGAGTCCGTCAAAGAGCCTCGCATGAACCTGTCTGTCGCGATCCCGGCGCTTGCTGCCGAAAACCGTCCCCGCGGACGCGAAATCTACCGCTCCACGAAGGCCTACGATCACGCGGAGGGGCTGTCGTGCTGCTTCCGGCAGTGGCGGGCCACCCATTCCCATTGCCGGCTGATCCACGGCTACGCCCTGGCGTTCAAGTTCGTCTTCGCCACCTTCGAGCTCGACGAGCGCAACTGGTGCTTCGACTTCGGCGGCATGAAGCCCGTGAAGGCGTGGCTGAAGGACCTGTTCGACCACACCATGCTGGTGGCCGAGGACGATCCGGAGCTCGAGCGCTTCGAGGCCATGCACCGGGACGGCCTGATCAATCTCCGGGTGCTGCCGGCGGTGGGCTGCGAGGCGACCGCCAAGCACGTGTACGACCACGTGGCCTCCTTCGTGCACGAGGAGACCAACGGCCGGGTCTGGCTCGAGAGCGTCGAGGTCAGGGAGCACGGCGGCAACTCGGCGATCTATTCCCGCTGAGCTTCCCGAGAAGGCGGCGTCCGGGTGGCGAGCCACAGGCCTCCGGCCACCGCCGCGAGCCCGAGCACGGCGCCTGGCGTCAGCGCCTCCCCGAGGAGCCAGACGCCGAGGAACGCGGCCGTGACGGGGCTCAAGGACAGGAAGACCGTCACCCGCGTCGGGGTGGTCTGCTTGAGGGCCCAGAGCCACAGCACGTAGCCGATGCCGCTCGACGCCCCGATGAACAGGATGGCGGCCCAGCCCAGGCCGCTCAAGGACAGCGGCCCCGAGAAGAGCCCCTCCCCTGCGGCCAGGCCCGCTAGGAACACCACCGAGGCCGCCATGGCGACCGCTCCGAGCGGCAGGGTCGGGTAGCGGGCGAGATAGGGCCGGTAGAGGACCGAGCAGACGGCGCCGCACAGGGCCGCGCCCAGCACCGCGGCCGCTCCCAGCCACTCGTTCGCCCCGCTTCCCGTGAGCACGCTCTCGCCGAGGGTGACGCCGACGCCCGCGATGCTCAACATGACCCCGAGGGTCTTCGGGCCGGTGAGGCGCTCGCGCCCGAGGATCGCCGCCACCACCATGGTGAGGAGCGGAAACGTGGCGAAGAGCAACGCCGCGCGGGTCGAGGGCATGAGGCGCAGCCCGATGTTCAGGAGCGCGATCAGGAGGCCGAACTGCCCGATGCCGAGAGCCATGATGCCGACGAGGTCGCGAGGCGCGAAACGGACGCGCCCCGCCGCCATCACGAAGGGCGCGAGGCAGAGGACCGCAATGGCGTAGCGCAGCAGCGCCAGCGACGCGGGACCGATCTCCTGCACCACGAAGCGCGTCGCCACTATGGCGGCCCCGACCTGCACGCCGACGCCCGCCGCGGCCGCCAGGGCGAGCCCGTCCCGCGCGCGGCTCACAGGTCGAGGTTCCAGTTCTGGCCGACCAGATCCTTGCCGAAGGAATGGTGGCGCTCCTCCTCGACGAGGCGGAAACCGGCTGCCTCGTAGATGCGCCGGGCCGAGACCAGGATGTCGTTGGTCCACAGCGTCAGGGTGCGATAGCCGCGCTCGCCCGCGAAGCGGATGCACTCCTCCACCAGCCGGCGCCCGATCCCGAGGCCTCGGGCCGAACCCTC
Source organism: Pseudomonadota bacterium (assembly GCA_023426505.1). GTDB lineage: Bacteria > Pseudomonadota > Alphaproteobacteria > Rhizobiales > Beijerinckiaceae > Microvirga. The sequence goes on from JAFAAP010000165.1 coordinate 11,307, forward strand.
CACATAGAGAAGGCGCAGCTTCGCGATCTCGTCCGACTGGCGCACCAGGAAGACGCTGCCGACGATCCCGCCGTCGCGCTCGGCGATCCAGGCATTCTCCCGCGCCGGATCGAAGTTCTTGACGAAGGCCGCCGCGATCTCGGCCACCAGCGCCTCGAAGGTCTGGTCCCAGCCGTATTCGGTCGCGTAGAGAAGCCCCTGCCGGTGCACGACCCAGCCGATATCGCCGGGCCGCAGGCCGCGCAGGCGGAAAGGCTCGTCACCATCCGGCGCGCCGCCGAGCAGGCGCTGGATCCTGCGCATGGCGCCGACGAGCGCTTCCCGGTCGGCGGCCGACAGCCGGCCCAGCATGGCGGCGATCTGATCGTGGGAGGCCCGGTCGAGCGGCGCGAAGGCGGCGCGGCCCGCCCCGGTCAGGGACAGCACCGACTGACGGCCGTCGCTCTCGGACGGGGCGCGGGTCAGGAGCCCCTTCGCCTCGAACCGTTTGAGCAGGCGGCTCAAGTAGCCGGCGTCGAGGCCGAGGTCGCGGCCGAGGTCGGAGGCCGTGAGCCCGTCGCGCTGGGCAAGCTCGTAGACCACCCGGACCTCCGTGAGGGAGAACGGGCTGTCGTAGAGATGCTCCTCGAGAAGGCCGATCCGGCGGGTGTAGAAGCGGCTGAAGGCGCGGAAGGCCGCGACCTGCTCGTCCTGGGGCGAGGCGGCAACGTGGTCCATTGAACCCTCCTGTCGATGCAGGAGGGTTCCCTAGAAACTTGACTGAGTCAACTAATTCGTCTGCCACACCACGGTCGTCGCGAACCGCAGGCTAGAGGCGGAAATCCTCGCCCAGGTAGAGGCGGCGAACCTCCTCGTTGGCGACGATCTCGTCCGGATGGCCCTCGGTGAGGACGCGGCCCGAATGGATGATGTAGGCGCGGTCGATGAGGCCGAGCGTCTCGCGGACGTTGTGGTCGGTGATCAGCACGCCGATGCCGCGGCGGGTCAGGTGGCGCACAAGGTTCTGGATGTCGCCGACCGCGATCGGGTCGATGCCCGCAAAGGGTTCGTCGAGCAGCATGAAGGTCGGTTCGCCGGCGAGCGCCCGGGCGATCTCGCAGCGGCGGCGCTCGCCGCCCGAGAGGGCGATCGAGGGCGACTTGCGCAGGCGCGTGATGTTGAACTCGTCGAGCAGGGCGTCGAGCTTGCGCTCGCGCTCCTTGCGGCTCGGCTCGACGATCTCGAGCACGGCCCGGATGTTGTCCTCGACGTTGAGGCCCCGGAAGATCGAGGCCTCCTGCGGCAGGTAGCCGATGCCCAGCCGCGCGCGGCGGTACATGGGCAGGCCGGTGACCTCGTGCCCGTCGAGGCTGATGACGCCGCGATCGGCCATGACGAGGCCGGTGATCATGTAGAAGATCGTGGTCTTGCCAGCGCCGTTGGGCCCGAGCAGACCGACGGCCTCGCCGGCCCGGACGTTGAGGGCCGCGTCGTGCACAACGGTGCGGCCGCGGTAGCTCTTCTGCAGGCCCTTCACGGCCAGCACGCCGGGACCGCCGAACACGGACATGTCCGCGGTGGTCTCGTAGAACGACTCGTCGAGGCCGCCCCGCGGCGCATCGACGAGACGCGCGTTCGACGGGGCTGAGGGGGAACGGTTGAACAAGGGCTTCAAGAGACTGTTCGCTTCACCAATGAAAACGGGCCCGGAGGCTCAGTTCGTCGCCGGCTTGCCGGAGGCGGGCTTGCCGGCGGCAGGCTTGGCATTGCCGGCGCCGGTCGGGGCCGGGCCGCCGCTGCCGGGCACGAACAGCGCCCGCACGCGCCCGCCGGGCTTCGTCTCCACGTTGGCGACACCGGTGTCGATGTCGTAGACCACGCGCTCGCCGCGGGTGACGTTCGGGCCGTCGCTCAGCGCCGCGTTGCCGATCAGAAAGATCTTGTTCGAGGTCCGGTCGAAGGTGGCGTTGTTGCCGGTGGCGACCTGGGTCTTCGACACGATGGTGACCGGACCCTGGCAGTCGATCTTCTTGATCGAGCTGTCGTCCGCGCCCTGCGGGCCGGGCGCGGCGGCCTGCCCGCCTTGGCGGTTCTGCTCGTAGAACACGGTCATCTGGGTGCAGTTCATGGTGCTCTCGCCCTGCACCGCCACCACGTTGCCGGCGAAGACCGCGCGCCCTTCCTTGTCGAACACGTCGAGGCGGTCGGCGTCGATCTTGATCGGCTCCTTGCTGGATCCGAAATTGCCGAAGCCGACGGCGCGCTCCTTGCCGGCACCCACCTGGGCGGAGGCGTCCGGCGCCCAGAGGGGCGCCGACAGGAGAAGGGCGCCGGCGATGGCGGCGAGGCGGGTGATCGTCATGGGCGGACACTTGTCGGTTGCGCCGGCAGGCTCGTGGAGCCCGTGCCGGCAGGAGCGGGAGCGGAGGTGTCGGACGCCGCGGCATTGGCGGCATTGAAGGTGGTGCTGACCCGGCCCTTGAAGTGCATGACCTTGCCGTTATCGGAAACTTCGAGGCCCATGGCCTCGATGACGCCGTTGGGCAGGGTGACGGTCACGGGCTCCTTCGACACCACCGTGCCGGCCTTGAAGTCCACGAAGGCCGAGCGGAGCAGGACCTCCTGGCCGCCATCCGTGTGCACGCGGACGTCCTGGCGCAGATTCATCTGCTCCTTCTGGGTGTTCAGGATGCCGACGGCGGCCTCGAGACGGGCGGTGCTGCCCTTGTCGTCGGTGATGAGGCGCGCCCGCAGGTCCTTCAGCTCGACCAGGTTAGGATTCTTCACGTCCTGGGTGGCGGCGCTCGCGGTCACCTCGTAGGGACGGTTGTCATTGCGGAAGCCGGTGAGCTTCGGGCTTTCCATGGTGACGTTGGTGCCGCTGACCGAGATGGGTCCGACGGACAGGCCCTCGATCTTCCGGAACGGGTCGAGATAGGCGACTGCGCCGATTCCGGCCGCGGCGATCAGGGCGCCGACCGGGATCGCCACCTTGGCGAAGCGGACGAGGCGGGAATGGCGCTGCGCCTTGGAGAAGGCGCGCGAACGCACGCCCGGCACGGTGGCCGGACCATCTCCGATGGTGATGCCCTTGGTTCCCGCCACTGATGAATGACCCCTTCCGCCCACGCTGGACCGGTGCCATGGCCGAGAGCCGTGGCAATGTTGTGACGGAGATAGGATTTATGGCTGAAAGTTTAAAGCTGCGTCAACTATGCGCGAAGATGTCGGTGTCCGGCCAGCCCAAAAGATCCAGCTGCGCGCGGGTCGGCAGGAACGAGAAGCACTGATGCGCGATGCCGAGCCGGTTCTCCCGCTCCAGCATGCGGTCGAGCCGCTCGCGCAGGGCGTGGAGGTGCAGCACGTCGGAGGCCGCGTAGTCGAGCTGGGCCTGGGTGAGCGTGTCCGCGCCCCAGTCGGAGGATTGCTGCTGCTTGGAGATCTCGACGCCGAGCTGCTCCCGCAGGAGGTCCTTGAGGCCGTGCCGGTCGGTATAGGTCCGCACCAGCCGCGACGCCACCTTGGTGCAGTAGACCGGCCGCGGCATGACCCCGAAGGCATGGAACAGCACCGCGAGGTCGAAGCGGGCGTAGTGGAAGATCTTGAGCACGCTCTCGTCGGCGAGCACCCGCACCAGGTTCTCCGGGATCGGCCCGTCCTTGAGGATCTGCACCACGTCGGCCGTGCCGTCGCCCGTGGAGATCTGCACCACGCAGAGCCGGTCCCGGTGCGGGTTGAGGCCGAGCGTCTCGGTGTCGATCGCGATCGCCTCGCCGGGCTGGTAGTCCGCGGGCAGGTCGCCGCGATGGAAACGGGTCGTCATTGAGGGTCCAGGATCCGAGGAATGCCAGCCCTGCCTCTAGCGCGTCTGCGGCCCGGCTTCAACGAGCGACGGGAAACCCCGCCGCAGAGATGCGGGGCTTTCCGCCTGTCGGGACGACCTAGTAGTAGGTCTTGACCCGGCGCACCACCATGTGGCCATGGCGGTTCACGACCCGTCGCCGCTCCATGACGCAGGAGCGGGCCGGCGCGAAATCGGCCGGCCGGTCAGAGCCCGACCGGCCGCAATAGGGATTGGTGGCCGCGCTTGCGGCGGCGGTCCATAAACGGCTTCTCGGAATTGTTCCTTCTACAGCATGCTGATTTTCGTGAGTAGATCATAGCCACTGCGCAGTCTTATTCTTGAACGAATTTTGCCGATACTTTGGCACGGAACCCCGTGTGCTTGGGAACGTTGGCAAACCGTTCGAATACTCCGACATTATGGGACGGATTATGAGCAAGAAAGCAACTCTCCTCGCCGCCACCCTTCTCCTCGGCCTGCCGGCTCTGGCCCAGGCCCAGACCACCCGGGCGCTGCCCGACCGGCCCGGGGCCTCGGAATATGCGCCCGGCCAGCGCGCGAAGTCGTCCACGACCGGCCAGAGCGCGACCGACTTCGCGCCTGGGCAGAGGGCGCAGTCCTCGACGACCGGCGAAGCGGCCAAGTCGTTCGCTCCCGGCCAGAAGGCTAAGGAGCCGCGAACCACCGGAACGCTTCACCGCACCCGGTAAAACAGCTGTACTTTCAAGAGAAAGGCTCGGCGCAAGCTGAGCCTTTTCTATTTTTTACTGGATTATCTTCCATCAAGCTTGGCAGCGCTGCGCCCAAATCTGTTCATCACCAAAAAGAGATTGTGCGCAACCTATGCGGCCGACCGGCGTTTGAAAGTCCGATGCAAGGAGCCCGCCGGTCTGCGGCGGCGCCCAACGATGGAGAAGACCAATGCGACGCATTCTACTGACGACTGCCACCCTTGGCGCCCTCACCCTCGGGGCCGCCGGTGCCATGGCGCAGACGGCCGCGCCGGTGCCGAACGCGAGCGGCTCCCAGGTGACCAACCCGAACACCTACGGCTCCACCGTGCCGCAGAACCAGGGCGCCGCGCAGGCGATCCCGGCCGCTCCCGGCATGACCGGCACCTGCGCCCCATCGCCGAACGCCAGCGGCTCGCAGACCACGAATCCCTGCACCTACGGCTCCACCGTGCCGCAGAACCAGGGCCAGCCCGGCATGATGATGGGCGGTCCCGCCGCCACCGGCTCGGTCGCTCCCCCAGTGCCGAACGCCAGCGGCTCGCAGGTCACGAACCCGAACACCTACGGCGACACCAAGCCCCGATAACCTCACCGTCTTCGACCATCGTTCAGGATGCGGAAAAGAGCGCCCGGCGCGTCACGCCGGACGCCTCCCGCATCGCGATGGCGGCGACGTCCCAGCAGCCCAGATCCGGACCGGCCGCAGGCCCGACCGGACTGCGCTGAACTCGTTTCGGGACGGTTTTCGCCCAAGTGGAGAGCCCCCCGTCCAGCACCCGGCATATACTGCAGAAACAGCTTAGATTCCATTAGCTTAGCTCTATTTTAAACTCTGCATGCACGCGGAACGGCGCCCGCCGCCATCCGTTTTGTCTCCTGTGTGGGCCCCTGTCGGAGCCCTGAAGTTGAGGGAGAGAATTCGATGCGTATCACGATGTTGGCCACGGTCGCTGCGGCGGCCCTGTCGTTGAGCGTCGCGGCCGTCGCCCAGACGAGCGGCGGCTCCTCCGGCGGCACGGGCGGCGGCAGCGGTGGCGGCGCCGTCTCCTCGCCCAGCGGCGGCGGCGCGGCGGGTGGGACCTCCGGCGGCGCCTCCGGTGGCACCTCGACCGATACCGGCGGGACCAGCGGTGGAGCATCCGGATCGACGTCGGGCGGCACCAGCGGAGGATCGGGCGGCGGAACCTCCGGCGGCACTTCGGGCGGAGGCTCTGGCGGGACCTCGGGCGGCGCGGCCTCCGGCACGTCAGGCGGCGCCAGCGGCACCTCGTCGGGCCAGACCGGCGGCGCCGCAGGTTCGACGTCGGGCTCCACATCGGGCGGTGCGGCATCGACCGGCACGCGCAGCACGACCACGACCGGCAGCACGTCGAGCTCCACCAGCGTGAACGTGACGTCCGAGCAGCGGACCGAGATCACGCGCGCGTTCACGAGCGTGAACGTGGAGCCGGTGCGCGAGGTGAACTTCAGCGTCAGCGTCGGCTCCGTCGTGCCGACCACCGTCACCACGCTGCACACCTGCCCGAGCGAGGTGGTGCGCATCCTGCACGGTCTGCCGGAATGCCGCTACATCGTGGTGCGCGATCAGATCGTCATCGTCGAGCCGGGCAGCCGCAAGATCGTGACCGTGATCGAGCGCCGCGGCTGACGGAAAGGCGGGCCTATTCCGCAATCGAACTTCGTGGAGGCCGGCAGTGCCGGCCTCCATCGTTTCATCAGTGGTGCGGTGGGCGCGTCGTCGGATGCGCCAGGAAGAAGCGCAGCATCTCGCGGCTGGCGTCGGGTCCGCGCGGATCCGTGTAGGACCCCGCGGGGCTTCCGCCCGACCAGGCGTGGCCTGCGCCGTGCAGCACCCATTGCTCCAGCATCGGATGGCCGCTCTCGTCGGTCTGCACCGTGCGCGTATAGCTCACGCCTCCGGGGCTCCGGCCATGATCGACTTTGGTGCGCAGATCCGAGGCCGCCTTCGACTGCGCGATGACGTGGTCGCCGTTGACGGGATGCACGGTCTTGTCGTGGTCCCCGTGGAACACGATGGTCGGCACGATGCGGCCGGCATGGCGCGCGGGCGTCCCGCCCTGCCGCATCGCCGCGAAGGCCGAGGCGACGTCCCGCGCCGCCCCGCAGGCGAGGCCCGAATGGACCCCGACCGCCGCATAGAGATCGGGATAGGTCGCGCCCATCACGGCCGCCGCCGCGCCGCCTGCCGACAGGCCCGCCACGTAGACGCGCCCGGGCGCGACGGGGAACTCCTCCATGATCGTCCGGGTGATGCCGGCGATGAGCGAAGGCTCGCCCTGGTCGCGCTGCTGGTCCGAGACGTTGAACCAGTTCCAGCATTTCTGCGCGTTGGCGGACTTGGTCTGCGCCGGATAGGCCACGAGGAAGCCCTCCTCCTCGGCCAGTTCGTTCATGCGCGTGCCGGCCGCGAAGTCGTCCGGCGACTGGGTGCAGCCGTGCAGCATCACGACGAGCGGCAGCGGCTCACCCGTAAAGCTTGCCGGAACGTAGAGCTTGTAGGCACGGCGGCCGGCCGCGTTGGCGAAGATCCGCTCCTCGAAGCGCGCGTCATCGGGCAGCGGCGCCGGAGCCGGTTCGCGGTCGAGGCCCGGCAGCGGTCCGGTCTCGCCGATGCGGCCGAGAAAGTCCCGCAGCGCCTCCGGCATTCCGGCCTGCGCAAGGCCGTGCGGGAGCCCGGTCCAGGACGGCCCTACCTCCGCCTGCCGGTCGTTCTCGCGCGGCGCCTCCGCCTCCGGCGGCGTCCAGGGACCGCCTTTTGTGCGCGGGGGCTGCAGATCGATGGTGGAGGCGTCCGCTCCGGCGGAAGAACCGCCGGGCTGCGACGGCGGAGGCGGCGCCTTGCCCGACAGGGCGTTGCGGATGGCGGCCATCGCGTCGGAAAGCCGGCCGGCCCGGGTGAGGCGGGACACCTCGGCCATGGCGGTCTTGAAGGGCGAGTTCATGAAAAAATGTCCTGTTCTCGGCCGGACGCATCCGGCGGGATGTCTCCGAGGCCGAACGGCGCTCAGCGGATGCGGTCGCGCAAAGCGTCCTTCACGGCCGCGCTCGCATGGAGCGCGCCGAGCACGTGCAGGGACGCGATGGTCTCCCGCGCCAGCTCCGGGGTGACGTCCGGGGCGATGCTGGCGAGCCCGAGCACCTGGATGTGGAGCCGCTCGCCGGCGGCCTTCGCGGCCTCGAGATCGGGCCGCGTGAAATGACGCAGGCCGAGATCGAGCTGGTGCCGTTCGACGGATTTTTTAACGTTGTCGTTGTGCCGGTCGAGCTGGTTGCGGATCGCCGTGCGGATGAAATCCGTGCGGTTCGAATAGAATCCCTCCTGCACCAGGAGGTCGATCTGCCCGAGATCAACGAAGCCGAGATTGATCGTGATCTTCTCGCTGTCGCCCGCCTTGGGCCTGAGCTCCTGAACGCTCGCGGTCATCGTACCATCCTTATACCATCCAACTGGATGGTAGGTGGCGACGATGGGCGGAGGCTTCAAGGGCCGCTTTCGTAAATGGCATGCTCGTGAGGATTATTGGTCGGGGTGGCGAACGGGCTTAGAGTCGCCGGACGATTTTTCGAGGAGGACACCATGGCCGCAAGCGTGAAGGACCTGCTGGCGCAGGCGAACGCCACCGTTCCGAAACTGTCTCCGGCTCAAGCCGCCGAGAAGATGCGCTCCGGCGACGTGCTCGTGGTCGACGTCCGCGATCCGACCGAGGTCCAGCAGAGCGGAAAGCTGAAAGGCTCCGTCAACGTCTCCCGGGGCATGCTGGAGTTCCGCGCCGATCCGGACAGCCAGTACCACAACCCCGCTTTCCGGAAGGACAAGACGATCCTCGTCCATTGCGCCTCCGGCGGCCGCTCGGCCCTCGCCGGCAAGACCCTTCAGGACATGGGCTACACGGCCGTGTTCAACATCGGCGGATTCAAGGACCTGGCGGAGTCGGGGATCGACGTGGAGCCGGCGTGAGGCCCTTCCCGGCTCCGGGGCGAGCCTCGCGGGACAGCGTTAGCCGTTACGGCTGACTTGTCGTCGGAGACAGGGCACGAGGAGCTTTGCGCTCGCACGGCTCCGATATCGCTTGGGACCAGAGCGGACGACCGACACCACGCAGACGATGCCTTCATGGAGAACGGAAACCTGCGCAGGTCTTTTCCGCCGAGCCGATGCCGGGCGGCGCCGGTCGCCCTCGTCGCAGCCCAGGCGCTAAGGCCGTTTCCCGGCGTGGCCACACAGGACCGGGACGCCCCGAGGCCCACGCTCGGCAACCTCATGACGCTCACCCAGGTCAGTCATTTCAAGCTCTGGTATGCGGAGCGGATGGGGAATTGGCCGCTTGCGAGTTACGAGCGCGGTCAGCTCAGGAACACGATCGACCGGATCGTGTAGCTCTATCTGACTGCATACTCCATCGCCCAGGCCGACGTGATCTGCGAAGAGACGGATCCGGCCATGACCGAGCTGCAGCAGGCCATCTCGGACCGCAGCAGCACGCGTTTCGAGGCGGCCTATGTGAAGATCACCAATGCCTGCAACCAGTACCATCCGGCCGGGACGCTGAGCATTTGGAACGCCGGCCATCGATTGCGAAAGAGCAGGCTCAGCTGCCAGCGCAGCCCGCATGGCTGCGGGCGCCGAATAGCAACGACATTTTTGGGAAAACTTCTCAGCGTGCCGACTTCGAGAAAGATGGTGCCCAGGAGAGGACTCGAACCTCCACGGTGTTACCCGCTGCTACCTGAAAGCAGTGCGTCTACCAATTCCGCCACCTGGGCATGCCTCGTCGGCGAGGCTTCGTTTAGAGGCCTTCGGGCGCGGCGTCAATCGCCGAAAACGCGGTTTGGATGCTTTCTCTGTCGCACGCCCCTTCACAGCCCTCCGGGGTTTGACGGCGCATCCTTCGCTGACGCGGCCCTCCGGGTCCTCAACGAGCGATGCGCCATCTAAAAACAGCAGCATCGGATTGGTCCCAAAAGTGGATTCCACTTTTGGGCCCGATGCTCTAGAGACGTTCCAAAATCCATTTCCCGGGCAGTCCACGTCCCGACGGACAGGAGCTTTTCAATGATCGGCGCGATCCGCACGCCCTCCCAGCAACTCGTCACCGTCTTCGGCGGCTCAGGCTTCCTCGGTCGCTACGTGGTGAGCGCCCTCGCCAAGCGCGGCTACCGGGTCCTGGTGGCGACGCGCCAGCCGAATCGGGCGAACTTCCTGCCCCAGGGCATGGTGGGCCAGATCAACGCCATCCAGGCCAACCTCCGCGACCGGGATTCGGTCGCCCATGCGGTCGCGAAGGCCGACCACGTGATCAACCTCGTGGGCATCCTGCAGGAGCGGGGCCGCCAGCGCTTCGACACGCTCCAGGCCGAGGGGCCGCGCCTCATCGCCGAGACGGCGAAGCCCGGCGCCACCATCATCCACGTCTCGGCCATCGGGGCGGATGCGGGCTCCGAATCGCTCTATGCCCGGTCCAAGGCCGCCGGCGAGGAGAACCTGCTCAAGCTCCGGCCCGACGCGATCGTCATGCGTCCGTCCCTGATGTTCGGACCGGGCGACGGCCTGTTCAACCGCTTCGCGTCGCTGGCCCGCATGCTGCCCGTCCTGCCGCTCGCCGGCGCCGACACGCGCTTCCAGCCGGTCTATGCGGGCGACGTCGCGGCCGCCATCGTGGCGGCGGTGGACGGCAAGGTTCCGGGCGGACGCATCTACGAGCTCGGCGGGCCCGAGACCAAGACCCTGCGCGAGATCGTCGAGTACGTGTGCGAGGTCACCGAGCGCAAGCGGGTGATCCTGCCCCTGCCGAACGCGGCCGGGCGCGTCCAGGGGACCATCCTCGGCGCCCTCGACGCCATCACCCTCGGCCTCGTGCCGAACGAACTCGTCATGACCAAGGACCAGGCGATCCTGCTCGAGAGCGACAACGTGGTGTCGGATGCGGCGGTCGCCGAGGGCCGGACGCTGGCGGGCCTCGGCATCACGCCGACCACCATCGAGGCGATCGCCCCCGCCTACCTGATCCGCTACCGCAAGACCGGTCAGTTCGACCTGAAGCGCAACGCCACGAAGACCACGCCGGACCTGCTGGCTCCCGAATCAGGGGGACCGGCGTCCGACTTCGAGCCGCAGCGGGCCTCCGGCCCGGCCGTCGGCCAGTCGTCGAGCCACTAGGCGCTTGTGCAGGTGAACCATCATCGCCGCGCCGAAGATCGGCGTGACGAGGTTGAGCACCGGCACGAGCACGAGACCCGCGAGCACCGCACCGGCGGCGAACACCGTGCCGCGGTGCTCCATGCGCAGCTGCGTCACGGCCTCCTGCGTCCAGAACCGGCCGGCCGCGAGCTCGAAATATTCGCGGCCGAGCAGATAGGCGTTGGCCACGAAGAACACCGCGATGTTGATGCCCGGGATGAAGAACAGCAGCAGCGCCGCGAGGTTCACCAGGAGCGACAGGGCCGCGAAGCGCAGGCCGTAGAACACCGCCTGGCCGAAGGGCAGCGCCTCGCCCGGCGCATCCGCCGGATAGTCCTTGCGCTCCACCACCTCGGCGACGTCGTCGAGGAAGTACCCCGCCACGATGGCCGTGACCGCCGGCAGCAGATAGATCAGCGCCACGAAGAGCCCGAACCCGGCGAGGAAGAACGCGAAGCCGTCCAGGATCGGATAGTCTGTGCTGAGCGGATGGCTGGAGAGGAAATAATCGAAGAGGCGCGTCAGCCCGAGCCAGACGAGCGCCAACAGCGCCGTGGTGAGCGCCAGCGACTTCCACAGAATGCTCCTGAGCGCCGGCGAAAAGATCTCCCGGGCCGCAGCGATCACCGACTGGATCAGCATTCGAGGTCTCCCGTCGTCAGGCTGCGGGCGATGAAGGCAAGGCTGGTCATGGACTCTCCCAGAGTGACGCGCGGACTTTACTTATGAACGGACCCTCCGCAAGGCGAGGGGTGGAGGATGTTGTGCAGGCCGAAGATCCCTCGCGTGTCTCGAGCAATCCCGACGTGGTGGTGATCGGCGCGGGCTCCGCCGGGATCGCGGCTGCGCGGCGCCTCCTGGCGGCAGGCCTGTCCGTCACCGTGTTGGACGCCCGGCCCCGCATCGGCGGGCGCGCCGTGACGAAGCGCCTCAAGGGCCATCCGGTCGATCTCGGGGCCCACTGGCTCCATGCCGGTCCGATCAATCCCCTGGTGCGGCTCGGGCGCGAGCGGGGCGAGCCCCTGCGCCGCGCGCCCGTCGACGGTCACCTGTTCGTCCGCGGCCGGAAGGGGAGCCGGGCGGACCGCGCCGCCCTCGACCGGGCCTTCGCGATGGCCGACCGGGCCATGACGCAGGCGGCCAGGCGCCGGGAGGACCAGCCCGCCGCGAAGGTGCTGCCGCCCATGGGGCCGAGCGGACGGCGGGTGATCGAGGTGCACGGGCTCGTGTCGGGCCGGCCCCTCGACGAGGTGAGCCTGCACGACTTCCCCAGCATGGAATATTCCGACAACCTGTTCATCAGCGGCGGCCTCGGGGCCTATCTGGCGCGCCTCGCCGTCAACCTGCCGGTCCGGCTCGGCACGGCCGCCCGCGCGGTCGACTGGTCCGGCGACGGCGTGCGGGTCGAAACCGATGCCGGCACCCTGCGGGCGAGGGCCGCGATCGTCACGGCCCCCATGGCGGTGCTGCAGCGGGGCGCGATCCATTTTACGCCGGCGCTGCCGCCTGTCGTCGGCGAGGCGATCCACGGCTTCACGCAAGGGGTCTACGAGCACGTGGTGCTGCACTGGCCGGGCTCGCCGTTCAAGGGCGCCGACCGGCTCGCGAGCCTGATCGGCGGACACCTGGAGCCGCCGGGGCTTCTCACCCGCATCGACGGCACGCCGTTCCATTTCTTCGAGCTCGACCAGCCGGCCGCCGCCCGCCTCGACGGCCGCGACCGCGACGCTCCGGCCCGCTTCGCCCGCGCCGTCCTGGCCGCGAATTTCGGCCACCGGGCGATCCGGGACCTGAGCGTCAGCCTCAGCACGGGATGGCGGCACGACCCCTGGTCGCGCGCCTCCTGGGCCGTGGTGCCGCCGGGCTTCTATGCCGTCCGCGACACCCTGAAGGCGCCGGTGGGCGAGCGCATCTGGTTCGCCGGCGAGGCCCTGTCCCGCGCCCAATGGGGCACGGCCGGCGGCGCCTGGGAGGAAGGCGAGCGCGCGGCCGGGGAGGTCGTCACGACCCTCACGGCACCGCGCTAGGCGGCGAACGGTCGATCGCCTCCGGCGCGACCGCCACCTGGCTGCGCCAGATCGTCAGCAGCGCCGCCATGATCACCGGACCGAGGAAGAGGCCGATGAGGCCGAAGGTCTCGAGGCCGCCCAGGATTCCCACCAGGGTCCACAGGAAGGGAAGCCGCACGCTGCCGCCGATCAGGGCCGGCTGAACGATGTTGTCGCCGACGAGCATCACGGCGGCGCCCCAGCCGAGCACGGCCGCCGCGGCCAGGATCGTTCCGCCGCTCAGCACATGCACGAGAGCGGCCGCCCCGAAGGCGAACCAGGCTCCCAGGGGCAGCATGGCGAAGGCTGTCGTCAGGATCGCGAACAGCACCGCGTGCGGCACGCCGGCGACCACGAACCCGGCCCCGATCAACAGCCCCTCCCCGATCGCCACGAGGATCGTGCCGTTCACGGTTCCGCGCACCGCCGCGGCCATCTTCTCGGCGAGCTTCTCGCCCGGCCGGCCGAGCCAGCGGTCGGTGACCTCGAGCACGTGGATGCCGATCCGCTCGCCGTGCCGCAGCAGCATGAACAGGGTCATGAAGGTGATGAAGGCGTGGAGCAGGCGCGTCGCCAGGGCGCTGCCGAGGGTCTTGGACCAGGCCGTCACCGTCCCGGTGTCGAGGGAGCCGAAGAGGGCGCCGGCGGCCTGCGGCACGCTCAGATGGGTGCGCCACCAGACGTCGAGCACGTGGCCGAGGAACGGCAGGCGCTGAGCCCAGTCGGGAACCGGGATGCCGTGCTGCTGCGCGTTCTCCATCCAGGCGACGATGGATTGCGCCTCGCGCCCGAATTCCACCAGGACGAGGCCGATCGGGACCAGGAGCACGACCGCCAGAAGGCCGGTGACGAGGAGCGGCGTCAGGATGGGCGCGTCCCGGCGGTGGTGCTCAATGCGCCGGTAGAGCGGCCAGACGCTCAGGGCGATGATGACGGCCCAGCCGAGCGACGTCAGGTAGGAGCGCGACATCCACAGCGCGAGCGCCGCCAGAAGCCCGGCCCCGATGAACCGGGTCCTGCGGCGGGTGCGGGCGTCGGGCGCTTCGGGGCTCGCGCCCGGAAGCGGCCGGGGTGACGCGGATGCCGGTGCCTTCGTGGCGTCCATGCGGGGACCGTCCTGTGACCAACGTGCCGGGACAACGCGGCCGGGCCGGGAAGGCTGCATGCGTCGGACGCTTCGGGCCCTACAGCATGCTCGGCAGGACGCGGTCCGGCGGCTTGTGGCCGTCGATGAAGGCCTTGATGTTGACGATCACCTTCTCGCCCATGGCGACGCGGCCCTCGTGGGTGGCCGAGCCCATATGGGGCAGCAGCACCACCTTGCCCTGCTTGGCGAGGCGCACCAGGCGCGGATTGACGGCGGGCTCCTCCTCGAACACGTCGAGGCCCGCGCCCGCGATGGCGCCCGTCTCGATGAGCTTGGTGAGCGCGCCCTCGTCGATGATCTCGCCGCGGGCGGTGTTCACCAGGATCGCGTCGGGCCGCATGAGCTTGAGGCGGCGCGCCGAGAGCAGGTGATAGGTGGCGGGGGTGTGCGGGCAGTTCACCGACACGATGTCCATGCGGGCCAGCATCTGATCGAGGGAATCCCAGTAGGTGGCCTCGAGCTCGGCCTCGACCTTCGGCGGCACGTGGCGGCGGTTGTGATAATGGATCGAGAGCCCGAAGGCCTTGGCGCGCCGCGCCAGCGCCTGGCCGATGCGGCCCATGCCGACGATGCCGAGGCGCTTGCCCGTGATCCGCCGTCCCAGCATCCAGGTGGGCGACCAGCCGGACCAGTTGCCCGACGGGATGACCTGGGCGCCCTCCGGGATGCGGCGCGCGACCGCCAGGATCAGCGCCATGGTCATGTCGGCCGTGTCCTCGGTGAGCACGCCCGGCGTGTTGGTGACCGTGATGCCCTTCGCGACCGCGGCCGGCACGTCGATGTTGTCGACGCCGTTGCCGAAATTGGCGATGAGCTTGAGATTGGGACCCACCTGCTCCAGCAGGGCGGCGTCGATCTCGTCCGTGATGGTCGGGACCAGCACGTCGGCGGTCTTCACCGCCTCGGCGAGCTCCTCGGCCGAGAGCGGCTTGTCCTCGAGGTTGAGGCGCGTGTCGAACAGCTCGCGCAGGCGCGTCTCGATCACGTCGGGCAGGCGGCGGGTGACGACGACGACAGGTCTCTTTTTCATCGGCTCGCGAGGTCCCAGCACTCGAAAAATCGCCGGAACTGCAAGAGTTTTCACGCTCTCTTAACCGTGTTCCGGCGACACAATGGCGACAGGCCGCCGCGTGGCGAAGCCCGTCAAGCTTCTCTACCAGAGGCGCGCCCATAGACAAAGCCAACCGACAGGGAATCCATGCGCAAGATCCTCCTCAGCCTTGCCCTGCTGGCCTTCGGCGCCGCGCAAGCCTCGGCGCAGCAGCAGCCTCCGGGCGGACGGCTCGGAACCGGCCTTCCGGTGCCGCGCTACGTCAGCCTGAAGACGGACCGGGTGAACCTGCGCGAGGGCCCGTCCAAGGATCACCGGACCGCCTGGGTGTTCCAGCGCGCCGGGCTTCCCGTCGAGATCATCGCCGAATACGAGACCTGGCGCCGGATCCGCGACTCGGAAGGCACGGACGGCTGGGTGCTGCACTCGCTCCTGTCGGGACGCCGCACCGCCCTGGTGATGCCCTGGGCGAAGGGCAACCAGCCGCCGATCTCCCTCCTTGACCGGGCCGACGACAAGGGCCAGACCGTGGCGCAGCTGGAGCCCGGTGTGATCGCCAACATCAAGGGCTGCGACGGCAAGTGGTGCAGCATCAGCATCGTGCGCGACCGCAGCGTCGACGTGAACGGCTACGTCCGGCAGGAGAAGCTCTGGGGCGTCTATCCGAACGAGACGGTGGAATAGGACCCGAACCGCCCGCCCCCGGTCGGCCGGTTTCCGGTTTGGAAAGAATTCAGGGTTATGCAACTCGATAACGTCATCAACGCCCTGAGGTCTTCCTTGTCGATCAACCTCCCCTTCAAGCTCCTCCCGATCCTCGCCCTCGTGCTCGGCATCGGGGCGCTCGTGGCCCCGCGCTTCCTCAACGTCTTCGTGGCGATCTTCCTGATCGCCTACGCGCTGGCGGGCTTCGGCATCCTGCGGTAGCGCACCCCGAATGGATCCGCTCTTTCGGGATCCATTCGACGCGTCCTCGCCCGGGAACCATCGGCCCTCGGGCCTGCCTGTCCGTCAGCCCAAGGGCGGCTCCGAATCCGCCTCCGGCCTGCGGGAGAAGTGCGGCCCGAGGATGTTGAGGGCGAGGCCGAGCACGATGATCGCGCCGCCGACGGCCTCGATGGGCATCAAGGCCTCGTCGAGGAGCACCGAGCCGCCCGCGATCCCGGCCACGGGCACGAGCAGCGCGAAGGGAGTCACGGTCGCGGCCGGGTGGCGCGACAGCAGGAAGGCCCAGGCCGCGAAGGCGAAGACCGTGGTCGGGTACGCCAAGTAGGCGACCGAGGCCAGGGTCGAGACATCGAGATGGGTCAGCGCGGCCGCGACCCGGGACGGGCCGTCGATCCAGAGCGACAGGCCCAGCAGGGGAATGGGCGGGATGAGGCTCGACCAGACCACGAAGCCCAGCATGTCGACCCGCCCGGCCTTCTTCGACACGATGTTGGCGACGCCCCAGGCGGCGGCGGCCGCGACCGTCATCATGAAGGGAAGCGCCTCGCTGCCCTCAAGGCGGGGGACCGCGATCAGGACGAGCCCGAAGCACGCCACGGTGCCGCCCACGATTTGGCACGGGCCCGGCCGCTCGCCCATCAGGAAGGCGGCGAAGAGAATCGTGAAGAAGACCTGCGCCTGCATGACGAGCGACGCGAGGCTCGCAGGCATCCCGAACGCGATGGCCGTGAAGAGGAGCCCGAACTGCGCGATGCCGAGGAAGAACCCGTAACCGGCGAGATGCCGCCAGTCCGTCTTCGGGCGGGCGACGAAGAACACGGCCGGGATCGCCGCGAAGGTGAAGCGCAAAGCGGCGAGCAGCAGGGGCGGCGTGGAGCCTACGCCGATCTTGATGACGACGAAGCTGAGACCCCAGATGACCGTGACGAGGAGGGCGAGGAGGCAATGGCCGAGCGGCATGAGGTCACTTTACAACCGCCCGGCGAAAAAAGCCTTAACGTTTCGATTGTCAGGATGTTTTTCGACGCAGCCGGACGATGACCTCGACGCCCGCGACCTCCATGCCCGGAGGCGGCGCTGGTAGGTCCCCGACGCTCACGCCGGCGGACGGCATGTCGACGAGTTCGCCCTCGTCCTCGAGGAAGAAGTGGTGGTGCTCGGTCGGGTTGGTGTCGAAATAGGCCTTCGAGCCGTCCACCGCGAGCTGGCGCAGGAGGCCGGCTTCCGTGAACTGGTGAAGGGTGTTGTAGACGGTGGCGAGCGAAACCGGCACCCGGGCCCGGCTCGCCTCGTCATAGAGCATCTCGGCCGTGATGTGCCGGTCGCCCTTGCCGAACAGGAGCCAGCCCAG
>JAFAAP010000311.1 GCA_023426505.1 Pseudomonadota bacterium
GTTCGGCGCGGTGGCCGGGCCAGGGCGCCGCACGCGACCTGGCCAGGCCATGCCGTTACGTTAGTATGAAAGGTAGAGCGGGGCCGGTGCATCCTTGAGCAGCGACTGCGTTACGCCACCGAAAACGGTCTGGCGCAGGCGGGAGTGCACGAAGGCGCCCATCACGATCATGTCGGCCCGTGTCAGGACGGCATGATTGCGCAGGGTCTCCGCCGCATCGCCGTTCTTCGCCGCAAGTTCTGTGAGGGAGGGCTGGATTCCATGGCGGACGAGGTGCGGGGCGATCTCGGCGCCGGGAACCGCCTTTGAGAGATCCTTTTCGCCTGTGACGCAGACGATCTCTACCGTTTTGGCATTCTGAAGGAAAGGAAGGGCGTCGTTGAGGGCGCGAGCGGCTTTGGCGCTTCCGTCCCAGGCCACCATGATCCGTTCAGCCTTGAACGTGTCCGCACCATGCGGCACGACGATCACCGGCCGGCCGCTGGAGAACAGGGCCTGCTCGATGAAACTGCGGTCGACGGTCAGCAGATCGGCATCGGCGTCGACGATGGAGAGGTCGTGTACCCGGCACAGCGTCGCGAAGGTCTCGACCAGCTCGGCGTAGTGGAGCTGCACCGTTTCGACCGTGCACGGAACGCCCTCGGCAAGCGCTCTCTGCCTCGCCGAATCGGCGGCGGCCTCCGCGAGCGCACGGACGCGCTTGTTTTCCGCCGCGACGAGGCCGGCGGCCATCTCGCTGACGATCGCATGGGCCATCATCAGCTTCACGGAAGCCGAGAGCGCGGTCACGTGGGCACCGGCGTCACGCGCCAAGGAGAGGCCATAGCTCAGTGCGGAAGACGGACGTTCCTCTTCCTCGGTGAAGCCGACAAGAATGTTCTTCACATTGTTCAGGGGCATGATCGGGTCTCCGTCTTCGATAGGCAAACTTTGTTCAGGCATTGAGGCGGCGCAAAGCGGCCTTGTCGCTGAGTACGATATGGCGCGTCGACGGTAGCTTGATGACGGCACCGCGCTCCAGCTGGGTGAGCGAGCGGGAGACCGTCTCGATCGTCAGGCCGAGATGGTCGGCGATATCGGCGCGGGACATGGGAAGGTCGACTGCGCCGTCGTCACCGGAGGCCCGCTCAGCGAGGTCGAGAAGGAAGGTGGCGATCTTCTCCAGAGCGGTCTTGCGGCCGAGGAGGAGCATATGATCCTGTGCCCGCTCGAGGGAGCGCATCATGCCCCGGACGAACTGCTGCGCGAACTGGGTATCGGTTGCGGCCAGCGTCTCGATGCTGCAGCGGCGGTAGGCGATGACCACGGCGTCCCCGACGGCTTCTGCGCTGAAGCGATACTCGTCGCCCGTCTCGATGCCGAAGATGTCCCCGGCCAGATGGAAGGCGTCGATCTGACGGCGGCCGTCGCTCAGGAGCTTGGAGGTGCGCACGACCCCGGAGACCACCTTGTAAAGGTAAGCGGCGCGATCGCCCTCCGAAAAGATTTCCTCGTCCTTCGTATAGGAGCGGACGGAGCCGGCGGTCGGCGCAGCGATGTCCGTGGCCGGGACAGGACGAGCCTGCTGGGGTCCCCGTGCGATGATCGCAGCGGCCGGAGTAGCGGTGTGGGCGGTGGCCATGGTGTGCATCGGAACCCTCGTGTCCCAGGTCATTGACGTTGGACAATGGGTACCGCCGCGGAGGCCGTTCAGAAATTCAGATAAGCTCCCTAAGGGGTTTCCCTTAGGTCCCAGCAGAGCTTAGCCCAGCCCTGGATTCCGGGCCGCCGGTCGAGAGCGCCGTACGGATGCTGTTCATCAGGGTCTCGTCATGAAGGGGTTTCTCGAGCACCTCATGGATCCCGGCTGCGGCCGCACGCTGGCGGACGTCGTCGCTGACATGGCCGGATATCAGGATGGTCGGATAATGCCTGTGGCGGCCATGGAGGATGCCGACGAGCTGAATGCCGTTGATGGTCGGCATGTGGTAGTCGACCACGAGGCAGCCATGGTCCGGCAGGTGGTCGTCGGCCAGGAGCTCGACCCCGCTGCCGTAGAGGCGCACGTCCATTCCCTCGATGCCGAGGGCGAACTTCAGCGAGTTGCGGACCGCGGCATCGTCGTCGACGATGAGAACGGATCCCGGGTTCGGGAGCATGACAGACCTTGCAATAGGGCTCGTGGGCAACGTCCAAGGTCTACCGGAAGTCGCGTTGGAAAGATTTGATCCCTCTCAAAAAGCTCGGAGCAGCACCTCAGGGAAAACCCTTAAGGCCTTATACATCCCTCACGAGGCCGGACAGGAGAGCCATCCGGACGAGTTCCGACAGACTGGCCGCCTGCATCTTGCCCATGACATTGGCCCTGTAGATCTCGACCGTGCGCGGGCTGATGCCGAGATCATAGGCGATCACCTTGTTGGCCTTGCCGGCCACGAGGCCGTCCAACACCTGCCGCTCCCGCTCGGACAGGGAGTCGAGCCTGGCCTGTATCTCCGCGGCGTGGCTGCTCTGTTGAGCATTCTGCTCCTGCCGGTCGAGAGCCGCTCGGACGGCCGCAAGGAAAAGGTCGTCATCGAAGGGTTTTTCGATGAAGTCGATGGCCCCCTGCTTCATGGCCTCGACTGCGAGAGGAACGTCCGCATGGCCGGTCATGACGATCACGGGCGCCGAGACGCCGCGCGATTTCAGACGGCGCAGGAACTCGATGCCGTCGATCTCGGGCATCCTGACATCGGTGACGATGCAACCGGCAATCGGCTCCTGAACGGATTCGAGGAACGCGACTGCCGACTCGTGGAGGCGAACCGGAAGACCTACGGTGGCGAGAAGGAAGGATAGGGACTGGCGAACCGCCAGGTCATCGTCCACCACATGAACGGTTCCGTTACTCGGCATTCGCCAACTCCTCCTCCTTCACCATCCGCAAGGTGAACCGGAACGTGGTTCCCTCGCCGAGCTTCGACTCAGCCCAGATCCTGCCTCCGTGCGCCTCGACGATGGTCCGGCAGATGGAAAGCCCGACACCCATCCCGTTCTTCTTCGTCGTGATGAAGGGTTGGAACAGCTGCTCGGTGATTTCCTCGGCGATGCCGGAGCCGGTATCGGCGACGCTGATCTCGACCATTCCGTCGTTGTCCTGGGGAACCGTGGCGACGACGAGCTCACGTCGCGACGAATCCTGCATGGCCTCGATGGCATTCCGGATCAGGTTGAGTAGGACCTGCTGGATCTGGATCCGATCCGCGAGCACCAGTTCGGCTTCCGGGGCGAACCGATAGGCAACCCTGACGCCTTTCTCCTTGGCGCCGACGAGGGCCAATGCGCTCGCCTCCTGGATGAGCTTGGGCAGGCTCTCGATGTGCCGGCCGCTCTCTCCGCGCGAGACGAACTCGCGCAGATGGCGGATGACGCGGCCGGCCCTGAGCGCCTGCTCTGCCGCTTGGCTGACGGCCTCCCGAAGCATCGGCGCGTGCTCGTCCTGGCTCTGTTCCAGCAGACGCCGGCACCCTTTCAGATAGTTCGCGATGGCCGTCAGGGGTTGGTTGATCTCGTGCGCGAGGGTCGAAGCCATCTCGCCCAGCGCCGTGAATCGGGACATGTGAACGAGCTCGGACTGAAGCTCCTGAAGGCGGGCCTCGGTGCGCTGGCGCTCGGTCAGGTCGCGGATGAAACCGGTGAAGTAGCGCTGGCCGCCCGATCGCATCTCGCCGACGGCAAGCTCCATGGGGAAGGTCGATCCGTCCTTGCGCTGGCCCACGACGACCCGGCCGATCCCAATGATGCGCCGTTCGCCCGTCGTGAGATAGCGCTGCATGTAGCCGTCGTGCTGCCCGCGATAGGGCTCCGGCATCAGGATCTTGATGTTCTCGCCGATGACCTCGCCCGCCTCGCAGCCGAACAGGCGCTCCGCGGCGGCGCTGAAGGACTGGATCAGAGCCTGCTCGTCGATGACGATCATGGCGTCGGGCACCGTCTCCAGGATCGAGCGCAGGTGGGCCTCGCGGGACTTGAGAGCCTCCTCGGCCGCCACCCGTTCGGTGATGTCCCGGGTGACGTTGGCGTAGCCGCGGAGCTCCCCCGCCTCGTTCTTCAAGGGGGTCATCGTGACGTGCGCCATGAAGGTTGTGCCGTCCTTGCGCAGCCGCAGGGCCTGCTCCTCGTAGCGGCCGCTCTCCTGAACGGCTCTGAGGGCCGCATCGGGCTTTCCGGCCGAGACATCGTCCGGCGGATAGAAGACGGAGAGGTGCTGGCCGATGACCTCGCTCTCGCTCCACCCCTGAATACGCTTGGCCCCCACGTTCCAGCTCGCGACCCGACCTTCGCAGTCCAGCATGTAGATGGCGAAATCCGTGACGGCGTCGACGAGGCGCTCGAAGATGGCGTCCTGGGGATAGGCCGATGCGGGAACCTGTGTCGTCACAAGACTTCTCCCCTGGAGCGAACGGCTCAGTTCGTCCCAGGTCGTAGGTAAGGTCGATATTCCCACGCGTTAGGGAATGTAACAGGAACGCTCGATATCGCAGGCCGCGCTCCCTCGCAACATGCCTCGGCGCGGTTAAAGGTCACGAAGGGGGCAGGGCGGGCCCTTTCGGCCGAGGCTGGGCCGGAGCGATGCGGAGCCGGCGTACAGCCGGAGCCGTCCCCGGGACCGATCTCACGGAGATTGCTCCTGTGGAGTGCGAGGGCAGGCCGAATCCCCGCCGGAGAGGCCGGGACCTCTCCGGTCCGATAGAAGAGCAGGACCCGAAGGAGGCTACTTCAGCATCGTCCCCACATTGTCCTTCGTGACCCGGTCGATGCCCGCATAGACGATATCGTCGACCTTCTCGCCCTTCTTGAGCTTGAGCAGGATGTCCATGGCCCGCTCGCCCATCTCGTAGGGCCGCTGGCCCACGAGGGCGTTGGCGAAGCCGTCGCGGAGCAGCTCAAGCTGGACCTTGAGGGTGTCGGCCACCACGAGGGTGAACTTGCCCTGATCCATGGCGGCCTTGTTCTTGTTCACGAAGCTCTTGTAGGCCTCGGGCACGAACATCGGCCATCCGCCGACCGGGACGATTGCCGCCAAGTCCGGGTTCGCCGTCTTCAGGTCCTGCATCTGCTGGACGGCCAAGGCGAGGTCGTCGTTGCAGTAGGTCGGCGAGCCCGACACCTCGGTCCATTTCGAACCCTTGAGCGCGTCGCGCACGCCCTCCACGCGCTCCTTCAGGTTCGCCGCAGCGGGACCGCCAGACACCATGGCGTATTTCCCGCCATCCGGCCGGAGCTTCAGGAGTTCCTCGCCGAGCGCGCGCCCCATGGCCCGGTTGTCGGTGCCGACATGGGCCTGGCGGGCGGAGTTGGGCGCGTCCGCGTCGAAGGTGATGACCGGGATGCCGGCATCGCGCGCCGCCTTGATCACGCGCACGGCCGCTGCAGCATCGGCGACGGAAATGGCGATGCCGTCGACCTTCTGACTGATCAGGTCCTGGATGATCTGCGCTTGGCTTGCCGGCTCGTGCTCGACCGGGCCTTTGTAGATGCACTCCACGTTCCCGAGCTCCTTGGCGCGCTTCATGCACCCGTCGCGGGAAAGGTCGAAATAGGGGTTGTTCATCGCCTTCGGGACGATCGCGAACCGGTAGGTCTGCTGAGCCGCCGCTGGAGTGGCGAGCGCAAGGGCGGCCGCCGCGGCGAGGATCAGTCTGTTCATCATGCTTTCCTCCTGGTTGATCCATGCCCCGTGGCCGGGGTTCTCGTTGGCGGCCCGTCATGGCCGCTTGTCGTCGTACGCTCTCTCGGCGGACATGATTGCCCGCCCCGAGCGGCTCATGGGGTCATGCGCAGGGTCCGCAGGCGATCGACGAGGACCGCCAGGATAATGATCCCGCCGACCAGGACGATCTGCCAATAGGCGTTGATCCCGGCGAGCACGAGCCCGTTGCGGATGACCTCAATGAGAAGTGCGCCGATCACCGCGCCGGCCGGACCGCCGACGCCCCCGGTCAGGTTAGCGCCTCCGATCACGGCCGCCGCGATGATCGTCAGCTCGTACCCGGTTGCGAGATTGGCGGGCGCGGAGCCGAGCCAGCCGACCATCAGGATGCCGGCAAATCCGGCGGAGAGCGATGATAGGACATAGACGGCGATCTTGACCCGATCGACGGAAATGCCCGTCAGCGCCGCGGCCTTCTCGTTGCCGCCGAGTGCGAAGACGTGCCGTCCGAAAGCAGTGTGATGGAGAACGAGGCTCAGGATTGCGGCCAGCACGAGCAGATAAATGACCGCAACAGGCACGCCTGCGAGATTTCCGTCGGTCACCTCATAGAAGGTGTTCACATCAGGTCCCGTGGGAGCCTGTCCGCGGCCTTCGGTGACCGCATAAGCCAGGCCTCGGACAATGGAGAGCATGCCGAGCGTCGTCACGAACGGCGAAAGACCGACCTTGGCGATCAAAAGTCCGTTCGCGAGCCCAATGAGAAGTGCGACGCCCAACCCGCAGAGGATCGACACGATCATGCCCGAGAGCGGCATGGCATCGAGCCCCGTTCCGCTCACTTTCTGCATGACGATCGCGCAGGTGATCGCCGAAAGCGCCATGGTCGAGCCGACCGAAAGATCGATGCCGCCGGTGATGATGACGAGCGTCACGCCCAGCGTGACGATGCCGACGAAGGAGAAGTTCTTGGCGACGTTCGCGAGATTGCCGGGGCTGAGGAAGGCGGAGCTGAGCACCGACATGATGACCATGATGACGACCAGCGCGACCGCCACATAGGCGGTCTGGCTGGCGAAGAAACCGCGGCGCCACCATTGCGTTCGGCCGACATTGGCGAAATCGCCGGCATCCGCCGTCCGAGCGCCTGAAAGCTGCGAGACATCGTTCATTAGGCAGCCTCCTTGGCGCCCGTGATCAGGGCCGTCACTTCCTCGGGACTGGATTCGCCGATCGGCTTGTCGGCCACCTTGCTGCCCCGGCGCATGACGACGACCCGTTCGCAGACCGAGAACACGTCAGGCATACGATGCGAGATGAGGATCACGGCGATCCCGGCATCCTTCAGCCGCCGGATGAGGTCGAGCACCTCCGCGACCTGGCGGACGGAGATCGCAGCCGTCGGTTCGTCCATGAGGATCAGCTTGGCCCGCGCCAGGCGGGTTCGGGCGATGGCGACCGCCTGGCGCTGTCCGCCCGACATGGCCCTGACGACGTCGTCGGGACGCGTCTCCGATTTGAGTTCCCGAAACAGCGCAGCCGTCCGCTGGTTCATGGCCGCATGGTCGAGGAACGAGAAGGGCCCGATCCGGCGCTTCAATTCGCGCCCGAGGAACACGTTCGCGGCCGCCGTCAGATTGTCGGCGAGCGCGAGGTCCTGGTAGACCACCTCGATCCCGACCTCACGGGCGTCGACCGGCTTCGAAAAGTGAACCTCCCGGCCGTCGAAATGCACCCTGCCGTGTGATGGCTTGAAGTTGCCAGCAATGATCTTCACCAGCGTCGACTTGCCGGCGCCGTTATCGCCCATCAGGCCGACGACCTCGCCGGGCTGAATCGTCAGGCTGACATTCGACAGGGCCCGGATCGCGCCGAACTCCTTTCCGACATCCTCCAATACCAGAAGTGACACCGTGAACTCCTCCCTGGGTCCGGCCCTTGGCGGGCCTGTTGAGAGTTAGGACGCTTGCACTGGTATTTTGGGCATTTAAGCATGGCGCGGACTAACATGTCACGTGCCCGACGAGCTTTATTCGAGCGGGAGAACACCGGTCTTGAGGATGAGATTGCCGTAGAGGCGCCGTTCCCCCGTCGCGACGATGAAGGAAGCCCGGCGGGCGCGATCATAGAACGCGAAGCGTTCGAGCGGCACGATCTCGAAGGGTCCGGCCAGATTTTTCACGAGTTCGGCGAAACTCTCGCAGATCGGCGGCACCGCTGCCGGATCGCCAACGACTTCCATGCGAAACGCGGCCGCCTCCGCAAAGGTATCGAGAGGAAGGTGGGTCAGGATCGCGTCGGCTGCCACGAGGGCGTCGATCCCGTCGAGCCGGATCACTTGTGGGCCGAGCGAATGGGCCGGAAAGTTCGCGTCCGCGATCACGACTTCGTCCCCATGCCCGAGGCTCCGTAGGGCATGCAGGAGATCGGGACCGAGAAGAGGGTGTATGCCGCGAAGCATGGAAAAGCTCCTCTACTTGTTCATGGCGACGGAATCGAAGTCGGGCCAAGCCATCTCGGGAACCTCCACCGACAGGTTGTCGAGGTTGCGTTCGAGGCTGCCAGGCTTCGCCGTTCCGATCAGCACGGTGGAAACGGTGGGGTCGCGGAGGGGGAACTGGAGCGCTGCCGCCGCCAGCGGAATGCCTTGCTCGTCTGCAATCTGCTCCATGCGGGTGACCCGCCGGACGACGTCCTCGTCCGCAGGACCATAATCGAAGTGGGCCCCCGGTACGGGGCCGGTGGCAAGGATGCCGGAATTGAACACACCGCCGATGATGAGGGACGTCCTCGATTTGGTGCAGAGGGGAAGAAGTTCACGAGTCGCATCGCGATCGAGCAACGTATAGCGTCCGGCCAGAAGAATGCAGTCGATCGGGGCCCTCGTCATCACGTCGAGGCAGACCTGAACCTCGTTCACGCCGAGGCCGAAAGCCGAAATGGCGCCGCCGCTCTTCAGAAGCTCCAGCGCCCGCATGCCGCTGTCCATCAGGTCGCGAAAGTGCTTGCGGTTTGCCTCGTCGCCGTGGGTGTAGACGCCTATGTCGTGGACGAAGAGGATGTCGATCCGATTCAGGCCAAGTCGCGCGAGGCTGAACTCGACCGACCGCATGATGCCGTCGTAGCTGTAGTCGTAGTCTACCCGGAAGGGCAGGGGCTCCACATAGCCGTGATCCGGCACCTGGCCCTCGGGGACAGGGCTCAGCAGCCTTCCGACCTTGGTGGACAGCACATACGAGTCCCGCGGCTTCTCTCTCAAGAAATCCCCCATCCGGCGCTCGGAGAGGCCGAAGCCGTAGAAGGGGGCAGTGTCGAAGTACCGGATCCCCGCATCCCAGGCGACCTTGAACGTCGCTTCCGCAGCCTCACGGGGCACGGCGCGGTAGAGCCCTCCGATGGCGGCCCCGCCGAAGCTGATTTCAGTGACTTCGAGCGGGGTTTCGCCGATTCTGCGTCGCTTCATCGTGCCGGATCCTCAGCAAGGTGTTGGAACGTTAAGGTGTCGGTCAGGGCGTTTCCAGCCGGTAGAAGTCGCGGGCAGTCCCGCCCAGGATGCGATCCTGCTCGTCGGCCGACAGGGTCGAGATGTAGCGCCTCACATAGTCGAGCCATGTGCCATAGGGAGCGGCAAGCTCCACGACAGGCCAATCGGAGCCCCACATCAGGCGGCGTGGCCCGAAGACAGCCAGGAGATGCTCGACGAACGGCCGGAGATCGTGCCACCCGGTTCTGTCTCCAGCCTCCGTGAGCAGTCCGGAAAGCTTGCAGAAGACGTGCGGGCGCTCCGCCACGCTGGCGACGCCGCGAGCCCAGGCGGCAAATCCGTCCCGGCCGCGCGCGATCTCGGGCTTGGCCCCGTGATCCACCACGACCGGAAGGTTCGGGTAGCGGTCGACGAAGGCTGCAAGCGCGGCAAGATGCTGCGGCTTCACAAGAGCATCGAAGGTGAGCCCGAGCCTCTCGACCGCAGCGAGACAGGGTGCCAGCGCGGGGCTCAGCATCCACTCGGGATCGGGGATGGCTTGGATCATCGGCCGGATGCCCCGGAGCTTCGGATGGCCGGCGAACCGCTCGAGGTCGGCCAAGCCGGTTCCCTGCTCCAGATCGATCCAGCCGACGACCGCAGCGACGAACGAGGTGCGCTCGGAAAGCTCCAGGAGATGGTAGGTCTCGGCCGGGTCGGGCGCCACCTGCACGATCACGGTCTGCGACACGCCGGAGGCTTGAAGCAGCGGCGACAGATCCTTCGGCCCGAAATCTCTGTAGATCGCCGCCAGGTCGGGCGCCGGCCAGTCGAACCAGGGGGCGTCGAGGGACCAGAAATGCTGGTGGGAATCCACGACCGCTGACACTGTTCACCTCACTGACCGTGGGCACCGGGGTGCGACTCGCGGAACCGCACAGCGGAGCAATATAGAAGGGCCTCCTGGAAGGGCAAAGGCGTGGCCGGGTTCTTTCTCGCGGCAGCACCGGGCCTATATGGCAGCGAGGTCGAGAATCTGCTGAAGATGAGCAGAGAGTTCCGTACGAACAGCCCACATGCCAACGGGTGAGCCATGACGCCATATATCGCCTCCGATGATCGCTACAATCGAATGACCTACCGCCGCTGCGGCCGCAGCGGTCTCGATCTTCCGGCCATCTCCCTTGGGCTCTGGCAGAA
>JAFAAP010000126.1 GCA_023426505.1 Pseudomonadota bacterium
ACCGGGAAGAGGCCGCACCACACCACGGGGATGGACGGCTTGAAACCGGCCAGCGCCTCGGACGCCGGCTTCTTCTCGTCGGTGATGGTGTCGCCCACCTTGGTGAGCGTGATGTCCTTGATGGCCGCCGTGATGAAGCCCATCTCGCCCGGCCCCAGTTCGCCCGTCAGCAGCGCCTTCGGGGTGAACTGGCCGACGCGGTCGACGTCGTGGCTGCTGCCCGTCGACATGAAGCGCACGCGCTGGCCGACCTTCAGCGTGCCGTCCACCACGCGGACCAGGATCACGACGCCGAGGTACGGGTCGTACCAGGAATCGACCAGCAGCGCCTTCAGGGGCGCGTCCGGGTCGCCCTTGGGCGGCGGCAGCTTCTGGACGATGGCCTCCAGCACGCCCTCGATGTTGAGGCCGGTCTTGGCCGAGATCGGCACCGCGTCGGAGGCGTCGATGCCGATCACCTCCTCGATCTGCTCCTTGATCCGGTCCGGATCGGCGGCCGGCAGGTCGATCTTGTTGAGGACCGGCACGATCTCGTGGTTGGCGTCGATGGCCTGATAGACGTTGGCGAGCGTCTGGGCCTCCACGCCCTGGGAGGCGTCCACCACCAGCAGCGAGCCCTCGCAGGCGGCGAGCGACCGCGAGACCTCGTAGGCGAAGTCCACGTGGCCGGGGGTGTCCATCAGGTTTAGGATATAGGTCTTGCCGTCCTCGGCCTTGTATTCGAGGCGCACGGTCTGCGCCTTGATGGTGATGCCGCGCTCGCGCTCGATGTCCATGTTGTCGAGCACCTGCTCCGTCATCTCGCGGGCGGAGAGCGCGCCCGTCGTCTGGATCAGGCGGTCGGCCAGGGTGGACTTCCCGTGGTCGATATGGGCCACGATGGAGAAGTTCCGGATGTTGTCGAAGGTGCGAGCGGTCATAATCTTGCAAATATAAGAATGTTCAGGCCGCAATAGCAGGGTGGCCCCTCAAAGCCAAGAGAGCCGGTGCCGCGTCGCTGCCCAGGGCCCGGCGGGGGCAGCGATCCGGGATGCTTAGACCCGGAGATCCTGGAAAAGACTAACGCCCCCGCTCCAGGATCCGGGAGATCACCTTGGCGGTGTAGTCCACCATCGGGACGATGCGGGCGTAGTTGAGCCGGGTCGGGCCGATGACCCCGAGCACGCCGACGATCTTCTGGCTGCCGTCACGGAAGGGAGCGGCGATCATCGACGAGCCCGACAGGGAGAACAGCTTGTTCTCCGACCCGATGAAGATGCGCACGCCCTCGCCGCCCTCAGCGCGGCTCAGGAGGTCGATGACGTCGGTCTGGGTCTCGAGGTCGGAGAAGAGCAGGCGGATCCGCTCCAGGTCCTCGGCGGCCTTCAGGTCGTCGAGGAGGTTGGCCTGGCCGCGCACGATGAGCTGGCGCGAGGCCGCGTTGCCGACCGAGGTCGCAAGCCCGGCCTCGACGAGGCGCGCGGTGATCGCGTCGAGCTCGCGCTCCATGTCGTTGCGGCGGGTCTCCAGCTCCTGGCGCACGTCGCCGAGGGTGCGGCCCTGGATGCGGGCGTTGAGGAAGTTTCCGGCCTCCACCAGGGCGCTCGCGGGCAGGCCCGGGGGCAGCTCGAGGAGGCGGTTCTCCACCGAGCCGTCCTCCGACACCAGCACCACGAGCGCGCGGCTGGGATCGAGCCGCACGAACTCGATGTGCCTCAGGCGCACATTGGATTTCGACGTCACCACCACGCCGGCGCCGCGGGAGACGCCGGAGAGCAGCGTCGTGGCCTCGGTCAGGGCGGTTTCGAGGGTGTGGCCCGACACCGCGGCCCGCATCTGCGATTCGATGCGCGCCCGCTCCTCGGCCGTGACGTCGCCGATCTCCAGCATCGCGTCGACGAAGAAGCGCAGGCCCGTCTCGGTCGGCAGGCGGCCCGCGCTCGTATGCGGGGCGAAGATCAGGCCCGCGGCTTCGAGGTCGGCCATGACGTTGCGGATCGAGGCCGGCGAGAGCGACATCGGCAGGAGGCGCGAGAGATTGCGCGAGCCTAAGGGCTCGCCGGTCGTCAGATAGGTCTCGACGATCTGGCGGAAGATCTCGCGCGAGCGGTCGTTCAGCTCCGCGATGGCGCGAATTTCTGACAGGCTGGAAGGTGAACCCGGAATATGCATCGGACGGTTCTTCGGTCCTCGTCGGTGAGCCTTTTGTGACCCTATTATGTGCGGATGCGGGGGGCTTTAGGCAAGCCTGCGCTTGCTTTCGTGATCCGGGGGATTATGACGCTTCCCACATTTCGAGCTTACGGAGAGATTTGCCATGCGTCCTTCCAATCGCGCCCCGGACGAGCTGCGCCCCGTCACCCTGGAGCGCGGCGTCGCGCGTTATGCGGAAGGCTCGTGCATGGTGTCCTTCGGGAACACCCGGGTGCTCTGCACCGCCTCGCTCGAGGAGAAGGGGCCGCCGTGGCTGCGCGGCACCGGCCGCGGCTGGGTCACGGCGGAATACTCCATGCTGCCCCGCGCGACCCATGAGCGCACCAAGCGCGAGGTCAATTCCGGCAAGCCCTCCGGCCGAACGCAGGAGATCCAGCGCCTCATCGGCCGCTCGCTCCGCGCAGTCGTGAACCTTCCGGCCATGGGCGAGCGCCAGATCGTCGTCGACTGCGACGTGATTCAGGCCGATGGCGGCACGCGCACGGCCTCCATCACCGGCGCCTGGGTGGCGCTGCACGACTGCTTCGCCTGGATGCAGGGCCGCTCGATCATCTCGATCAACCCGCTGCGCGAGCCGGTCGCGGCCGTGTCCTGCGGCATCTACCAGGGCAGGCCCGTCCTGGACCTGGACTACGCCGAGGATTCGGCCGCCGAGACGGACGCGAACTTCGTCATCACCGGCTCCGGCGGCATCGTCGAGGTGCAGGGCACGGCGGAGGGCAAGCCCTTCTCGGAGGAGGAGTTCCTGGGCCTGCTGCGCCTCGCCAAGGCGGGCGTCTCCCAGCTCGTCGATCTCCAGAAGAAGGCCGTGGCCTGATCATGCCCCGTCACCTCACCGGCAAGGTCGTCATCGCGACCCACAATCCCGGCAAGCTGCGCGAGATGCAGGAGCTGCTGGCGCCCTTCGGGGTCGAGGCGGTGTCGGCGGGCGAGCTCGGCCTGCCCGAGCCGGACGAGACCGGCTACATGTTCTCGGAGAACGCGGCCATCAAGGCTCATGCGGCCGCCAAGGCCACGGGCCTGCCCGCGCTCTCCGACGATTCCGGCCTGTGCGTCGACGCCCTCGACGGGGCGCCGGGCCTGTTCACGGCCAACTGGGCGGGGCCGAACAAGGACTTTCCGGGCGCCATGGCGCGGGTCGAGCGCGAGCTCCAGAAGCGCGGCGTGACGGCGGAAGGCAACCGGAAGGCGCATTTCGTGTCGGCCTTGGTCATCGCCTGGCCGGACGGGCACGAGGAGCTGTTCGAGGGAAGGATCTTCGGGCAGGTGGTCTGGCCGCCGCGAGGAACCCAGGGGTTCGGCTACGACCCGATGTTCCAGCCGGAGGGATTGGACAAGACCTTCGGGGAGATCTCGTCCGAGGAGAAGCACGGGATCGACTGGTCGAAGCCCGAGCCCGAGGCGCTCTCGCACCGCGCGCGCGCCTTCGTGAAGCTCGCGGCCGGCTGCCTGCGCCGGATCTGACAAACGAAAAACGGAGCGCCCCCGGGGGCGCTCCGCATGATCGAGGTCAGACCTCGGTCGGGCCGTTGTTGTTGCGGTCGGCGCGGCGCTTGGCCATGAAGGCGTCGAACTCCTCGCGGTCCTTCGCCCGCTTCAGCTCCTCGACGAAGTCGCGGAAGGCGCGAGCCTCCTCATCGAGCTTGCGGCGCTCCTCCTCGAGGCGGCGCAGCTCGCTGCGGCGGTACTCCTCGAAGGCGGCATTGCCGGTTCCACCGCCGAAGCCGAAGTCGGCCGCCGGACGCCGGGATGAGAAGAGGTCATCGGCGACGCGGCCGAGGTTCTCGCGGAAGAAGGCTTTCGCCTCGTCGTATTTCGGATAACCCATCATTTTCCATACCACGTAGGCCAGCGCGAGCGGCCAGAACCAGATGAAGCCCAGGACGATGCCGGCGATTTCCAACGCGCGCCGGGGCGGACGCCCGCAGCGGCGGTGAGCGCCGTTGTTCCACGGGCCCGATTGCGGGCCCGAGTTCCAGGCGGTTGAAGCAGAGTCAGACATCGAGAAGTCCCACCATGTTAATGCTAACAACATTTACATGCGTGGCCTTTACGGCGCTTTCAAGAGTGAGCGATGCGAATTTTCGGGGGCGCCTTGCCGATGGCGGCGGGGCTCCCGCTGCACAGCCCGCATGCCGAGCGGCTGCTCCCTCATAGCCTCACCCTGAAGAGCGAAGCGTCTCGAAGGGCGAGGCGTCTCCAGAGGGCACGGGAAGCATCCTTCGAGACGCGGCTACGCCGCTCCTCAGGATGAGGACGGATGGAATACCGACGGCAGCTCCCGCAGCGGAAGGGAGCTTCTGCGGGGAGGCTCAGCCGATCGACCGGCCCCGCTGCAGGGCCCCGTGCACGAGGGCGAGCACGCCGGCCCGCAGCAACTCGTACTTGTCCGGCAGGCCCGGTCCCTTGGGGAGCTGTCCGGCCGCGTCCAGGGTGGCGATGCCGTGGGACAGGGCCCAGACCTCGATGGCGATGAAGCGCACGTCGACGCCCTTGAACCCGTCCGGGAAGGTGTCGGAGAGGGCGTGAACCAGGAAGTCGAAGGCGTTGCCACCGGGCTTGGCCTCGGCTTCCGTCTTGCCGGCCTCCACCTTGCCTTTGGGCCCGCAGGCCTCCCCGTCCACCGGCTTGGCCGAGAACATGGCGGCATAGAAGCCGGGCTCCTGCTCGGCGAAGGCGAGATAGGCCTCGCCCATGCGGGTGAAGCGCTCGAGGGGCGTCCCGTCGCTCTGGAGGGCGCGGCCGAGCCGGCTGGAGAGTTCCGTGAAGCCCCGGAAGGCCACCTCCGCCACCAGGGCCTCCCGGCCCCGGAAATGGCGATAGAGTGCCGCCGGCGTCACGCCCACGAGCTTGGCGGCATCCGCCAGGGTGAAGCCTCCGAGGCCCCGCTCGGCGATGAAGCGCTGCGCCGCCTCGATGAGAGCTTCCTTGAGGTTGCCGTGGTGGTAGCCCTGCCGGTCGAACGGGGCACGCCAGTGACGCATGATGGTACCTGTCTTTCCTCGGCCCGACTCTAGACTGCCTGCCCCGGGGAGGCCAGCCGAGAGCCTGTAGACCATGAACATGGGACGGGGAAAGAGGTTCGGGTTCGTGTCATCCCCGGCGGCCCGAAAAGGCCGGGAAGGGGATCCAGGACC
>JAFAAP010000209.1 GCA_023426505.1 Pseudomonadota bacterium
GGGGTACGCATCGTCAACAGGCCGTGAAAGAGCGGCCACGCTCGATCTTTCCGAGTCCCTGTGCGTTCTTTCCCGACTTCATTGGAGGACGAGAATGGCCCAGGCGAAAGGTTACGGCGCTCGCGGCGAGTACAACGCGCCCCTCAAGACGGACACCTACGTGTTCAATGACAACGGCCTTATCCCGAACAATTCCCTGCCCCTCATCGTGCGCCAGGGGGCCATCCGACCCTCGAACCCGGATCCGGCCAAGGCCTTCGAGAACACCTTCCAGAAGAACGGCTGGACCAATTCCTGGCGCAACGGCATCCACCCCTATCACCACTATCATTCGACCGCCCACGAGGTGCTCGGCATCGCGTCAGGATCGGCCACCGTGCGCTTCGGCGGCGAGGACGGCGAACTTGTCGGCCTGACGGCGGGCGACGTGGTGGTCATCCCGGCCGGTGTCGGGCACGCGCTGATCAACAGCAACGGCGATCTCCTGGTCGTCGGCGCCTATGCGGATGGCCGGGACTGGGACGAGATCCGCGACGATCCCCACGCCATCGCGGCGGCGCGCCAGCGCATCGCCCAGGTGCCGCTGCCGGACGCGGATCCGGTCGACGGGCCGGACGGGCCTTTGGTGAAACTATGGCGCAACGGGTGATGACGCGCCTCTGACGTTCAGCTAGGAGTCTCGCCATGAACTGGCGAGACTACTGGAACCAAGACACGCCGATCTATGTGAGCGAGCGGCACAAGCTCCTGCATTACCGGCTCGTGGCCAACGACATCATCGGCCTGATCCCCTCGGCCCATGCGGCCGTGCTCGATTACGGCTGCGGCGAAGCGTTGTTCGCCGACCGGATCGCGGCGAAATGCGGCCATCTCTATCTCAGCGACGCCGCGCCCCTGGTGCGCGAGCGCCTCGACGAGCGGTTCGGCCGGAACGACGGGATCACCATCCTGGCCCCGGAGGCGATCGCGAACCTGCCGGACGCCTCCCTCGACCTGATCGTCGTGAACTCGCTGCTGCAGTATCTGTCCTTGGACGAGCTGCGTGGGCTGCTGAAGGTCTGGCACGGCAAGCTCAAAGCCGACGGCCGCCTGATCCTCGCCGACGTGATCCCGCCCGATGTGAGCCCGGTGACGGACGCCAAGGCGCTCCTGTCCCTTGCCTGGCAGGGCGGCTTCCTGAAATCCGCCCTCCTGGGCCTCGGCCGCACGGCCTTCTCCGAATACCGCAAGATCCGCGAGGAGATCGGCCTTGCCCAGTACACGGAGGAGGACATCGCCGACATTGCCGGCGAGGCGGGCTTCGGGATCGAGCGCATGCCCCGCAACCTGGGGCACAACCCGTCCCGCATGACCTTCGAGGCGCGGCCGCTGCGGCAGGATTAGGCGCGCGACCGCCGCTCGCTCGCGACGGACAGCGCCAGGACGCCGAGGCCGCCCACCGCCAGGATCGCCCCGACCCAGCCGGTCGAGGCGAAGCCGTAGCCCCACGCGATGGCGAGACCGCCGAGCCAGGCGCCGAGCGCATTGGCGATATTGAAGGCCGAATGGTTGAGCGCCGCCGCCAGGGTCTGGGCATCGGCCGCCACGTCCATGAGGCGCGTCTGGAGCGCCGGCCCGATGGCTACGCTGCAGCCGACGAGAAACACACAGACCGACAGCATGTAGGGGTTCTCGGCCGTCAGCGAGAGCACCGACATGACGATGACGCTGCCGACGAGAGTGCCGGCGATCGTGCCGATCAGGTTCCTGTCGGCGAACCAGGCGCCGACCAGATTGCCGATGATCATGCCGGAGCCGAAGAGCGCCATCATCACCGGGACGGCGCTCTCCGGCATGTCGGCGACCTGCGTGGCGGTGGACGCGATGTAGGAGAAGACCGAGAACAGGCCGCCGAAGCCGACGGCGCCGATGCCCAGTGTGTACCAGACCTGTTTGCGCCTGAAGGCGCCGAGTTCCCGCAAGGGGCTCGCCCCCTCCTGCACCTTGTCCTTCGGCAGGAACAGCCAGATGAGCGCGACCGTGAGCGCCCCGAGAAAGCCCACGACCCCGAAGGCGATGCGCCAGCTCAGGGCCTGCCCGAACCAGGTCGCGATCGGCGTGCCGACGAGGGTCGCGACGGTCAGGCCCAGCATGACGCGAGCCACCGCCTGCGTGCGCTTCTTGGGCTCGACCAGCGAGGCTGCGACCAGTGCCGCGACGCCGAAATAGGCTCCGTGCGGCAGGCCGGTCAGGAAGCGGAGGAGCACGAAGGATTCGAAGCCCGGCGCGACGGCGCTGACGGCATTGCCAAGGGCGAAGACCGCCATCAGGACGAGGAGCAGCGTCTGCCGCGCGAGCTTCGCGGCCGCGACCGCGATGATGGGAGCCCCGACCACGACGCCGAGCGCATAGGCGCTGATGGCATAGCCCGCCTGGGGTGTCGTCACCCCGAACTCGTCGGCCACGTTCGGCAGGAGCCCCATGATGGCGAATTCGCCGGTCCCGATCCCGAAGCTGCCGACTGCCAGCGCCAGCTCGATCAGAGCGACCGCCAGGCGCGAACGGGGCGCGGCCTTCCTGTCCAGGGCCGACAGATCGGTCCCCGCCATAGAGATATCGGACATGAAGCCCCCGGCAGTGGTTGTGGCAGTACGGTGATGAAACGGAATGCGGAGCGGGCTCGACCGTGAGGGCCAAGCGAATGCGACCGGTCTTATATTGCACTGCGAAAGCCGCTATGAGCACTCCGCCTGGGCGCAGGCCAGGGCTGCACTGAAAACCTGAGTTGCTCAAATTTTTCCGTTTTTGCCTTTGGCTCAGGCGAAGGTCCACGCTTTTAATCAGAAAATCCTGTGGCCGATAATTCGATACAACGGAGCCGGGAAATGCATCCTGTTATTGAAACGTTACAACTTATATAATAATTCTGGTTGTAGTGCTTGAACTGTCCATTAGAGGGAACAATGGCGATTAGAACCATAACCGTTGAACAACTGACCGGTGGCAACTTCGTCGGCGGCGGGAACGACACTCTCATGCTGAGCGGAGAGAGGCACAGCTATTTCGATCTTACAAAGGCAACCTTCAGCGGGTTCTCAACAATCACGACCGACGCCGACTTCAGCGTCAAAATGACTTCTGCGCAGTTCGACAGCCTCACCAACTTTCAGTTTATCTCGATGCTCCGCGTTACCGGCCCCATC
This sequence comes from Pseudomonadota bacterium, assembly GCA_023426505.1. Classification (GTDB taxonomy): domain Bacteria; phylum Pseudomonadota; class Alphaproteobacteria; order Rhizobiales; family Beijerinckiaceae; genus Microvirga. The sequence continues at coordinate 3,183 of JAFAAP010000209.1, forward strand.
GTCGATATTCGAGGCAAAACCATCACCAACTATACGTGGGGGATCTGGGTAGATGATAATTCGACCATCTACGCCGATGATGTTTCAAAACTCCATTATCTTAATGCTTATGAAAACATTAATGATAGGCTGCAATTCTTCGGAACTCTCTCGCAAGCTGATCGGGCCAGGGCTCACAATCAAGGTTACGATGTCGTCGTCGACGATACTGGATTGGTCACCACCAATCCCCCGCCTGTCATCGCTAACCTGTCCGGAGAAAGACAACTCGTTCAGCCCGGCCAGATTGTCTTGCTTGACGCCTCAAGCGACGCAACCGTGAGCGACGACCAAGGGACAATCCATAAACTTATCGTTGAAGCCACGAATGATGTCGATTCCATCCGCATCATCGGCACCGATCGGCTCGCGTTGGTTAGAGACAGCGACGGCGATCTCGACATCATATTCGACGGAGTGGACATCGGTAACTTTTCAAAGGATGGGGGCTTCTCCGATAATGCCTACGTCTGGTTCGGGTTTACTGACAATGCGCCCGCCGAAGCCGTCAATTACATCCTCCAGCGCATCGAATTCGTAAGAGGAAGCGCGTCGCGATACGACAACACCATAACGATTTCAGCTTACGACAAGAGCGGCCGCATGACCACGGCGACAGTCACCATGGCCGGCGTCGACGGGAGCAGACCCGATAACGGAAGCGATAATCATCCTCCTACTCCGCCGACGCTCTCAAACAACACCATCAGCGAAGCAGCAACGCCAGGGACTGTCATCGGAAGGATACAGGCTACGGATCCGGACGGAGACATGATCCTTTATGGTATGGACAACAACTATGGAGGACTGTTTCAGATCGACAGCGGGAATCTCGTGCTGAATGGCACACTCGATTTTGAGCAAAGATCATCCTACACATTGCAAGTCCTAGTGGGTCGTCTGCCGTCGGATCTGGTATAGTGGTATGGTGATCCTCGTGTTGCGAGGTGCCCCATGTCGCGCCACCAGAAAGATCCACTACGCCCGCTCACCGTAGACGAGCGCAAAGAGCTCA
>JAFAAP010000216.1 GCA_023426505.1 Pseudomonadota bacterium
CCGCCACGCACGATCAGGCCGGTGGTCGGGTCGACGAAAGCGTTGTTGTCGTTCGTGCTCCAGCCGTAGCCGGCGTTCACGCCCACATAAAAGCCCGTCCAGGTGAAGACCGGAACTGCCGCAACGATCGGAGCCGGAGCAGCGCGACGGGACGGAAGGTCAGCGGCCATCGCCGTGGCGGTCAGGCCGAGAAGAGCAACCGAAGAGAGGAGAATTTTTTTCACTGTTTTGGTCCGTTTGTTTCGTGGGATCCGGCATGGCTATTAGCCCAAGGCCGCCGGCACGTCTGTCACTTTTGTGCAACAACCCTTTCGAGAAGCTTAGCGCAGCGGCAGCGAAGGTGAGAAAACGCACATTCCGCAACGTCAATGAGCAGTGCTCTCACCAGGCCCTTCCTGACGCAAACAAGAATTCACCTTGTTAATCAGGTACTTGTTTGGTCGCGGGCAGCCGTCTTCCTCAGCAACGTGAGCGCTAACGGTTGGTTGACCATATCCAAAAGAGAGGAATTTTTGCCCGTCCTGGTCACTCGTGCTCAAGCCACATCCGCAGGGCCTGGGTCACGAGCTCGGGCTGCTCGAGGCTGGACAGATGCCCCGAGTCGGGAATCACGACAAGCGAGGACCACTCGATCATCTCCGCCATCTCGCGGGCGATCTCGGGTGGAGTGATCGCATCCCCCTCCCCGACCAGGACCAGGGTCGGAATTTCGATCCCGGGTAGAAGAGGCCGGGAATCGGGACGGGCCATGATGGCGCGCTGCTGGCGGATATAGGCGTCCTTCCCGACCTCCCTCATCATGTCGGCCACCACCTCTCGGAGAGCCTGATCGGTTTGGCGGCTCGGATGGACGAGGCGGGGCCAGAGCCTGGAGATGATGTCCTCGAACCGGCCCGCCTCGGCCAGGGCGATCATTCTTTCCCGGTCCGAACGGGCCTCTGGCGTGTCCGGCCGGGCGCTCGTGTCCAGGAGCGCCAGCCGTTCGATCCGTTCCGGCGCCTGTCGCATGACCTCCATGGCGACGTAGCCGCCCATGGATAGACCGGCCAGCGCAAAGCGGCCGGGCACCTCCCGGAGGATCCGGGCCGCAATGCCCGACAGCGAATCGTCGACCGTATGGTCTGCCACGACGATTCGCCGCCATGGGGAAAGCGTTGCGATTTGCGCATCGTAGAGCCGGGGTGTATTGGCAAGCCCCGGGATCAAAACAAGTGTTTCGGCCATCAAGCCTTTTCCTTTGGATTGACAAGCCTTGCGCTTGTCCTATGGTCCCGCCGCACAATCAGCTTGAGTAAAGTCCTCAGGTGAAACCAGTCTTGCGCCTGTTTGTTGCCGTATCGAGCGGCCGGCACTGAAGAGCGCGCCCAGCCCTCAACGGTAAAATCATTCATGTCGTTCGCCGAACTCGGACTTAGCGATAAAGTTCAACAGGCCGTCGCAGCAGCGGGCTACACCGATCCGACGCCGATCCAGGCGCAGGCCATCCCGCACGTGCTCGCGCGGCGCGACGTTCTGGGAATCGCCCAGACAGGCACCGGCAAGACGGCTGCCTTCACCCTCCCGATGCTCACCATGCTCGAAACCGGCCGAGCCCGGGCGCGCATGCCCAGGACCCTCATCCTCGAGCCGACCCGGGAACTGGCCGCCCAGGTCCAGGACAATTTCGACAAATACGGAATCAACCACCGCCTCTCGGTGGCCCTGCTGATCGGCGGCGTCTCCTTCGGGGACCAGGACGCCAAGATCACCCGCGGCGTCGACGTGCTCATCGCGACTCCTGGCCGCCTCCTCGACCATTTCGAACGCGGCAAGCTCCTCCTGAGCGGGGTCGAACTGCTCGTCATCGACGAGGCCGACCGCATGCTCGACATGGGGTTCATCCCGGATATCGAGCGCATCGTGAAGCTCGTGCCCTTCACCCGGCAGACCCTGTTCTTCTCGGCCACCATGCCGCCGGAGATCCAGCGGCTGGCGGACGCCTTCCTGCACAACCCGGTCAAGGTGGAGGTCGCCCGCGCGGCGTCCACAGCGGCCACGATCACGCAGCGGCTCGTGGCGACGGGCTCTGAGGATTACGAGAAGCGCGAGACCCTGCGCGACCTGATCCGCAGCGCCACGGACCTGCAGAACGCCATCGTGTTCTGCAACCGCAAGCGCGACGTCGCCATCCTCCACCGATCCCTGCAGAAGCACGGCTTCGGTGCCGTGGCCCTGCATGGCGACATGGACCAGCACGCCCGCATGGCGGCGCTCGACAGCTTCCGCACCGGCGAGATGCCGATCCTGGTGGCGAGCGACGTCGCAGCCCGCGGCCTCGACATCCCGGCCGTCAGCCACGTCTTCAATTACGACACCCCGCATCACGCCGAGGATTACGTCCACCGCATCGGCCGAACGGGCCGCGCGGGGCGCACCGGCTATTCCTTCACCCTGGTCGGTCCGGGAGACGAGAAGTCCCTGGCGGCGATCGAGAAGCTGATCGGCCAGTCGATCGAATGGGAAGGACAAAGCCTGGCCGAGCGGCCGGCGTCGGAGCGCCCCTCGCGCCGGCGCGGACGCGGCGACGAGCGCCCATCCCGCGGACGCAAGGGCGGTCGCTCCCATGCCGAGAGACGTCCCGAGCGGGAGGAGGAGGCCATCGCGGCTCCCCGCGAGGAGCAGCCGCCCCGCGCCCCCCGCCCGGAGCGGGACCGGAGACCGGCCAGGGCAAACCCGGGAAGCCGCAGCCGTCACGATCACGATTCCGAGCCGCCGGTCGTCGGCCTCGGCGACCACGTGCCAGCCTTCCTGCTGCGTCCGGTTTCGATCAAGAAAGCGAAATAGCCGGCCTAGAGCATCGTGCGGAAAAGTGGACCCGGTTTTCCGCCCGAACGATGCTCTGACCTAGAGTGGAAGCATTGGATTGGCCCCAAAAGTGCAAGTCCACTTTTGGGTCCGATGCTTTAGCCGGCTTCTCGGGCACGACGAGGCGGCACGGTCGTGCCGCCTTTTTTCTTAGGGTTTTTCTTCGGTGCGGCCTTGGAGCGCCGAGCCGCCGCCAAGGCAAGTCGCGCGAGATCGGCGGCCTCCTCGGGATCGTCGAGAGCCGATTCCGGCATGAGCCAATAGCTCATGATCGTGATGCGTCCATCCCTGGTGGTGTAGGAAAAGGGCCGGGATCCAAGGTCCCGGAACACGTCCTGGCTGCTCTGGTCGGCTTTGAGATAGAGCTCGCCGCCGGCCTCCAGCGCAAACATCACGCCGTCCCGATAAACCCCCTGCCCGCCGAACATCCGGCGAATCTGCACCGGGCCGATCCCCTCGAAGATGTCGCGGATCGACTCGGCGTCCATGCGTCAGTGGGCGCCCTGCAGGTGCTCGGGCGTGGCCGGGGTGATGGCGACGGACTCGCCGCAGCCGCAGGCCGAGGTCTGGTTCGGGTTGTTGAACACGAACTGGGACGACATCTTGGTGGTCTGGAAGTCCATCTCCGTTCCCAGAAGGAACAGGACGGCCTTGGGGTCGATCAGGACGGTGACGCCCTTGTCCTCGACCACCTCGTCGAGGGGGTTCACGCTCTCGGCATATTCCATCGTATAAGACATGCCGGCGCAGCCGCCGTTCTTGACGCCGACGCGCACACCGACGATCGGCCGCTCGGCCTTGGCGATAATCTGCTTGACGCGGTCGGCGGCCGCATCGGTCAAGGTGACGACCTTGAATCCGGAAAGCTTCATGAAAATTCTCTCCTGACGGCCGGGTTCAAGGCCCGGGCAGAACGAGTGCGTTGTTCCTCCTAAGATAGGAGATCGAAGTCGGAACGTCGAGATTTATGGCAGAAGATACCCCCGCTTAGGTTGACGATCTTGGCCGTTTTCTCGATTTAGGAGCCTGATCCCCTTACATTTCAAGAAGAGCAGATGCCACATCACACACCGCTGATTTCAACCATTGTCATCGGTCTGGTCCTGGCATTCGCCCTCGGCGCTCTGGCGCACCGTCTCCGCATCTCTCCGCTCGTCGGCTACCTCCTGGCCGGCGTTTTCGTGGGCCCCTTCACGCCCGGCTACGTGGCCGACCAGCAGCTTGCCAACCAGCTGGCCGAGATCGGCGTGATCCTTCTGATGTTCGGCGTCGGCCTCCATTTCTCCCTGAAGGACCTGATGTCCGTGCGGGCCATCGCGGTGCCGGGTGCCATCGTGCAGATCGCCAGCGCCACGGCTCTCGGCACGGGCTTGGCGTGGCTCATGGGCTGGACGATCGCCGCCGGCGTGGTCTTCGGCCTGGCCCTGTCGGTTGCCAGTACGGTCGTGCTGCTGCGGGCCCTTCAGGAGCGCCGCCTTGTGGAGACCGAGCGCGGCCATATCGCCGTCGGCTGGCTGATCGTCGAGGACCTGGCCATGGTCCTGACCCTGGTCCTGCTCCCGGCCATCGCCAATGCTCTGGCCAATGGCACGGCGGATGCCTCCTCCATCTGGCTCTCTCTGGGCCTGACGCTCGGAAAGGTCAGCGCCTTCATGGCCATCATGCTGATCGTGGGCCGGCGGGTGATCCCCTGGATTCTCCATTTCGTGGCCCATACGGGTTCCCGCGAGCTGTTCCGCCTTTCGGTGCTGGCGATCTCGCTCGGCGTCGCCTTCGGGGCGGCCGAGCTGTTCGGCGTCTCCTTCGCGCTCGGAGCCTTCTTCGCCGGCATGGTCCTGAGCGAGTCGGAGCTCAGCCATCGGGCCGCCTCCGAGACCCTGCCGCTCCGCGACGCCTTCGCGGTCCTGTTCTTCGTGTCGGTCGGCATGCTGTTCGACCCGACCATCCTCTTCCGGGAGTTCGGGCCCGTCCTCGCCACCTTCCTGATCATCGTGGTCGGCAAGTCGTTGGCGGCGCTGGCCATCGTGCTCCTGTTCCGGCACCCGAAGGCCACGGCCCTGACCATCGCGGCAAGCCTCGCCCAGATCGGCGAGTTCTCGTTCATCCTGGCCGGTCTCGGGGTCGATCTCGGCATGCTGCCGGAGCGGGGCCGCGACCTCATCCTGGCCGGAGCCATCCTGTCGATCCTGGTCAATCCCTTCCTGTTCACCCTCCTCGACAGGTGGTTCGCGAAGCGAGATGCCAAGCGGGACGCCGCGAAGGCCGCCGAGGACGCGGCTGAGGCGGAAGCTGCCGCAGCCCGGGAATCGACCCGCGAGCCCCTGCCCGTCACCGCTCTGACCGATCATGTGGTCCTCGTCGGCCATGGTCGCGTCGGTGGCTTCATCAGCAGCAGGCTCCTCTCTTCGAACACGCCGCTGCTCGTGATCGAGACCAACGAGGACAAGGTCCCGGGCCTCCGAAAGGAAGGCGTCGAGGTGATCACCGGGAACGCAGCGAATCCGGAAGTGGCGGCTGCCGCCAATATCGCCGCCGCCCGCTGCCTGCTCGTCGCCATCCCGAATGCGTTCGAGGGAAGTCAGGTGGTCGAGCAAGCCCGCGCCCTCAATCCGACCCTGCCGATCATCGCGCGCGCACACTCGGATGCCGAAAAGGACCACTTGGTGAAGTACGGCGCCTCCGGTGTCGTCCTGGGCGAGCAGGAGATCGCCCGCGCCATGGTGATGGGCATTCCGGAGGCGCCGCGTGAGCCGATCCTCTCGTCGGTCGAGGATGCGGATGGGACCCCGGACGGGGTGGCGGCGGAGAATGCGGTCGTCGACGAGCACCCTCTCCTGCCGGAGCCCGAGCAGCAGAAAGGCCGGGCTGAAGACCCGGCCTGAAACGCATCACGATAATCTGATGAGAGTGGGCTCGCCTTACCACATGTCGAGGGCGACGCGTGCCTCGTCCGACATGCGGCTCTGATCCCACGGGGGATCGAAGACCATGTTGACCTTGACGCCCTGCACGCCCTGGACGGTCGCGACGGCGTTCTCGACCCATCCGGGCATCTCGCCGGCTACCGGGCAGCCCGGGGCCGTCAGGGTCATGTCGATGTTGACGTTCCGGTCGTCGTCGATATCGACCCGGTAGATGAGGCCGAGCTCGTAGATGTCGGCGGGAATCTCCGGGTCATAGACAGTCTTGAGCGCCGCGACGATGTCGTCCGTCATGCGGTCGAGCTCTTCGGGAGGAATCGCCGAGCCGGGCGAAACCTGCGGCGCATTAGGCGCTTCGTTGATCGGGTTTGCGGCGTTCACAGGTCTCAATCCTCAAGAAAACAGGGCTTCGGCCTTCTGCAGGGCGTCCGCCAGCTTATCGACTTCGTCCATGGTGTTGTAGAGGCCAAACGACGCCCGGCAGGTCGAGGTGGCCCCGAAGCGTTCCAGGAGCGGCATGGCGCAATGTGTGCCCGCCCGCACCGCGACGCCCTGCCGATCAATGATCGTGGCGACGTCGTGGGCATGGGCCCCTTTCATCTCGAAGGCCAGGATCGCGCCCTTGCCCTTGGCCCGGCCGATGATCCGGACGGAGTTCATGGCTCCCAGCCGCTCGTGGGCATAGGCCGAGAGGGCGGATTCGTGGGCCCGGATATTCTCGCGGCCGAGCTCCATCATGAAGCGCAGGGCCGCGTCCAGGCCGATCGCCTCGAGGATTGCCGGCGTGCCGGCCTCGAAGCGGTGCGGCGGATCGTTGTAGGTGATGGCGTCCTGCCGGACCTCGCGGATCATCTCGCCGCCGCCCTGGTAGGGCGGCATCCTGGAGAGGAACTCACGCTTGCCGTAGAGCACACCGATCCCGGTCGGTCCATAGACCTTGTGGCCCGTGAACACGTAGAAATCGGCATCGAGGTCTCGGACGTCCACATCGAGGTGGACGGCTCCTTGCGCCCCGTCCACCAGCACCGGCACGCCATGGGCGTGGGCGATGCGGATGATGTCCTTTATGGGCGTTACGGTGCCGAGCACGTTCGACATGTGCGTGATCGCGACGATCTTGGTCCGCGGCGAGAGCAGCTTCTCGAACTCGTCGAGGAGGAAATTGCCCTCGTCGTCGACCGGAGCCCACCGGATCACTGCGCCCTTGCGCTCGCGCAGGAAGTGCCATGGCACGATGTTGGAGTGGTGCTCCATGATCGAGAGGATGATCTCGTCACCCTCCGCAATCGTCATGCGGCCGAAGGAATCCGCCACGAGGTTGTAGGCTTCCGTCGCCGACTTGGTGAACACGATCTCGTCCACAGACTCGGCATTGAGAAACTGTCGCGCCGTCTCGCGGGCTCGCTCGAAGCCTTCCGTCGCCACGTTCGCCATGTAGTGCAGGCCGCGATGAACGTTCGCGTAGCCCGTCTCCATGGCGCTGACCATGGCGTCGATTACCGCGCGCGGCTTCTGGGCCGAGGCGGCATTGTCGAGATAGACCAGTGGTTTCCCGTAGACCTGCTGCGACAGGATCGGGAATTCCTTGCGGATCGCATCGACGTCGTAGGGTGTGAACGGTGCGTTCATCTGCAACACTTCCTTTCCAACGTCAGTCCGGCAACGGGCCGGCGAAGACGTGGATGGCCGGGACGAGCCCGGCCATGACGCAGCGAGGGTTACGCCCTCGCCCGCAGCCAGCCCTCCAACACGGCGACGAGCGCGTCGTGCAGATCCTGGTCCTCGACGAACTCGATGGCCTCCCCCAGGAAGGCCTGGACCATCAGGCTCTCGGCTTCCTTGCGCGGAATGCCGCGGGCCATAAGGTAGAACAGCAGGTCCTCGTCGAGCTGCCCGCAGGTGGCCCCGTGGGCGCACTGCACGTCGTCGGCGAAGATCTCGAGTTCGGGCTTGTTGTTCATCGCGCCGCCATCCGACAGGAGGATGGCCGCCGACATCATGCGCCCGTCGGTTTTCTGGGCGTGATGCGGGACGATGATCTTGCCCTGGAACACCCCGGTGGACTCGCCGTCGATCACGGTCTTGAACAGCTCGCGGCTCTCGCAGTGCGGCGCCGCGTGCTCGACCACGAGGGTCGAATCCGCGTGCTGGCCGCCCTTGATCATCGTGGCGCCGTTGATGCGCACCTTGGTGTTCTCCCCGTCCAGGATCGCGAAGACCTGATGGCGGGAGGTGGCGGCGCCGGTCACGAGGTTGAAGCTGAAGAACTCGGTCTCCGCGCCGACCTTGGCGGTGAGCGTCGAAAGGGCAAGAGCCTTGTCGCCTTCCTGATTGAGGCGGATGTGACGGACATTCGAGCGGTCGCCGGCGATCATCTCCACCACGTCGTTGGGCTGATGGTTCGCGCCGTTCGGGCTCTCATGGCTCTCGATCAGCGTCACGGCCGCGTCGTCCTCGACGAGGACGAGGATGCGGGTCGCCGTCGCCACGGCGGAGTTCGCCGACGTCACGAAGCGCAGATGCACTGGCGTCTCGACCTTGCCCACCACGCGCACCATGACGCCATCCGCCATGAAGGTGGTGTTGAGCTGGTAGACCGGGTTCTGACGCGCCCATTCGACCGGGCTGAGCTTCGCGAGCCAGTCGTGGCCGTTGGCGAGCGCCTCGGCCAGCGGCACGATCTCGATCCCTTCCGGAAGGTTGTGAAAGTCGACCGCGTCGCGCACGAAGTGGCCGTTCACGAACGGCACCTCGAGCGCCTTCACGTCCTTCAGTGCCTTGGCGGCTTGAAGCGCGGCCTTTGCCTCGTCTGCGGACGGCGTGTGGGCGAACGGTGCCGCCTCGCGCAGCAGGGCGCGCAGGTCCGTGTACTTGAACTCTTCGACCCGGCGATGTGGCAGGCCGTTCCGGGTGAAGAGCTCGAAGGCCTCGGCGCGTGATTCCACGTTGCCCGGCAACGTGGCCTTCGCGGACTCGTAGGCCTGCGCCAGCGCGGTTTCCGCCGGCGTCTTCATGAGGGTGATGTCGGCCATGTTACGCGGCCTCGCTTTCCCGGTAATCGGCATAGCCGTTGGCCTCGAGCTCGAGGGCGAGCTCCTTGCCGCCGGACTTCACAATGCGGCCCGCCGACATCACGTGCACGGTGTCCGGCACGATGTGGTTGAGAAGGCGCTGGTAGTGCGTGATGACCAGGAACGAGCGGTCCGCCGAGCGGAGCGCGTTCACGCCCTCGGACACGATGCGCAGTGCATCGATGTCGAGGCCGGAATCGGTCTCGTCGAGGATGCAGAAGGTCGGCTGGAGCAGCGCCATCTGGAGGATCTCCATGCGCTTCTTCTCGCCGCCGGAGAAGCCGACGTTCAGGGCGCGCTTGAGCATGTCCTTCGGGATCTCGAGCTGCTGGGCGGCGGCATTCACGCGCTTGATGAAGTCCGGGGTGGAGAGCTCGTCCTCGCCACGGGCCTTGCGCTGGGCGTTCAGGGCCGCCTTCAGGAAGGTCATCGAGGCGACGCCGGGGATCTCCAGCGGGTACTGGAACGCCAGGAACACGCCGGCGGCGGCGCGGGCGTCAGGCTCCATCTCGAGCAGGTTCTCGCCGTCGAGCAGAATCTCGCCGTCGAGGACCTCGTAGTCCTCCTTGCCGGCGATCACGTACGAGAGGGTCGACTTGCCCGACCCGTTCGGCCCCATGATGGCCGCCACCTCGCCGTTGTTCACGGTGAGGTTGAGGCCGTTGAGAATGCGCTTGTCCTCGATCTGCACCACGAGGTTCTTGATTTCGAGCATGATGAATATCCACTCATGTTATCCCGGACGGCGCAGCCGATCCGGGATCGTCATTCGAATTGAACTGGTTGTCGCGATCCCGGCTCTCCGCTGCGCTACGGCCGGGATGACGCGGTTGGTTAGCCGACCGAGCCTTCCAGCGAGATCGAGATCAGCTTCTGGGCCTCGACCGCGAACTCCATGGGGAGCTGCTGCAGGACGTCCTTGACAAAGCCGTTCACGATCAGCGCCGTCGCCTCCTCTTCCGAGAGGCCGCGCTGCTGGCAGTAGAACATCTGGTCTTCCGAGATTTTCGAGGTCGTCGCCTCGTGCTCGAACACGGCCGTCGCGTTCTTCGACTCGATGTAGGGCACCGTGTGGGCGCCGCACTCGTTGCCGATCAGGAGCGAGTCGCAGTTCGTGAAGTTGCGGGCGCCGGTCGCCTTGCGGTGCGCCGAGACGAGACCACGGTAGGTGTTGTCCGACTTGCCCGCCGCGATGCCCTTCGAGATGATCCGGCTCGTGGTGTTCTTGCCGAGATGGATCATCTTGGTGCCGGAATCGACCTGCTGCTTCCCGTTCGAGACCGCGATCGAGTAGAACTCGCCGCGCGAGTTGTCGCCGCGCAGGATGCAGGACGGGTACTTCCAGGTGATGGCGGAGCCGGTCTCGACCTGGGTCCAGGTGATGACCGAGTTCTTACCTCGGCAATCACCGCGCTTCGTCACGAAGTTGTAGATGCCGCCGCGTCCTTCCGAGTCGCCCGGGTACCAGTTCTGGACCGTGGAATACTTGATCTCGGCATCATCCAGGGCGATCAGCTCGACCACAGCCGCATGGAGCTGGTTCTCGTCGCGCTTCGGGGCCGTGCAGCCCTCGAGATACGAAACATAGGAACCCTTGTCGGCGATGATGAGCGTGCGCTCGAACTGGCCGGTGTTCTTCTCGTTGATGCGGAAATAGGTCGACAGCTCCATCGGGCAGCGAACGCCCGGCGGGATGTAGACGAAGGACCCGTCGGTGAAGACGGCCGAATTCAGGGTCGCGAAGAAGTTGTCCGTCACCGGCACGACCGAGCCGAGGTACTGCTTCACGAGGTCCGGGTATTCCCGGATGGCCTCGGAGATCGGCATGAAGATCACGCCGGCCTTGGCCAGTTCCGCCTTAAAGGTCGTCGCCACCGAGACGGAATCGAACACCGCGTCCACGGCGACCCGGCTCGAAGGCTCGACGCCGGCCAGGATCTCCTGCTCGCGGAGCGGAATGCCGAGCTTCTCGTAGGTCCTGAGAATCTCCGGATCGACCTCGTCGAGGGACTTCGGCGCCGGGTTCTTCTTCGGCGCGGCATAGTAGTAGATGTCGTTATAGTCGACCTTGTCGTACGACACGCGCGCCCAGTTCGGCTCGCGCATGGTCAGCCAGCGCTTGTAGGCGTCGAGGCGCCACTGGAGCATCCATTCCGGCTCGCCCTTCTTGGCCGAGATGAAGCGGATCACGTCCTCGGAGAGGCCCTTCGGCGCCTTCTCCATCTCGACTTCGGTCGCGAAGCCGTACTTATACTGGTCGACATCGATCGATCGAACCTGATCGATGGTCTCCTGCACTGCAGGCATCTGTCTCTCCCACCGCTCACGGCTTCAAGGGCCGCGGGTTGATGACATGGAAATGCAAGCGGGGCCGCTTAGGCCGCGCTTGCCTTCCGCTTATATAGGGATCCGACCACCTTTTCGCACGCCCCCGCGAAGCGGATCACGTCTTCTTTTGTGGTCTTCCACCCCAAACTGACACGCATGGCGCCCTCGGCGAGGGCCGGCTCGACCCCCATGGCGTCGAGCACATGCGAACGCCTGACCTTTCCGGACGAGCAAGCCGAACCGGATGACAGGGCGATTCCTTCGAGATCGAAGGCGATGAGGGCCGTCTCAGCCTTCAAGCCGGGTATGGCAAAGGCGAGCGTGTTAGGCAACCGCTCAGCTTGGCCGCCAAACACCACCCCTTCAGGGGCGATCCGGCGCAGATGGGCCTCGGCCCCGTCACGAAGCTCCCGGAGGCGGGCGGCCTCGTCGTCGAGCACCGCGAGCGCGATCTCGGCCGCGGCCCCGAAGCCGGCGATGGCCGCCACGTTCTCGGTGCCGGCCCGGTAATTCTTCTCCTGCCCGCCGCCGCGGATCAGCCGCTCGGCGATCTCGATCTGGTCGGAGGCGAGGATCACGGCGCCGATACCCTTCGGCCCGCCGATCTTGTGGGCCGAAAGCGTCAGCGCATCGACGCCGAGCTCAGCCATGCCGAGCGGAACCTTGCCGGCGGCCTGGACGGCATCCGTATGGATGAGACCGCCATGCTCGCGGACGAGGCGAGCGAGTTCCGCAACCGGCTGGAGGACCCCGGTCTCGTTGTTGGCCAGCTGGACGGAGACCAGGATCGGCCCTTCTCCAGCCGCGAGCCTGTCCTTCAGCCAAGCCAGGTCGACGACGCCCTGCCCGTCCACAGGGATGGTCTCCACGGATTCGGGCGGAAACCTGTGACCGCCGAGACCGCAGGGATGCTCCGTGGCACCGATCAGCAGCCGCGAGGCGCCGGGCTGTCCTAGGCGGCGCAGGGACGGGCTGAGGACGAAATTGCTAGCCTCGGTCCCGCCGCTCGTGAAGACGACGTTCTTGGCCTTGGTGCCTACGAGGCGCGCCACCTTCTCCCGGGCCCGCTCGATTTCCGCCCGGGCCGCGCGGCCCTCCGCATGGACCGAGGAGGCGTTGCCGGGAAGCTCGAGGGCGCGCAGCATGGCCTCCGCCGCCTCGGGCCGGATTGGCGCCGTAGCGTTGTAATCCAAATAGCTGCGCTGGCCTGCCGCCATGTCTTCGCCTTGATCCTCACGAAAACCTTGCAATCGCCCCTGGTTGCCGTGCTAAAGCACCACAACCACATTACGTCGTGTCGCGCTCGACCGGTCGGTTCCGGCTGGCCGCGCTCACCTGGACGACTTTAGAATAATTCTAAAGTCTAGTTTTTGAGAGATCCAGCCCTGAAAGTCAAGGCGTCTGGATTTCCCTCTCCTTGGGGGAGGTCGTGAAGGGGTTCGCTTTATGCCTGAAGTCGTCTTTATGGGTCCTGCTGGCCGTATCGAGGGGCGCTACCAGCCCGCCAAGCAGAAGGGCGCTCCGATCGCCATCGTGCTGCACCCGCACCCGCAGTTCGGCGGCACGATGAACAACCAGATCGTCTACAACCTGTACTACGACTTCGTGAACCGGGGCTTCTCGGTCCTGCGCTTCAACTTCCGCGGCGTCGGTCGCAGCCAGGGCGCCTTCGACCACGGCCAGGGCGAGCTCTCTGACGCGGCCGCGGCCCTCGATTGGGTCCAGTCCATCAACCCGGATGCCCGCGCCTGCTGGATCGCCGGCGTGTCCTTTGGCGCCTGGATCGGCATGCAACTCCTGATGCGCCGCCCGGAGATCGAGGGATTCATCTCCATTGCCGCCATGGCGAACCGCTACGATTTCTCGTTCCTGGCCCCCTGCCCGTCCTCGGGCCTCTTCGTCCATGGCTCCGAGGACCGGGTCGCCCCGGTCAAGGACGTGGTCAGCGTCATCGAGAAGGTGAAGACCCAGAAGGGCGTGAAGCTCGAGCACGCGGTGATCGAGGGCGCCAACCACTTCTTCGACGGCAAGGTCGACGAACTCATGGGCGCCGTCGGCCAGTACCTCGACAAGCGCCTGGGGACAAACGACGAAGAGGCGGCGTGAGCCGAACCTGTATTCGGAAGAATACAAGGCTGGCCGCCTAGAGGCCGCCAGCCTTTTTCATGGCAAGTTGGGCTAGGCCTCCCGGCAGCCGATCCCCTTCAGAGGATGAAGTCTTCCTGCTGCAGCCAGTATCTGGCCGTGTCCTTGAAGACGATCTTTGTGGTGCCCTTGGCGATGATGGTATCGCCGCCGCTCTCGCTTGTATGGGCCCATAGGTCAGCATAGCTGGTGAACACGCCGCTGACGTCGACCTTGTCGCGCAACCCGAAGGTCGCCTCGAAGTCCCAGATGTACCCGGTCGTCCCGGGGGAAATTTTGAACGTATCCTGGCCACCCCAGCCGGTCAGGTGCGCGAAGTCCTGCGTCACGACCAGCAGGTCGTTGCCTTCGCCTCCTACCAGGTGATCGCCGCCGGCACCGCCATAGATCGTGTCATTGCCGAAATGCCCGTTGATCGTATTGGCACCGGCATCGCCGTAAATGATGTCGTTGCCCCACCCGGCAAAGACGTTCTCGATCATGTCGAATGTGTCGCCTGTTGCTTTGCTGCCGGAGGCCGTTCCTTGATCCATACGAATGATGATGGCTGCTCCAGTATCCGAATAGTCGATCGTGTCGATTCCGGCGCCCCCGTGCATTTCGTCTGCACCGTCACCGCCCATCAACGTGTCATTGCCGCTGTTGCCGAACAGGACATCGTCGCCCGACAAGCCGTGCACCGTGTCGGCGCCCCCGCCTCCCTGCAGCCGGTTGTTGGCGACGTTTCCGAGGATCTCGTCATTGCCCGTTCCGCCAACCGCATTCTCGATCAGGGAGCGTGGATCATCGTCGTATTGCAGGGCGTTGAAGACGCTCCCGCGCGCTCTGAAACCATCGTTGAGATCCGCCAGTTGACCGGGAGCAAGAACCGACCAGCCGCCTGGCGCCAGATCGATTTTCAGGTTGGACGCATAGCTCCCGAAGTCGTACGTGTCGGTTCCTCCACCATCCCAGATCGTCATGAAGATCTTGCCGTCGGCGGAATAGCCCTTTTGCTCGCCGTTCACGAACGTATAGCCCTGGCTATTCCACGAATAGACCGTGTCAGTGCTGTTGGTGCTGAAGTTTGCTCCATACAGATATTGCAGGGCCGCGATGTCGTACATCATGAAGGTGCTGGGCGCATCGGCTTCGAAGAACTCGCCATCGTCCCCGATATGGGTACGGTAGGTCATGACGGAGAACTCGATCGAATCCCGATCCGGCGTGAGCACCGTATAGTTCGAAAAATCCACCTCATGGCCGTGCTTGAGACCAAGCGCATGCCCGAGCTCGTGCAGGGTCGTGAAGGTATGAAAATGACTGTTTCCCGGATTGTCGATATCGGCGCTGAACCAGATGTCGCCTCCGATCTGGGTACCGTAGGGGTAGAAACCTTTTGACACGTCCAAGTTGGACGTCCGCGCGATGTTCATGGCCGCGCCGCTCTGTCCGACGAAAACAGGATACAAGTTCGTCACGGAGGCGACTGAGGTCAGCGACATATAGGAACCGGTCGGCACTCCGCCCGCCAGTTCCCCCTCCAATGCGCGACGGACATGGCCCTGCTGCTCGGGTAAAAGGGGGATGAAGCCGTCCGTCAGGTAGCTCGAATAACCGAATTCCGCCTGTGATGTCGGAAAGCCATAGGTGAGGAAATAGAACGGGCCAGGCCCCAAGAATACCGCGACAGGAGAGCAAGGACGTTCTGCTCGGGCATGATTAATCTCCTATAAGGGACATTAATGCAACATTATTCAAACCTCGGTTGAACAAATTAAGGGTTGAAATAGACAGAATTTCTGTTTTTGGTTGCAAGGCGATCACAGCTCTAGCCGACAGGGCGAACCGAAGCCTCCTTGCGATACGGAAAAGCCGCGTACCGACCTCAAGAAGCGGTTACAGAACCCGCCGGAGCTGTTAAACGAACTCCCTCATTTCCAAACAGACGTCCTTAGAGAGCCGCGATGAACGCGCCACGTTCCGAATTCCTGAAAGTGCTCACCGAGCGGGGCTACATCCACCAAACCTCGGACCTCGAGGGCATCGACGCCGCAGCAGCCGAGGGCCGGCTGACCACCTATGTGGGCTACGACTGCACCGGGCCGTCGCTCCATGTCGGGCATCTTCTGTCGATCATGATGCTGCACTGGCTGCAGAAGACCGGCGCCGGCAAGCCGATCACGCTCATGGGCGGCGGCACCACCCGCGTCGGCGATCCGTCGGGCAAGGACGAGAGCCGCAAGCTCCTCACGGTCGAGCAGATCGAGGCTAACAAGGAGAGCATCAAGGGCGTCTTCTCGCGCTTCATCGGCTTCGGCGACGCCAAGACCGACGCTATGATGATCGACAACGCCGAGTGGCTGACCAAGCTCAACTACATCGAGTTCCTGCGCGATGTCGGCCGCCACTTCTCGGTCAACCGCATGCTGTCCTTCGACAGCGTCAAGATGCGCCTCGACCGCGAGCACGAGCTGTCGTTCCTGGAATTCAACTACATGATCCTCCAGGCCTACGATTTCGTGGAGCTGCACAAGCGTTACGGCTGCGTGCTGCAGATGGGCGGATCGGACCAGTGGGGCAATATCGTCAACGGGATCGACCTCGGTCGCCGCCTCGGCACGGCCCAGCTCTATGCCCTCACCTGCCCGCTCCTGACCACCGCATCCGGCGCCAAGATGGGCAAGACCGCCTCGGGCGCCGTCTGGCTCAACCCGGACATGCTGAGCCCCTACGATTACTGGCAGTTCTGGCGCAACACCGAGGATGCCGATGTCGGCCGCTTCCTCAGGCTGTTCACCGTGCTGCCCATGGACGAAGTCGCGCGGCTCGAGGCGCTCCAGGGTGCGGATATCAACGAGGCCAAGAAGGTTCTGGCGACCGAGGCGACGGCCATCCTCCACGGCCGCGAGGCTGCGGAGCTCGCCGCCGAGACGGCGCGCAAGACCTTCGAGCAGGGTGCGCTGGCCGAGAGCCTGCCGACGGTCGAGGTGGCGTCGAGCCAGCTCGAGGAGGGTCTGGGCATCCTCGCCGCCTTCGGGCCCGACTATGCCAAGCTGGTGCCCTCCATGAGCGAGGCGCGGCGCCAGGTGAAGAGCGGTGGCCTCAAGGTGAACGACCAGACCGTCACCGACGACCGCGGCACGCTCAAGATGTCTGACGTGACGGCGGAAGGCGTGATCAAGCTCTCGTTCGGCAAGAAGAAGCACGTGCTGCTGCGGGCCGTCTGACGATCCGCACGAGGCTGTCTATAGAAGGCATCGGATCGGCCCAAAAGTGCAGGTCCACTTTTGGACCGATGCTCTAACGCTCCGGCACCGTGGGCAGCGAACCCGTCTGCGGTGCCGACGATCCGACCCCGAACAGCCGGCGCAGGAAGCCTGGTGCGACCGCCGAGAGAGGGTTCACCGTCAGGTTCGGGGAGCTCGCATCGCCCGACACGCGGAAATTAACCGCGAACAGACCCTCGTATTGGCCCCCGCCGAGTAGCGGCCCGAACAGCGGCACCTGGGCGAAGGCGTTGTTCAGGCCATAGGCCGGCACGAACGTCCCGGCAATGTCCATGCGGTCCCGCGCATAATCGATGTAGCCGCCCAGCGTGAAGCCGACCTCGTTGCCCCAGATGGCCGCATCCTTGAAGTCGACGCGCCCGGCGGTGCGGGTGAAGTCCACGCGCGCCTTGGTGAAGGAGATCTCGTTCACGTCCACGCGCATGGTCTGCAGGTTGCCGGCCTTGTCCTGGCCGGCGATGACCTGGGTTTGGGTTGGGATGATGCGGCGCAGGGCCGGCTCGTTATTGAGGGTAAAGGACCGGACGTTCAGAAAGCCCGATTGCGGGCCGTCGCCGGTGGCGAGCTGGAGAATGAGGTCGCCGCCGGTCATCCGCTTGTAGACGTCGAGGAAGCGCAACAGCGCTCCCGCATCCTCCGCCTGGAGGGTCACGACGGGATTGCCTGCGCGCTGCGGCAGGGTGCGGGCGATGATGTTGGTCGCACCCAGCCGCCCCTTCATGTCGAGCTGGCGGATGTTGTCCTTGCGCATCGAGGCCTTGATCGATGCATTGGTGATCGCCTCGTCATTGTGGCCCGTGAGGATGTTGAGCGCGAGGTCGAGGTCGAAGTCGCGGCTCTGGCCGTCTCGCCCGCCGCTGCGCCCCTGCGGGGCCGACGTCGCGCTGGCAGCCTTCGTGAACGGCCGCGCATCACCCACATTGCCGCGCACCGTCACCTTGTAGGCGCCGTTGCTACGCTCAATCTGCGCCCGCATGTCGTCGCCCGGCGACATTTTGAAGGTCGTCAGATCCGCCTTCTCGAGACTGCCCTCGTTCGACAGCGACGCCGTCCCGCGCAGCTGCACGGAGCCGCTGTCGAGCTGCAGATCCCGGATCTCGCTCACCGGTCCATCGGCCAGGACGAAGGAGAGCTTGCCAGGGCGTCCTGCCGGCTTGACCCAGCCGGGAATGAGCTGGTCGACGGCGGTCTTCGTCAGATCGGCCTCGACTCGGATGCCGGACTTGGCGTCGGTCCCGAGCGGCACCGTCGCCTTGATCGGCAGCACGCCCGTGAGCTGTGGGCCGAAGGACAGGCCGCGCTTGCTCCGCGCCGCCTCGTCGAGGCTGAAGGAGACGTTGGCCTCGCCCAGGTCCCGCGTCTTCTGGACGTCGATCGAGGCCGGCGCGCCGCCGAGCTTGCCCTCGCCCTTGATGGCGAGGCTGCTCTTGTCGTACGCAATCGCAAGCGTCGCCCCTTCCAGGCGGTCCTTGCCGAAGACCTTGTCGACGCCGAGATCGCTCACCGTGCCGCTTACCGTCAGGGGCAGGTCCGCGAAGGCCGGAATATTGTGAACGGCAAGGCCGATGCCGACCCGGAGATCCGCCCTCCCCTTCATGGTGGCGGGATCGACGTCGAACCCGGCGATCTGCCGGATGAGCGGCTGCTGGAGCAGGGCGCCGAGTCCGTCGGCTCCGCCGGCAATGCGGAAGGCGATCTTCGCGATGCCGTTGTCCTTCCAGTAATTGTCCAGCACGAAGGTGCCGTCGGAGGCGCCGAGCGCATACCCGTCGGCCATGTCGATCCGGCCCGTCGGGGCGCGGAGCATCACCTTGGTGCCGGTGACGAGCCCGGTCACGTCGACCTGCGTCAGGGGAGGCACGCCCTCAGCGACCGTAAGCACGCCCTTCGAAATGGCAAAATCGATCTTGAGAGACTCGTCGGGCGTCGGGCCACCCGAGACCGCCTTCGCGATGTCGGCGCCCGTCATGGCGACCTTCAGGGCGAAGGAATCGAGCTGCCCGGCCTTCAGGTTGGCGACGAGATAACGGCGCACGGGCGGCGCCACCGCTTCGGGCCAGATGCGAAGGGCCGTGCGGATGTCCGTTCCCGAGGCCTTCACGTCGAGATTGAGGCCATGCGGATCCGCCGATGCGCCAAGCAGGCCGCTGATGTCGGCGGACAGGTTGGGACCGCGCAGGCTGACGGAACGAAGTGTCACCCCGTCCGGACCGGCCAGCTCCGCGCTGAGATCGCTCACCGGAATCGGTCGGTCGCCGTCTGCGGCTCCGCCGACGACGAGGTCCTTGCCGCGCAGAGAGAGGCGCCAATGGTCGGGGCCGGTCTGCGTAACCAGTCGTCCCTGCAGGCGCACATGGGTGTCGCCGCCCTTCAACTCGAGCCGGTTCAGGTCGAGGGCCTTATTGGCCTCGTCCCATACGACATCGATGCTGGACCGCTCGACCCTGAGGGGCGAGGTATCCTTGTCCTCGATCTGGAACGTTCCGGCATCGCTGTCGAGCCGCGCGGTCAGTTGCGTCACGCGCCCATCGGCAAAGGCGGCATCGACGCGGCCCGAGAATTCGAGATCCGTCGTCGCCGGCAGGGCCGACATTCCGGTCAGCAGCAGGATGTCCTGGATCGGCACCCTGTCGGCCACGAAGCCGGCGCGATAGCTGCGCTCACCCTCGGCCTTGGCGCTGCCGTTGAGCTGCCAGACACCCTGCGGACCGTCGAGGGTCGCGGCGAATTGGCGTCCTCCGTCCTGAGACCAGTCGAAGCTGGCATCGACCCGGTCGAAGCGGGCCCGCTCCTTCTGGTCCGCATCGACGAAAACGAGGCGGGCATTGGTCAGTTGCGCCTGGCCGAGGGAGTTGAGCACGCTCTTCGGACCGACGACGAGGTCGAACAGCGACCCGACCACGCCGGAGACCTGCGACGGCCCCTGGCCGCTCCGCTGCAAGGCGGCGCCTGCCTCCTGGGACGGGCTCAGTTGGGGCGCAGGAGGCGCGGAAGCCGCGGCCTCCTCGCCCTCGCCGCTGCCGGGCGAGAAGGTCAGCGACCCGTCGCGGTTGACGAGAATCCGCAGTTGGAGGTCCTGGAACTCGATGGATTTTGGCTGGAGGTTGCCGGTCATGAGCGACAGGCCATCGACGCTCACCACAGCGTAGGGGGCCCGCAGGACGAGTTCTCCGCCGGGCGCGCGAATGTCGAGGCCGTTCGCCCGCAGGGCCGGGGCGCCGCCTTTGAGCTCGATCGCGGTGTCGCGAAGGGTCACGTTCCATCCCGGTCCGATGCGGGCGGCGAGGCTCTCCGCCACCCGCTCCGGCAGGCGACCGAAGCTCAGCGGCCCCGCGGAAAGGCGCAGATACAGCAGGCCCAGGGTGAGGCCGACGATCAGGACGAGGGCAAGCTTGACGTAAAGAGCACCACGCAGCGCACGCCTCAACGTGCTTCGCTTCGCCGGGCTTCGCCGGCGGGACTTGGTGCTGATGAGCCGCTTCATTCTTGTGACGTCGGACGATCCGGTTGTTGCGCTCGCGCGCCGATCGGGGAATCAGATGGAGACCTTAGCCCCCCTGGGCGCCGCCCGCGACCTCATCTTTCCATCGGCCGCCCGGGCGTGTCCAAACACCACAACCCGCCGAAAGAAAGGCGAGCCATGACGTTAGCGATCGGAAGCCGAGCCCCAGCCTTTACCCTCCCGGCTACGGACGGGCAGGAGATTTCCCTGGATAAGTTCAGGGGCCGCAAGCTGGTGCTGTATTTCTACCCCAAGGACGACACCAGCGGCTGCACCCGCGAGGCCCAGGACTTCCAGGCCCTGCGGCAGGATTTCGCCGCCGCCGGCACGGAGATCGTTGGCGTCTCGCCCGACAGCCTGAAGAGCCACGACAAGTTCCGGGCCAAGCACGGCCTCGAGGTCACCCTTGCGTCGGACGAAGCGAAGTCGATGCTCGACGCCTACGGCGTATGGCTCGAGAAGAGCATGTACGGCCGCAAATACATGGGTGTGGAACGCACCACGGTGCTGATCGACCAGGACGGGGCGATCGCCCGGGTCTGGAGCAAGGTGAAGGTGCCGGGCCACGCCGAGGAGGTGCTGGAGGCGGCGAAGGCCCTTCACCCGTGACGCGAACCTATTGCAACTGTTACGATATATTATAGTGTTGCTATTATCATATATCTCGTCAACCGAAGTTCAACAACATGCCTCACTACAAGGCCATTCTCTCGGGCCAGAGCTGGAACTCTCTGTCCAGCCTCAAAGTCAGCAAAAAGCCTGTCTTTCTGACCTATACCTTCAACGGCCCGCAATGGGGCTCGACGAAGCTCGGCGGCGCGGATCAGGCCGTGGCGCGCAAAGCCCTGAAGATGTGGGGCGATGCTTCCGGAATCCGGTTCATCGAGGTGAAGGGTCGCGAAGCCGAACTGAAGTTCCAGTGGAATTGGGAATGGGGAGATCACAGCGCCCGGGCCGAATTTCCGGAACTCGACCAGGATGACTTCGACGGGGGCCTCGTTCGGGACTATTCGGGCGGCAACATCTATCTGAACGCCCGGTACCGCTCGGAACTTTCAAACCATCAGCCGTTCAAGCTCTATATCCTGCTTCATGAGATCGGCCACGCCCTTGGCCTCAAGCACCCCTTTCACCGGATGGATCACAACAGGCAACTGCTGAAGTCGGATCTGGATCACGTGAAGCATACCGTGATGAGCTACACGGGGGGCGACATCAATATGCAATCGGTCGCTCTCGGCTCCCTGGACATCCAGGCGATCCGCGCCCTCTACGGCAGCCCGTCGCAGGACGGGAAGCAGGTCGCGAAGTGGAGCTGGAGCAAGGCCAAACAGACGCTCACACAGATCGGCAAGAGCAAGGCGGACCTCATCCACGGCGTCGCCGTCAAGGATGTCATCAAAGGCGGTCATGGCGACGACCAGATCTACGGCTTCGACGGCAACGACATTCTGTTTGGCGAAAACGGCAACGATTTTCTGAGCGGCGGCGGCGACGAGGACGCTCTTTATGGAGATGCTGGCAACGACATCCTGAGAGGCGGATGGGGCGACGGCACGTTGCAGGGCGGAACAGGCAATGATGCTCTCAGCGGCGGGTATGGCGACGACATGATGTTCGGGGATCTCGACGACGACGTCCTGAGAGGCGGAGACGACAAGGACACGTTGCAAGGGGGCGCAGGCGACGACGATTTGGACGGCGAGGATGACGATGACACCTTGCAGGGAGATTCAGGCAACGATGTCCTAAGCGGAGGAAAAGGCAAAGACCTTCTGCAGGGAGGTACAGGCGGCGATACCCTAGCCGGAGGCGACGGCAACGATATTCTCGAAGGCGGTGACGATAACGACAAACTGGACGG
>JAFAAP010000221.1 GCA_023426505.1 Pseudomonadota bacterium
CCGGCGCCGGTCCTGCGTCGTCGAGGCCGACCTCCGAAAAATGGCCCGATACCCCTGGGGACGTGACCGGCACAAGTGGGGAAAGTTACTTCGGCGCTTCTGGGGACGATTCAAACGGTATTGACAAGTCGCCTGCTCGACACGCCCTTGAGGCTGTTGACCAGCTCCGACAGCCGCACCTTCGGCGGGTAGAAAACCAGCAGGTGCACATGGTCCGCCTCTCCGTTGAACTCCCGCAGCTCCACCTCGAAGTCGGCGCACACGGATGCGAAGATCTCGCGCAGTCGGGCGAGATGCTCGGGCAGCAGCACCTTGCCGCGCCGCTTGGTCGTGAAGACCAGGTGCGCATGCAGAGATGCCACCACGTGGCGACCAGTCCTGACATCAATAGACCAACTTGACGGCATGGTCCCAAACCCATAGGAAGAGAGGTCCATGAGCATCGAAGGCCAACTCTGCTACAAGACCTTCAGCTACCGCGTCAAGGACGCGACGAGCGGCAAGGGCCTTGTCGTGCTCGGCAACGGTGTCAACACCGTCTGGAACTACTGCAACGGGGTCTCCAGCAAGTCCGCGCAGCGCGGAAAACGCTGGATCACCAAGAAGCAGCTCCGCGACCTGACCAGGGGCGCCAGTAAGGAGCTTGGCCTCCCCTCGCAGGTGATCCAGGAGGTCATCGACGAGTTCCTCGACAAGCGCAACGCGGCGGGCAGGCCCCGCCTGCGCTGGCGGGCCAGCCGCGGCCCGCGGCGCGCCCTCGGCTGGATCCCCTTCACTAACCAGGACATCACCATCAAGGGATCGGTCGCGTACCTGCGCGGGCGCAAGTTCCGGCTTTGGAAGCACCGCGAGATCGAGGGGTGGATCAAGTCCGGCAACTTCTCCCAAGACGCGCGCGGGCGGTGGTACGGCAACATCGTCTGCGCAATCGAGCGGAGCACGACGAATCGCACGGCGGTCGTGGGCTTCGACCTCGGCCACCAGACCCTGGCGAAGGGTTCAGACGGCTCCGAGCTGGAGCAGGCGCGATTCTACCGCGACATGGAGCAGAAGCTCGCCGACGCGGAGCGGCGCGGCAAGATGCGGCTGGTTAAGACGATCAACGCCAAGATCAGTAACAGGCGAAAGGACACCTTCCATAAGTTCACACGTCAGGTCGTCGACCGCGCGGGCGCGGTCTTCGTGGGCAACATCTCACCCGCATGGCAGATCGCGGCCGGCAACGGCAAGGCAACGCACGACGCGAGCTGGACCATGCTGCGAAGGTTCTTCGGTTACAAATGCGATCACGCAGGAGTGGCCTTCGCCGAGGTGAACGAGGCCTACACCACCCAGACCTGCTCGTGCTGCAAGGCTCTGACCGGGCCGAGGGGCGAGCAGGAACTCAGCGTAAGGCGATGGGTCTGCTGCGAATGCGGCGCGGAACATGACCGCGACGAGAACGCCGCGACCAACATTGCCCGCCTCGGGTGCGAGGCGCTGGGACCGCAATCGCCCGGAGGCACCAGCGTTCCACGCTGGGGAGGCATCACCAGACTGGTCCGCCCAAATATTCATTCTAGGTTGCAAGATGACCGCGCAAGCTCTGCCTCTAATTAATGAAGCGGACCTCGGATTATCAATAAATCACGAAGATGGTGAGTTTTCGCTTCGAATCGATTTCGCGCGGATTGACCAAGTAAAATTGACATATGGAGATGACACATTCGTAGCGCTTGCTATCCGATATATTCAGAAGGCCTGTCGACGCTATGATCTTGCTGACGATGAAGGGCTATGGCTCGCAACTATCATGAATCATCTGAGAGCTGGTCCGAGGGAAATTTGAATCCGAGCAATGACTTGTGATTCAAGGGCTGGCGCCGACCGGCGGAGGCGCCCATGTGAACCCCGGAGAACCGACCCCACTACGACCGCTCGGGCTTGCGCTACCCGAGTGACCTGACCGATGCCGAATGGGATCTGGTCCGGCCCATCTTCTCAATCTTTCCGGCGAGGCCGGGGACGACACCCTGATCGGCAGCAGTAGCAATACTAACGGGGCGTCCGTCACCAACTTCCTCTCCGGTGATACAGGCAACCACATTCTCACCGGCGGCAGCGCCACAAACGGGGCATCCGTCACCAACGACATCCATGGCGATGAAGGCAGCGACACCCTGATCAGCGGTAGCGGTAACGATACCCTCTTCGGCGGCGGAGGGTGGGGGAGTTACGCGGAGACGGACACCTTTCTATTCGGCCTCAACAGTGGTCGTGACAGCATCGGGGTTTTTGCAGCCGGTTCGGAGCTTGGCCACGGTGTCATCGATCTGAGCGCGTATGGCTTCACCTCGCTGAGTGAGGTTATAGCGCAAACGCAGGAGGATGGCGGGAACAGTGTCATCAATCTCGACGCCTCGAACGGCGTGACGTTGTACAGTGTATCCGCATCTGCCTTGATGTCGGACAGCTTCATATTCGCGTAGAACGATCAAGCTTGGGGGAAGGAATGGGGCTGGCCCTGCAGCCTCGTCTCTGTCCTCTCATCGTCAACTTCGGAAGTCGGTCACGCGCGGCATCTGGACCGTACTCCAGGTGCCGCCGCCGTCATCCAGGTTAGGCGGGGCGGGAACTTCCAAGCTGACCTCCGACAAGTTTTTGCGAGTATTGGTTCGGGCGGCGAGCGCCCTCGGAAAGTCGGTTGTACTGGCACTCTACTGTGCCGGCGCTTGACACGACCGGGAAACCTTCCGAATGCGCTCAAATGCGACTATATCCGGTTCCATACTGGGTGTTATGCGAATTACGAAGACTGGTTTCCTGCGCGAGGTGGCCTTACTCGATCCTACCCTTAGTGATGCGTTGGTGCCTCTCCGATCCCGGCGTATCGTTCATCCCAGGGCGGGGTCATCAGGAGGAAGCAATTATGGCCAGAACGCTACTGACCGATGACGGAATACCGATCCCAGACATCTTTGAAATACCCGACAACATCAGGTTTGATCTCTATGGGAAGGAGAGTCTTCAAGATCCGGATCATCCAGGTTCAAAGATCATCGATCATAGCGAGCAAAACGGTCGAATCATCTCAGAGTCCGTCCCGTAATCATGAGTGTCGTCCTAAGCGGCGGACGAGGAGCATAACGGAAGCGGCATAGAGGAACGCGCGGGCTGACGTGAGCGTCGC
>JAFAAP010000254.1 GCA_023426505.1 Pseudomonadota bacterium
GACACGGCTGTAGATATCCCGCCCCTGAGCATCGGTTCCGAACCAGAATTCGCCGCCGGGCGGTTCCTCCGCATACATGAGGTTGGCATCCATGACAGGGTCGGTATGGGCCAGCAGCGGAGCGAAAATGCCTGCGATGACCACCCCGGCGAAGAGGACGCCCCCAATCACAAGATTGGCTCTGAACTTCATGTCATGGCCTCAGGTGTACTTGATGCGCGGATCGATGATCGCGCAAAGGACATCGACAAGCATGTTGATGAGAAGGAACAGCAGGACGATGACGAGGATGGAGCCCTGCACGACTGGAATGTCGCGCAAGGTCACGCTGTCGACGAGCAGCGATCCGAGCCCTGGCCACGAGAACAGCTTCTCGACAACCACAGCCTGGCCGATGACCGTTCCGAACTGGAGGCCGATCGTCGTGAGAATGATGACGAGCGCATTGCGCGTCAGATGCCAGCGAACGACTTTGCTCTCGCTCATGCCCTTCGAACGCGCCGTGCGCACGAAGTCCGCATTCATGATCTCGAGCACGGCAGCCCGGGTCGTTCGCGCCAGCAGCGCCAACGGAGCGACTCCAAGGGCGATGGCCGGCAAGATGATGTAGCGCGGATCGCCGCCGCCATAGCCGAAGCTGGGCAGCCAACCCAGGACCAGCGCGAACAGGTACATCAGCATCAGGCCGAGCCAGAATTTCGGCAGCGACAGGCCCGACACGGCGCTCACCATCGAGATGGTGTCGATCCAGCTTCCTGGCCGCAAGGCCGCAATGAAGCCGAGGGGAACGCCCACCACGATGGCGAACAGCATGGCGGAAAACGAGAGCTGCGCGGTCGGCCAGAGGCGGTCTGCGATGACGCTCGCGACGGGCTGCCGTGTGCGAAACGACGTACCGAGATCGAACGTCGCGAGTTGAGCGATGTACTTCCCGAAGCGGACATAAACCGGATCGTCGAGCCCGAATTCCTTGTTCATGCGCGCCATGACTTCCGCATCCAGCACGCTGCGGCCATCGTCGCTCATGCTCGACGCGAAGGTCCCCGGAATGACGCTAAACATCACGAAGATGAGAGCCGCCACGGCCAGGATGATCGGCAAAGTCTGCAGCAGACGCCGCACGATGAAGGAAAGCATTAAAAACTCCGCCTGACGCCCCGGGAGAATCCCGGGAGCGTCAGGAACTGCAGTTCAGGAGTGAGCTCCTGCCCAGGGGCAGCTTACTTGGCCGCAGGCGACGATGCGTCGACCCACATGTCCTCATAGTTCTGGATCGCGAGCTCAGTGGCGTTCGGCTGCAGCCCCTTCAGCCAAGGCTGATACGCCATGACGGCCTTGTTGTAGTTGAACCACCACATCGGGGCCTCCTCGCGAAGAATCCCGTTCGCCTTTTTCAGGTTTTCGATCCTCTTGGCCTGATCGTCGGTTGCTGCGGCCTCATCGATCAGGTTGTCGAATTCGGCGTTCTTGAACTGCGTGTAGTTGCACGCGGTCTGTGGCGTCGCTGAGTGGAAGCACTTGAGCGACGTCAGCGGATCCGGACCGGAGGTATTCGACCAGATGAAGGCCTGATAGTTGCCGCTGCGCGCGACTTCGGACAGCACGGTGCCCTCGACAGGCTTGATCTTGACCTTGATTCCCACCTTTTCCAGCATGGGGATCACGGCTTCGACAATGGGAATACCCCAACTCTCGTTGGAGGTCGCCGTCCACTCGAACTCGAACCCTTGCGGATACCCGGCCTCGGCGAGCAGCTTCTTCGCCTTCTCGGGATCATATGGATAGGGCTTCATGTCCTTGTCGTAGGCCGGCGACGAGATCGGAAGCCAGCTGGTCGCGCGATAGGCCTTGTCCTTCACGAGTCTCTTGATGATGAGATCGGCGTCGATGGCATAGTTGACGGCCTGACGGACGCGCTTGTCGGAGAAGGGCTTGAAGCTAGGATTCATGCCCATGACGCGCGTATAGACCTCCGGGACCTCGAGAAGCCCCTTCGACAGTTCCGGATCGGCCTTGTAGGCCACGTACTGCGTCGGGCCGAGGATCGAGGCGTCGATTTCCTTGTTGCGGAAGGCGACGTCGCGAGCGGAGGCTTCGCCCATGATCGAGACGGTCACCCGGTCGGCATAGGGCTGGCCCGGCTTGTAGAACTTCTCCCAGCGCTCCGCGACGAGGCGGGATCCGGGCACGTATTCGACGAACTTGTAGGGGCCGAGGCCGATGGGCTTGGTCGAGAAGCTGTCCTTCGTCGCCTCGTCTGCAGGATAAATCGACGTCATGGCCTGGTAGAAACTGAACCCTGGGTCGACCTTCTCGGTCAGCGTCATCTCGAGGGTCTGGTCGTCGATCTTCTTCAGGCCGGAGATCTCCTTGGCCTGCCCCTTCTCCACGTCGATCGCCCCCTTGATGATGCGCACGTAACGCGCACCGGGATAGGCCTTCGCGCCGTCCATCAGGCGCGTGAAGGTCCAGACGATGTCGTCGGCGGTCATCTTCCGGCCGTTGTGGAAATACGCATCGTCACGCAGCTTGAACGTATGCACGAGACCGTCGCCGGAGACCGTGACCTCCTTGGCCAGTTCGAGGACCGGCTTGTTGGCGTTCGCATCCCAGTTATAGAGCGCGCGGTGGATCGCCTTCGCCCAGATTTCGTCCTGGGCACGGTTCGACGTGTGAATATCAAGATTTGCGAAGCTTGAGCCGTACGGCGCAGTGAAGCGGATCGTCCCGCCCGTGCGTGGCGTCTGCGCTTCGGCAACGCCACCTATGACCAGGGCGAGCGCGGTGGTCGCGATAAGCTTCTTCAACACTGTAGATCCTCCATGACAGCGAGCCTCGCAGCACCGCCGGCTTCAGCCGGACCGCTCGGCCTCAAGCGTTCCCGTTGCAAGTGCAAATTTAGATCCGGGCGCGTCCCTCTTTGTTGTTTAAGTCACGCCGAGACGATCATGAACAATCGCACCTCCTCGGATCGTAAGATCGCAGTATGTGTTGTCAAGGATGTCCTCGGGCGCGGCGGTCAGGAGATTGCGCGAGAAGACGGCGACGTCGGCAATCTGCCCCTCGACAAGACGGCCCTTGGTGTTCTCCAGTTTCTGCGAAAACGCGCCGTATTCCGTGTAGGCCTGGAGGGCCTCCTCGATCGTCACGCATTCACGCGCATCCATGACCGTACCCTTCCAGGTCTTGCGCGTGAGCATGGTGTAAAAGTTCGGGAACGGATTGGGATTGCAGACAGGGGCATCGCTTCCCGTGGCGGGCTTCAGGCCCAGATCGAACCAGGTCCGGAAGGGATAGCTGCTCAACGCCCGCTCCTCGCCGAGCACCGATACATAGGCATCGCCGAAATCGTAGATGAACACCTGCTGCGGGCAGGGATAGATGCCGGCCTTGAGCATGCGCTGGTGCTGTTCCGGGGTCGAGAAGCCGGAATGCTCGATGCGGTGACGTCGGTCCGGGTCCGGAATAGCTTCAAGAGCGCGCTCGTAAGCGGTGATCAGCTGTTCGATCGCAGCATCGCCGATCGCGTGGCAGGCAAGCTGATACCCCTTGGCGTGGGCGTCCATGACCAGCTCATTGAGCTCGTCATCCGTCAGGATCTTGACGCCCGTGGTTTGATCCTCGCCGAGATAGGGCTTCGACATCCATGCCGTGCGGCCGCCTGCCGAACCGTCGAGGAAGTATTTGACCGCGCCGATCATCAGCATGTCGTCGCCGGTGCCGGAGATCAGACCGGCTTCGTAGCACTGAGGCATGATGGTGCGATCGGGATCGCCCAGAAGGGTCAGCCAGGTTCTGACGGGCAGCCGTCCCTCACGCTTGGCGCGGTGATAGGCTGAGATCTCCATAAAACCGCCCCGCTGGCCGACGGCCGCATCCATGCAGCTCGTGATGCCGTATGACAGGAGGTATTGGCCACCGCGCTCGATGGCGGCCACGAGATCGTCCTCCGACGGGGGCGGGATGACGGCCCAGACGGGTCCTCGGGCATTCTCGGCAAGCAGGCCTGTGAGACTGCCGTTGCTCTGCTCGATCAGCCCGCCGGAGGGTGCGATGGTGCTTTCGTCAATCCCCGCGAGCTCTAGAGCACGTGAGTTGCAGATCGACACGTGGCCGCAGGTGCGCACCACCATGACGGGGTTGTCCGGCGCGGCCCCGTCGAGCTCCGTGCGGTGCGGATGGCGCTTTACGTCGAGCTTCGTCTGGTCGTAGCCGCGCGCAAGGATCCACTCGCCCGGACGCGCCTTGGCGGCGCGCGCGCTTATCCCGGAAAGAAGCGCATCGAGGGTCGGCGCTGCCGAAGGCGTCGCATCGACCCAATCCATCGTCAGACCGAGGGAAACGAGATGCAGATGTGAATCATTGAGCCCTGGCGTCGCCAGGCGGCCATCGAGGTCGATCACGCGCGTCGCGGGCCCGATGAGCGATGCAATCTCGTCGCGACGTCCGACGGCGAGAACACGCCCCTGCCAGATCGCGAGGGCTTCCGCTACCCCTTCCTCTCGTCCACACCAGATTGGACCGTTCTGCAAAACAACATCTGCTTTAGGCAACACGACAGCTTTCTCCTTGGGTGCGCTCGCGAACATCGGCCCATCCGCTCATGAAGTGCTGACAGGCGGTGTTGGGAGGATCATAGGGCATCAAGAGGCCAGATAGGCCTGCGGATATTCTTGTATGGTCGTTCCATGAAGTTGCGCGTCGACAATGCGCCGGTGTCGACTTCGAGCACCTCCCGGGCAATCGGCTCGAATGCTGCGCGAAAGTGCTGCATCGACTTGACGATGATGGTCGACTTGCGGGTTGGGTCGACGCCGAGCGACGTGAACTGTCCAAGATCCGTCGCCTGACCGTTGTAGCTGATCACGATGATCTCGACGCCGCCGACGCGCAGCAGGGCGCTCAGACCGTAGTTGCGGCGCGCACCGCCACCCATCGGCCCATAGGCGATGAAGCTTCCATCCGTCAGCGCCGCCACATGAGCCATCACCTCGAGCGGTCCGCCACCCATGGAAGGATCGACCTTGCCGCCCAGCTTGAGCGTGACGCTGTTGCCGACCCCGGCGGCCTGAGCCTGCTGGGCCGCCTCGGGGTCGCAGATGGCATGAAAGCCGACGTTCTGCAGATCCGCATCGAGCACGGCCTTGAGAAGCCTCGTCGCATCGCCATAGGCGCCCGATCCAGGGTTATCGGAGTAGTCCGCGATGATGAGCGGCTTGTCGAACTTTCCTTCGCCAGCCTTGGCCTTTGCGATTGCGTCGTCCAGACGCGTGAAATGAATTGAGGAAAATGTGCGTTGCTCCCACACATAATCCATCAATTCGTCGGCGATGGATTGCGCGGAAGCGAGGTCGTTGCCCGTCACCGCAACGGACGGTCCGATATCGGGGACATCCGCGGATGAGAAGCCGGCCTGGATACTGACCACGAGAGCCTGTCCGCCCGTCTCGATCTGGTCGCATCGGCGCAGAAGCTCCATCATAGGAGGCGAGGTCGTACGGCCACCGTCCAGCGCATACAGGATCGGCCGGCGAGAGACGGCGACCTTCGGCGTGATCTCTCCCGACATGGTTTTCTCGAGCAACTCCGCGGCCTGCCAGGTTCGCTCGTACTGATCGACGTGAGGATAAGTCCGATAGGAGATGAGCGCGTTGGAGTTATCGGCCATCTTCTGCGTGAGAGTTGCATGCAGATCCAGAACGGCCATGACCGGTATGTCTTCACCCACCCGCGCCCGGATGCGGGCCAGCAGCTCCCCCTCCCCGTCATCGTGCGACTGCGTCGACATCGACCCGTGCAGATGCAGCAGAATCCCGTCGACCCCGTCGCAGGCGCCGAGGATCCGGTCCGAGACTGCGTCGAAAAAACCATCCGTCACGCGGCCGGACGGGTTGGCCGACGTGACAATCGGATGAACCAGGCTCCAGCCGAATTTTTCCGCTGCCTCGAACGCGGCGCCCATGGAGGTGCGCGTGCCGGTGAAGGAGCCGGGAATATCGTTGTCGAGATAATAGCTGCTGTTCCTGAAGGCGTTCTCGTCCGTCACCTGGACGCTGAACGTGTTCGTCTCATGCATGAACTCGGCAACAAGAACACGTTTTGCCATGTCCCCCACTCCCCGGGCCGAAGCCCAAACTCTGGCGACGTCCCGTCACCTCTTCTTGCGGGGTTTGACCGGACCAACTCGACGGATGGTGACAAAGGCGAAAAATTTCTTCAAATATCAACTTCTGCTCAATTCATTCATTTTTGATATGAGGCTCGGCAAAGTGTGACAATATCTCCTCGGCACATCGAGATTTTTCACGCGGTCATGTTGTCCGGAAGCGTGACCCAGGCCGCGATGGCTCTGCGCACCTCTCAGCCGACCGTCAGCCGGGAACTCAAAGATTTCGAGCAATCCCTCGGCCTTCAGCTCTTCGCCCGAAAAGGCCGGTCGCTCGTTCCGACAGAGGCTGCGATTTCCTTGCACAGCGAGGTCCGGCGCTCATTCGTCGGATTGGAGGAAATCGCACGGACGGCGGAAGCCATCCGTGCAAACGCATCATCCCACATCAAGATCGTGTGCATGCCGGCCTACAGCACGACGCTCCTACCGCCTCTGTGCCGGGACTTTCTCCAAAGGAACGAATCCATTCGCCTGAGCATCTCCGCACTCGGCAACTCGATCCTCGCGAACGGGATTTCTGCGCAGCATTACGACCTTTGCATCATCGAGGCCGATCTGGGCTTCGCGGGATGGACATCGACGAGCCTCCACGCCGGCGAGCAGGTTTGCATCGCACCCAAGGGCCACCCGCTCACTCGCAGGCAAGTGCTCACCCCGGCCGATTTCGAAGGCGTCGACTTCATCTATTTCTCGGCCGAGGACATGTATCGGCGAAAGCTGGACAACGTCTTCCGCGAGCATGGCGTCACGCGCCGGCTGAGGATGGAGGTGGCGACGGCGGCGTCCGTCTGCTCCCTGGTATCGCTCGGTGTCGGCGTGTCGATCATCAACCCGATCAGTGCGCTGCATTGCCTGGATCAGGGCGTGGAGATGCGCCGCCTCTCGTTCTCGATCCCCTATACCGTGCGGCTGCACAAGAACCAGAGCACACGTAGCCCACGAGCTCTCGACGCCTTCGCTGAAACCTGCATCGAAGAGGTCGCGAACATGCAGCGACAGGTTCAGAAGCGTCTCGACGGCCGTTCGGGAGTTCTCCACGCCGTCTGACGGCCGGGGCAGATCAGTTACCCATGTGTACCCCGGCACAGGCGATGTGAAGGCTCCTCATGCAGCCTTCACGTCGGTTGGAAGCCGGCCTGAGAAGGCAACCGCAGCTGGTCCAATGAGAGTGACGCTCTCGTCGCTATGAACCTCGACCCGCAGGCATCCTCCTGGCATATCGACTGTGACCAGACTCTCCTGCGTCAGCCCACGGCGCCGGGCGGCGAGCACGGCGGCGCAGGCTCCGCTGCCACAGGCGCGGGTCAGGATGCCCGGGCGCTCCCAGACGACCAGACGGATCAGGTCCGGCGCCGCCATCGCGGCAACCCCCACATTGGCACCTTCCCGCAACATGGGATGATTCTGAATCGCAGGAGCCCAGCGAGGCACATCGACCTCGTCGCGGTTTGCGACGAAGCAGACGACGTGCGGATTGCCGACATTCACAGCCGTCGGCTGAACGAGCGGTCCTGAGGCCATATCGAGAGCAAGGGTGTCGGCCTCGGACGCGAGAGGGATGCTGTGCCAGTCCCATCTTGGAGCCGGCAGGCCTAAGGCGATGTCACGCTCGCCGAAACGTGCAGCGTCGATCAGGCCCCCCAGGGTCTCCAGCCGCAATCGACCCGCGCCGCTCTCCTGCAGGAGCAGCCACGCGACGCAGCGCGTCGCATTCAGACAGGTCTCGGCCTCGGCGCCGTCCACGTTGTAGATCCGCATGCGGGCGT
This sequence comes from Pseudomonadota bacterium, assembly GCA_023426505.1. GTDB lineage: Bacteria > Pseudomonadota > Alphaproteobacteria > Rhizobiales > Beijerinckiaceae > Microvirga. The sequence goes on from JAFAAP010000254.1 coordinate 7,936, forward strand.
CCGCCCCTGCCGCTGAGGGCGGTTCGATCACCAGGAGCTGGTCTCCGCCGACGCCGACATGTCGATCGCAGATCCAGCGGATTTGCTCATGCGTCGGGCAAAACGGCTCCGTACGCCCATCGACAACGACGAAATCGTTGCCAAGGCCATGCATTTTCAGGAACGGGCGTCCGCTGGGGAGAAGGACAGGCAAGATGAACACAACGCAGAAAGGAGCCGAAATGGCAGGAGGCCTGAGAATGATTTCTGCCCCCGGACACGTCAAGCCAAGGCTTCCTCCTCGAGCCAAGAGCCACCGACGAAAGCCCCGATCGGGCATGGAACCTTAGCCGTTTTTCGTCGTCATCCTCCTGAAGCTCTGGAAGAGAGCCTGAGCAGCGTGCGGAGACGGCAGATGCGAAGAGTGTCCTCGTTCATGGTTTTGCTCATCGCAGTCCCCGCCTTGGTAGCCCCTGCTACCGGGGCCGAGGTCCGCATCGTAGTCGACAAGACGACCCAGCGCATGACCGTTTCGGTGGACGGCACGGAGCGTTACTCCTGGCGCGTATCGACCGGCATGACCAGTTACGCCACGCCGGCCGGATCCTTCACGCCCTCACGGCTGGCGCGAGAACACTATTCGAAGGAATGGGACAACGCTCCCATGCCGCATTCGATCTTTTTCACCGACGCAGGCCATGCCATTCACGGAAGCCAGGCCGTCGCACGCCTAGGCTCGCCGGCCTCTCATGGCTGCGTGCGGCTCGCGCCGAGAAATGCCAGTGCTCTCTTCAACCTCGTCACGGCGGAAGGGCTTGAGAACACCCGGATCGAGGTGATCGGCGTCGATCCGATCGGGACGGCACTCGGGGCCGGTCACGGTATGGTGGGGGAATATAGCCACCTGACCAGCTTCGACCCTCTCGCCGACGGGATCATGGCCGGCGCCCCTGCAGCTCGCAGACGCCCGTAGGACCGCGATCATTCGACGCCGCCGAGACTATGCCGACGGGCTGATCATGGCTGCGGGTCTTCCTGTTGCACGACCGAAGCGGACGGCGCCCGGCCGGCCATGGGAATGAGCGGCTCCCCTTCGGGCGCGGAGCACAGGTTCGTCATCTGGAGTAGGCCATAGCCGAACGTTGTGTCCCGTCCGGGCTGGCCAAGGTCGCGCGTATGGCCTTGCACCTGCTTCTGCAACTCCTCGACGCCTGTCTCAGGGTGCGCGGCCCGCACCATCGCCATGGCGGCCGACACGAAGGGAACTGCATAGGAGGTTCCGCTCCTCGCCGCGATTCCACCGTTGGGTTGAGCCGTTCGGATCTCCACGCCCGGTGCCGCAAAGGCCACATAGGAGCCCCGGGTCGCGCGCCGGTAGACGTTGAGCTGACGGTCTACCGCCGTCACGGCAACGACGCCGGGATAAGCCGCCGGATAGGACGGCTCGGCTGCGGCCCCGTTGTTGCCGACCGCCGCAACGAGGACGATGCCCCTCGCCTGGGCCGCTTCGACAGCCTTTCTGAGAATCTCATTCGGCGGCCCCGACAGGCTGAGGTTGACGACCTTCACGCCGCGGTCTGCAAGCGCTTCCAGAGCGCCGACAAGGGACAGGACATCGGTTCGGTCCGCCGTACCGCTGCCTTTGGAGAAGGCGTCAACGGCGACGAGCCTCGCCCTCGGAATGAGTCCCGGCGCCACGCTGCCCGGCCGCCCTATCAGAAGCGCCGCAATGGCAGTGCCATGGTCGAGGGAGGAGCTGCCTCCGGATTCCTTCGGGAGCTTCAACAGCTCGATGGACTGGCCTCGCAATGCCTCGTGGTCCAGATCGATCCCGGTATCGATGAGGCCGACCAACGCCGGTGGGCCGCACCCGTCCGCCTCAGGTGGCGCCCAACCGACCAGCACGGAGGCTTCGCAGCCCGGATCGGTGCATCCGGCGGCCCCGCCATCCGTTCCGCCGTCCGTGTAGTAGTATGAATCCATGTCGGCCGACGCCTCGCGGCTGATCCTCTGCACAGTGCGCCGCGCCTGCGCGACGGACATGCCGCGGGGCAGCTGCAATCGGACGATCCGAGGAGCGATGATGCCACGCGTCTGGGAGGTCAATTTCAGCCCGGAAGCAGCCAGCCTCGTCAGATCCTGGTCCGAAAGACCCGAGGCGATGATCGAGTTTGACGATTGCCGGGGTTTGGGCGCTGGGCCGATCGGCTGGGTCGGGTCCATCGCGCTGCCGGGAGCGGAGCCCACCGCCCGCGGTGACTGAGCCGGCTTGTCTGCACGCACGCCGTCGGCCAAGCCCGACCTGCCACGAGCCGCAGCGCTCGAAGTCGAGCTCTTATCGGCTCGGCCAGCCGCGCCCTTGCTGGGCTCGGCTTTCCCTCCTGCCGCTGACGCCCTCCCGGACTTGCCGGCTGCCTGGCTGCTTTTGGCGGTGGACTTGGCAGGTTGGGCCATGCTCGGCTGGACTGGCGGCACGTTGGAGCCGAACCAGGAATCCTGCCCTTTGGCCGTTCCGCCTCCCCTGTTTATGTCTCCGGCTGCTCCGCGGGAGCGCCCCGGCGCCTCGCCTGACCGACCGGGCTGGTCCCCCCGGCCACCGTAACCGGAACCGGCCGGACTGCCGTCCGGGGTGGAGCCGCCACTCGCGCCATGACCGGCTCCGTTGCCTCCCGAAGGGCTCGATCCGCCGCTGCTTGCCCCTCCGCCCCTGCCGCCTGCTCCGTTGCCGCCGGCGGCGTTCCCACTGCCGGAATTCCCGCCTGCAGAGTTACCACCGGCCGATGCCCCGGTGTTGCCTCCAGCGTTGCCGCTCCCGTTGGAATTGCCGTTTCCGCCGCCCTTGCCGCCCCCGTTGCCGTTCCCAGCATTGCCATTCCCGCCGCCGTTTCCGGAATTTCCCCCATTGCCGTGCCCGCCTGCATTTCCGGCGTTACCGTTCCCGGAATTTCCGTTTTCACCACCGCTCCCGTTGCCTCCGCCCTCCCCGGCCTCGGCAAGGGCCGTCAAGGGAATCAGGTGCAGGTCAGCCCCTGAGCGCAGGTCGAACTGCAATTGAACCGGTGCCGCGGCGGCCAGGCCTGCGGTCGTGATCAGGAGATACCGCCACCAACGTGCCATTCCTGCTCCTCGTGGCTCTTTCGGGTTGCGGAGACGCTGTGAAACCGCTTGGCTCGGTGAGCTCGTTCGGCTCAAGACCCTAAGCCCCCTTGCGATAATATCTAGCAAAGCCAGATCTGGCGTGTGGTCATTCCGTCCCAGTCGCCCCTGAGAATCTTAAACTACGCAGGCTCGATTGTTTTCGGAGCGCTCACCCGGATCAATGATCCGGCCTGGGCGCAGATCCCGAGGGTCTTGGGAATAAACCAAGGCGCTCTTCCGTTTGTATGCGAAAGGGGCGACGCGGAGTAGCGATGCCGGCAGCCATTGGAAAGGACCTTGTGGCGCTTCTGCCACGGCTGAGGCGCTTTGCCCTGGTGCTTTGCCGCTCGCCGTCCCTCGCAGACGATCTTGTGCAGGGCGCCTGCGAACGGGCGCTGGCGAATGCCGGAAGTTTCACCCCAGGGACCCGCTTTGACGCCTGGGCTTTCCGCATCCTGCGCAACCATTGGATCGACCATCTGAGGCGCTCAAGGACCGAGGGCATGACTGAGGACGTGACGGCGCAGACGCATATCGTCGGCGATACGGGCGAAGAGCCCATTCTGAACAAGCTATTGCTGGCCGAGGTTCAGCAGATCATCGACGCGATGCCGTCGGAACAGCGGGAGGTGCTGCTCCTCGTCTGCGTCGAGGATCTCGCCTACCGAGAAGCGGCTGAGGTTCTGGGCGTTCCGATCGGCACCGTGATGAGCCGGCTCGCGCGGGCCCGCAAGCGGCTTGTCGAAATGACGGCTGCGGCCTGATGGCGGAGAGGCACATGGCACAGCTTCATTTCAGCGACGAGATTCTCATGGCCTTTGCGGACGGGGAGCTCGAAGAGCCGGTCGCAACCACGGTGGAACAGGCCATGGCGAACGACCCGGCCATCGCCAGACGCGTCGCCGACTTCCTGCGCAGCCGGCGGCTTGCTCGATCGGCTTTTCCCGCGGAAGCAACGGCGGACGTTCCTGAGGCGTTGCGGGCCGCGGTCCAGGCCCGGATCGACGGCTTCGAGCCGCCGGCCCATCAGGAGAAACCGAACAGGTCTCCGGCAAAGGTCAGGATCGCCTTTGCGGGGAGGCCGCCACTCGCAATGGCGCTGGCGGCGAGTGTCGCCGGCTTGGCCATTGCGACGGTTGGCTATCTTGTCGGGCGCCAGCATCCCCTGTCCTTTCAAAAGCCCGGTCCCATTGCCCTCCTCGAGGATGCGCAGATCGCCCGGATTCTGAGCGATAGCCCCTCGGGGCAGGAGCAGGATCTGCCCTTCGGCCGGGTGCGGGTGATTTCGACCTTCCGCGTGGCCAACGGCGCCCTTTGCCGGGAGTTCAAGCTTCAAGCTCCATCGGGAACCTCGGACGCGGTAGCCTGCCGCGACCGCGGCTGGAGGATCACCTTTGCAATGGCAGAGGCGACGGCTCCTGGGGCCTATGTCCCGAGCGGCGGAGGGGACCTGATGGAGAGCTACCTTCAGAATGCCGGCGCCGGTGAGCCGCTCCTGGACGCTGCGGAGCTCGAGGCGTTGCGCAAGGGCGAGCCCTAGCCCCGGCAGAAATTTCGGAATTCGTTCGAAATCCGGGAATAAGACGAGCCTCCATCCGTTCTTCAATGGGCTGGCGTAAGAGGTCTCGCATGCGGACGCTATACATCCTGGCCTTTGCGGCATTCCCGCTCGGAGCGATGGCGACCTTGTCCGTAACGGCTCCGGGCACGTCGAAAATCGAGGTGGCGAGCGCATCCGCAGGCACCCTCAGCGGAGCCGTCGCTGCCGTCAGAAAGATTGCCTCCCATATCCCGAACTCGGGCACGCAGGCCTGGTCGGATCCTCCGCTCGCCGATCAGGACGGCGTGCGTCTCTCGGTCGGAGAGGTGCTGCCGGAAGGCACGGCGCTCTACTCCGTTCCGAGGCACGAGTCCTACCGCTATGCCGTCGTTCAGGGACAGAGAGCCATCGTGGACGCGGCTTCGCGGCAGATCGTCTACATCATCCGGTAAGGATGGTGGTGCGGAACAACCCTAAGGCAGTCTCACAGAACCCGAAGAAGGACCATCCGATGCTCTTCGAACAATACGGTGCGAAACAGGGTGGGCAGCCGGTCGATTCTGCTTCATCCGTTACCTTAAGGATCTGCGCCAGTCCCCTCCTCCGCGCAGGGGTGGAGGAGATGCTGAAGGACACGCGCTTCGTCGTCTTGTCCGACAAACCGGATCCCGATAACACGGAGTACGATCTTCTCGTCGTGGATGCAAAGCACCACCCGAATGATCTCACGAACTTGATCGGCGCCGTAAAGGCGCAGCATCCGGCAGCCCGTGTCGTGGTTCTGGCGGATCAATTCGACTTCAACGCCGTGATGACGGCCCGACATGCCGGCGCGGATGGGTTCTGCCTGACGACGACGGGTCGCGATGTCCTCGTCCACTCACTCGAATTGGTGATGCTGGGGGAGATCGTCGTTCCGTCGGACCTGATCCTTGCGATCATGGGCGACGGTCCATACAAGCTCGAGTGCTCGCACAGACGCGGGCCGGAGACGCTGAACGGCATCGATCCGCCGAGGCGTTCCCTGTCCAGCCGGGAAATCGAGATCCTGGGCTGGCTGAAAGAGGGCGCGCCGAACAAGGTCATTGCGCGCAAGCTCAATGTGGCCGAGGCGACAGTGAAGGTGCACATCAAGGCGATCCTCAGGAAAATCGGCGCAGGAAACCGAACCCAGGCGGCGATCTGGGCTGCCGATCACCTGCCGCACGAGGCGGTGGTGCAATGACCATCATGCACAACAGCCCTGCAGGGATCGGAATCGAAAGACGAATGATCGACGAGACAATGCCCCCTCACGACACGATGCTGACCTACAATCTGTTCCGCAACAAGGACGTAGCGGATCTGTACTGCGCCGTTCCGCAGGATCAGCCGGTTCCGACATTCCTGAAGGAGGACAAGTGGAACTATGCCCGCTCGCTGGATGTCAGGACCCTGTCCGGCTTCGACGCCGCCGCAGCCAGCGCGTCGGCCAAGATCAACGGCTTCTATCTCTTCCACGTGAGGCCGTGAGCCCCGCATGGCGACGCCGATTGTCGGCTTGTGGCCATGCCGCTCCGATCAAACCCACACACGAAAAGGGCGGCCTCATGGGCCGCCCTTTCCGAACATTCAGAAACGTTGCTTACTTGATGACCTGTACGATCTTGTGGCTTTTGGGCTCGACCAGAACCGGGGTGTTGTTCACCACCGTGTACTTGTAGCCCTTCACCTTGTACTCGGCAGGCACCTCGTAATAGGTCACGCCGGATTCCGGCAGCACCGCACCCACGCGGACCTCTTCCTTGTAGGTGTAGGACGGCACCTTCTGGGTGGTCACATACGAACGGAACTCCGGCTGCTGCTGATCGGCGATACCGCCTACGATCGCCCCCGTCACGCCGCCCACGGCCGCGCCAACAGGCCCGCCGACGACTGCGCCGCCCACGGCACCCGTCGCCGCGCCGGTAGCGGCACCGGACTGAGCAAAGGCCGCTGCGGGGGCGAGAGAGGCGAGGACGGCGCCAGCGAGAAGGATCTTCTTCGACATGGATCAACTCCTGAATCATTCCCGGGCTTACTGCCCGTTGTCCAGGAAACGCATCAACTCCGCTGCAGTTTCAAATACAGACGGCGATTTTTTATGTATAAATCCGCATTCATGAACATGAATGCTTAATTAACGACGCAACTGTGTTTAGCGATGACTATGAGCTTGACGGTTTTGCTCAAGGTGTGTCCGACTGCGCTGGCACGGGATTTCGCCCGGTCCGTCAAGCGCGACGGCATCGACCGCCGATTGGCCGTGCTTCGTGACGAGGACAATCCGCGCAGCACACCGCGAATCCCGTGCCGGGATCCCATAGGCGCAGCAATGGAAGACGAGACCATTTCCGAGACTGGGTTCGGCAGGGCCTGAGACCGCGTGCTGCCTGAACGTCAGCGGAGCTTTGAAAAGAGATGGTGAGCGCGGATGGAATCGAACCATCGACCTGCTGATTAAAAGTCAGCTGCTCTACCGCTGAGCTACGCGCCCATCTCAGACGCTCCAGGCCGGTCAGGCCCGCCGCCAACTCCTTGGGATACATAGCTCTTTCTGCTGAGCCCGCATCCAGGAGCCGGAAGCTCGACCGGTTGGGCTCGAGGGCCCTCGGAGGTGAGCCCGAAATAGGGTCTCTCGGCTGGCGGGTCAATCAAAAAGGCTTAGTATGGGGTCCGAAATCCTCAACCGAGCCGCGGACGGGCCTCATCAGCCCTGCCCGCGCCGCATCCTGGGCGCCCCGATGACCGACCTCCGCCTGCCGTACCTGACCGAGTTCGAGCGCAAGATTCTCTGGCTCTCCAGCTGGACCATCCACAATGCCAACCACCTGCGCCCGAACCGCGACGGGCTCAAGATCGGCGGCCATCAGGCCTCCTCGGCCTCGCTCGCAACGATCATGACGGCGCTCTACTTGGGCGTTCTGCGGCCGGAGGACCGGGTCGCCGTGAAGCCCCATGCGAGCCCGATCTTCCATGCGATCCAATACCTCCTCGGGAACCAGACCCGGGAAAAGCTTGAGAACTTCCGCGGCTACAAGGGCGCACAGTCCTATCCGTCCCGCACCAAGGACATCGACGACGTGGACTTCTCCACCGGATCCGTCGGTCTCGGCGTGGCCCAGACCCTCTTCTCGAGCCTCGTGCAGGACTACGTGAAGGCCCATTGGGCGAAGGACAAGCCGGAAGGGCGCATGATCGCCCTCGTGGGCGACGCCGAGATGGACGAGGGCAACATCTTCGAGGCGCTGCTGGAAGGCTGGAAGCAGGGCCTGCGCAACACCTGGTGGATCATCGACTACAACCGCCAGAGCCTCGACGCCGTGGTGCGCGAGGGCCTCTACGCCCGTTTCGAATCGCTCTTCCGCTCCTTCGGCTGGGACGTGGTCGTGCTCAAGCACGGCTCGCTGATGCAGGAGGCCTTCCGCGAGCCGGGCGGCGAGCGCCTGCGCGACTGGATCGATTCCTGCCCGAACCAGCTCTATTCCGCCCTCACCTTCCAGGGCGGGGCGGCGTGGCGCAAGCGCCTCCTCGACGACCTCGGCGACCAAGGCCCGGTGACGCGCCTCATCGAGAAGCGCTCGGACGAGGAACTGGCGCGGCTCATGGGCAATCTCGGCGGCCATGACCTCCCCAGCCTGCTCCAGGCCTTCGAGTCCATCGACCACGACCGGCCGACCGTGTTCATCGCCTACACGATCAAGGGCATGGGCCTGCCTCTCGCCGGTCACAAGGACAACCATGCGGGCCTGCTGACGCCGACCCAGATGGAGGGCTATCGCGCCGCCGCGAAGGTGCGGCCGGGCCATGAATGGGACAAGTTCGAAGGCTTGAGCCTTCCGCCGGAGGATCTCCAGCGCTTCCTCGATTCCGTGCCCTTCAACGCACGCGGACGGCGCCGCTACGAGGCGCCGGTCGTGCCGGTGCCGGAGACCCTGCCGACTCCGTCGCAGCCCTCCATGTCGACCCAGCAGGGCTTCGGCCTCATCCTCAACGAGCTCGCACGCTCCGACCTGCCGCTCGCGGATCGCATCGTCACCACCGCGCCTGACGTGACCGTCTCGACCAATCTCGGCGCCTGGGTGAACCGGCGCGGGCTGTTCGCCAAGGAGGAGATGAAGGACATCTTCCGCTCGGAGCGCATCCCCTCCACCTTCACCTGGGATTTCGGCCCCAAAGGGCAGCACATCGAGCTCGGCATCGCCGAGATGAACCTGTTCATCCTGCTCTCGGCGCTCGGATTGTCCCACTCGGTGTTCGGCGAGCGCATCCTGCCGATCGGCACGCTCTACGATCCCTTCATCGCCCGCGGCCTCGATGCGCTGAACTACGCCTGCTACCAGGATGCCCGCTTCATCGTCGCCGCGACGCCCTCGGGCGTGACGCTCGCGCCCGAGGGCGGCGCGCACCAGTCGCTCGGCACGCCGCTGATTGGCCTGGCGCAGGACGGGCTCGCCTCCTTCGAGCCCGCCTTCGTGGACGAGCTGTCCGTGATCCTGCGCTGGGCCTTCGACTACCTGCAGCGCGACGGCGAAGGCGAGCCCAACGAACGCTCGTGGCTGCGCGACGAGACCGGCGGCTCGGTCTATCTGCGCCTCTCCACCCGCAGCCTCGACCAGCCGCAGCGCACCATGACGCCGGATCTCGCCGCCGACATCGTCGATGGTGCCTACTGGATGCGGAAACCCGGACCCAACGCGCAGGTCGTCATCGCCTATACGGGCGCGGTGGCGCCCGAGGCGATCGAGGCGGTCGGGCTGATGGCCGAGGACCGGCGCGATATCGGCCTTCTCGCCATCACGTCGGCTGACCGGCTCAATGCGGGCTGGACCGCGGCGCAGCGGGCGCGCGAGCGCGGCCTCGTCCATGCGCGCAGCCATATCGAGCGCCTGCTCGGCGAGCTGCAGCCCCATTGCGGTCTCGTCACGGTGATCGACGGCCACCCGGCGACGCTCGCCTGGCTCGGCTCTGTGATGGGCCACCGCACGCGCTCGCTGGGCGTAGAGCATTTCGGCCAGACCGGCACGGTGCAGGATCTTTATCGCCACTTTGGCATCGACGCGCAGGGCATCATCGCGGCCGCCGAGATGATCGCGCCGGGACGACCGATCCGGCACCTGAAGGCGCTCGGCTGATTGGCGCAACGGAGGGCTTGGAATGACCGAGACGGACGAGCGCCCTTCCCTCACCGGCGGCTGCCAGTGCGGCTCCATCCGCTATGAGGTTACGGGCGCACCGCACGAGATCTACGTCTGCCATTGCCGCGAATGCCGGAAGCAGTCGGCCTCGGCCTTCGGCATCTCGGCGATGGTCCGCAGCGCGGATGTCCGGCTTGTGCAGGGAACGCCGCGACGCTGGGCGCGGTGCACGGATTCCGGCCGAACGCTTGCCTGCTTCTTCTGCGACGAGTGCGGCTCGCGCGTGTGGCACGGGGACAGGGATCAGGCGGAGGAGATCAGCATCAAGGGCGGCTCTCTGGACGCGCCGGTCGATCTGTCAAATGCCATCCACATCTGGACGTCGCGGAAGCTGCCGGGCGTCGCCATCCCGGCGGGTGCAAGATGGTTTCCCGAGGAGCCGGAGGAGAGCTAACGCCGGCTGAGTCTCTGGAGATCGGAGCCGAACCAGCCCATATCGACGATATAATCGCAGAACACGATCAACAGGATGAAGGTGCCGCCGAGCTTGAGGGCGCTCATGCCACGCTCGATGTTCGTGAGCTTTCGCAGCAGCAGCTCCGTCAGGTCGTCCCCGGGCTTGTAGTGCTTCATCGTGGCGGCTCCCTCGCGTGTCCAGCCACTATCCCGCACCCCCGTCCCAATTCCTATTCCGGCTGAAGACCGACCTGCCATCCGACCATGGTCCAGCCGACCTTCACGCGTTGGTTGGTGTATGGGTTCTGACCGTCAACCCCCGGTCCACCACCCGCGCCGAACTCAGCCTTCCGCGGTCATCGACGTATTGTCGGCATGGTGGCCGATCTCGGCCTTGCCGTCGCGCTCGCCCTTGGCCCAGCCTTCCTTGACCTCGCCCACGTAGCTCTCCAGCCGCCCCTCGGCGATCGCCTTGCGGAGGCCCGCCATCAGCTCCTGGTAATAGGCCAGGTTGTTCCAGGTGAGCAGCATCATGCCGAGGATCTCGTTGGAGCGGACGAGATGGTGCAGATAGGCGCGCGAATAGGTGTTCGACGCCGTGCACTTCGATTCCGGATCGAGCGGTCGGGTGTCCTCGGCGAAACGCGCATTGCGCAGGTTCATGCGGCCGTGCCGGGTGAAGACCTGCCCATGGCGGCCGGCGCGGGTGGGCATGACGCAGTCGAACATGTCGACTCCGCGCCGCACCGCCTCCACGATATCGTCCGGCGTCCCCACGCCCATGAGGTAGCGCGGCTTCTCCTTTGGCATGTGCGGCTCGACGGTCTCGATCATGCGCAGCATCACGTCCTGCGGCTCGCCCACCGCGAGGCCGCCGATGGCGTAGCCCTTGAGGCCGAGGTCGGCGAGTTCCCTGGCGCTTTCGATGCGCAGCCGCTCGACCGCGCCGCCCTGGACGATGCCGAACATCGCTTTGCCCGGCTGCTCGCCGAAGGCGACGCGGCAGCGCTCCGCCCACCGAAGGGACAGGTGCATGGCCTTCTCGGCGATCTCGTCCGAGCAGGGCAGCTTCACGCATTCGTCGAGCTGCATCTGGATGTCGGAGCCGAGCAGCCCCTGGATCTCGATGGAGCGCTCCGGCGTCAGCACATGGGTCGAGCCGTCGATATGCGACTGGAAGGTGACCCCGGTCTCGTCGATCTTGCGCAGGGCCGACAGGGACATGACCTGGAAGCCGCCGGAATCGGTGAGGATCGGATAGGGCCAGTTCATGAACTGGTGCAGCCCGCCGAGCCGAGCCACGCGCTCCGCACCGGGGCGCAGCATCAGGTGATAGGTGTTGCCGAGCACCACGTCGGCGCCGAGCGCCTTCACCTGGTCGGGATACATCGCCTTCACGGTCGCGGCCGTGCCCACCGGCATGAAGGCGGGCGTCCGGATGACGCCGCGCGGCATGCGGATCTCGCCCGTGCGCGCCGCGCCGTCGGTCTTGCTGACGGTGAAGGTGAAGGTGTCCGTGGTCATTCAGAACTCTCGTTGTCGCACCCGGCCGCGCCGAGGCGGCCGGAAAGGAAATCCATACTCCAAGGCGTCCGATGATGGATCCCCGCGCTGCGCGCTCTGGGGATGATCACGGTCAACGCCGGAACAGCAAACTCGAATCGCCATACGAGTAGAAGCGATAGCCCGTTTCGATGGCGTGGGAATAGGCCGCGCGCATGCGATCGAGCCCTGCGAAGGCCGAGACCAGCATGAAGAGCGTCGAGCGCGGCAGGTGGAAATTGGTCATGAGCACGTCCACCGCCTTGAAGCGGTAGCCGGGCGTGATGAAGATCGCCGTGTCGCCGGAGAACGGCGCGATCGTGCCGTCCTCCCGCGCGGCGCTCTCCAGAAGACGCAGCGACGTGGTGCCGACAGCCACGATGCGGCCTCCCCGCGCCCGCGCCTCGTTGAGCGCCTGCGCCGTCACCTCGGTCACCGTGCCCCATTCCGCGTGCATCCTGTGCTCGGCGGTGTCCTCAGCCTTCACGGGCAGGAAGGTTCCGGCCCCCACATGGAGCGTCACGAAGTGCCGTGCGATGCCGCGCTCGTCGAGGCGGCGGAACAGGCTTTCGGTGAAATGCAGACCGGCGGTCGGCGCCGCGACGGCGCCCTCGTCCTTGGCATAGACCGTCTGGTAGTCCCGCAAGTCCTTGTCGTCGGTCGTCCGTTTTCCCGCGATATAGGGCGGCAGCGGCAGCTCGCCGAGCCGGGCGATGGCCTCGTCGAGGAAAGGCCCCGAGAAGGAGAATCGGAGCCTGACGTCGCCGCCCTCCCCCTTCTCCTCGACCTCGGCGTCGAGGCGCACGAGCTCGCAGGCCGTGCTCTCGGCCGCCTCGCCGAAGCGGATGCGATCGCCCACGTTCAGCTTCTTGGCTGGGCGCGCGAAGGCGCGCCAGCTATCCGCGCTCTCGCGCTTGTGCAGCATGATCTCGACCCGCGCCGCCGTCTCCTCGCGAACGCGCAGGCCGTAGAGGCGGGACGGGATGACCTTGGTGTCGTTGAGCACAAGCACGTCGCCGGGCCGCAGCAGGTCCGGCAGCTCCCGCACGAACCGGTCCTCGAACGGCACATCGTCCGGACGCACCACGAGCATGCGCGCGGAATCCCGCGGCTCCACAGGACGGAGCGCGATGCTGCTTTCAGGAAGGTCGAAGTCGAAGAGGTCGACGCGCATGTGATGGTATGAAGATGCCAGCCGTCATTCCGGGGCCGCGCCAGGCGCGCCCCGGAATGACAAGGTTGATTTACGCAGCGTCGGCCGCGACCTTCATGGAGACGATGCGGTCGGGATCGCGCACGGGCTCGCCGCGCTTGATCTTGTCCACGTTCTCCATGCCCTCGGTGACCTTGCCCCAGACGGTGTACTGCTTGTCGAGGAAGCGGGCGTCATCGAACACGATGAAGAACTGCGAGTTCGCCGAGTGCGGCTGGTTGGTGCGCGCCATCGAGCACACGCCGCGCACGTGCGGCTCGGCGTTGAACTCGGCCTTAAGGTCCGGCAGGTCGGAGCCGCCCGTGCCGGTGCCAGTCGGGTCGCCGGTCTGGGCCATGAAGCCCTCGATCACCCGGTGGAACGGCACGTTGTCATAAAAACCCTGGCGAGCCAGGGTCTTGATGCGCTCCACATGGTTCGGAGCGAGGTCGGGGCGCAGCTCGATGACGACGCGGCCCTTCGTGGTCTCCATGATGATGGTGTTTTCGGGATCTGCCATCGGAATCTCCTGTTCTGGCGTGATGGGGTCGTTCGGTTGCCGGTCCGCCCACGTGAAGCGCATTCACATGGGACGGGTGTCGGCGAAGCGGATGGCGAAAATGCGCCCGGCAATGGCCTTGCCGAAGCTTTCCGTGAAGGGGAGCGGCGCGCAGCGCCCGAAGGCCTCGCGCACGGAGCGGGTGAAGGGCTCGCGCTGCTCCGTCTCCGCTCCCGGCTTGTAGTAGGTGATGCGGGGCGTTCCCAGCACCTCGCCGTTGCGCTTGAAGCTCACGCGCAGGGTGATCTCCTGGCCCGAGAAGCCGTTCTGGGAAGAAGGGCGCCAGCAGGCCTCGAGGGTCTGGAACACCTCGCGCAGGGTGTTCACGCGACGCAGCGGCTCCCGGTCCTGCCGCGGATGCACGTTCCCGATGATGCCCTCGGGCAACGGCCGCGATGGCTGGAGCTCCTCCTCCCAGAAATAGGGATCGGCGAAGGGCGAGTTGGGCCCGGGCTGAGCCCTCGCGCCCCCTGCCGCCCCTCCGGCGAGGAGGAGCGCCATGCAGAGCCCGTGGGCTCCTGCCATGGGGCGGGACGGCATCACCGCAGGCACCCCCTTACTTAGCGTCAGCGGCGAGCTGCATCTTCACGATCTTGTCGGGGTTCTGGACCATGCCGTTGGCGGCCGCATCGCCCTTCTTGATCTTGTCGGCCACGTCCATGCCCGACACGACCTCGCCGAAAAGCGTGTACTGGCCGGTGAGCGGTCCACAGCCCTCGTAGCAGATGAAGAACTGGCTGTTCGCCGAGTTCGGGCTCTGCGAGCGGGCCATGCCGACCGAGCCGCGCTTGTACTGGGTCTGGGAAAATTCGGCCGGAACGTTGGGCAAGTCGGACTTGCCGGTGCCGGTGCCGGTCGGATCACCCGTCTGGGCCATGAAGCCGCCGATCACCCGGTGGAACGGCACCCCGTTATAGAAGCCCTGCTTCGTCAGCGTCTTGATCTGCTCCACATGCTTCGGGGCGAGGTCCGGGCGCAGGCGGATGGTGATGCGGCCGTCCTTGGTGTCGAGATAGATCGTGTTCTGCGGATCGTTGGCCTGCTGGGCGGCGGCCGGAACGAGGCCGGCGAGCACGATCGCCCCGGCTGCGAGCAAACGCTTCATGGATGGTCTCTCCTTGGAATTACGGCGTCATGGCCGCTTGAATTTGGCCCCTAACCGCTCGGCGACAAGACCCGGCACGAAGGCCGAGACGTCGCCGCCCATGGCCGCGATCTGGCGGACAAGCGTGGCCGTGATGGGGCGGACGGGGGGCGAGGCTGCGAAGAACAGGGTCTGGACCTCGGGCGCCATGGCGGCGTTCATGGAGGCCATCTGGATCTCATAATCGAAATCGGTGCCGTCGCGCAGGCCGCGGACGATGAGGGAGGCTCCATGCCGCCGGGCGGCGTCGACGGCGAGATCGTCGAAGGTGGTCACCTCCAGCTCGACCCCCTGCCCGGCCAGAACGGGCCCGCAGACCGCGCGCAGCAGCTCCGCCCGCTCCTCCGCGGTGAAGATCGGTGTCTTGGAGGAATGGACCCCGATGGCCACGACGATGCGGTCAGCCACCCGGCAGGCCTGGCGCAGGACGTCCAGGTGGCCATTGGTGACGGGGTCGAAGCTGCCGGTATAGAGCGCGGTTCGGGTCATGCGCCCAAGGCGTAGCTTGAGACGGGCTCAAGGGCAAGCGGAGCCCGCGAGGCGAGGCGCTCCCGGAGGGACGCGCCCGATGCCGACCGGCTCCCGAACTACCGGTCGTTCGCAGCCGAGTCTTCGCCGTGCATCCCGCCCTTGGCCATGGCGTCGACGAGCTCCACGAGCTTGTGCCGCAGCCTGCTGTCCTCGATGGATGCGAAGGCCCTCGCGAGGCGGAAGCCTTCGTTCGTGCCGAGGATGTCGAGCACTGAACCCTCGGTGTCATTGCCCTGCTTCGGCTCGTCCGAGAGGCCTTCGAAGAAGTAGGCGGCCGAGACGCCGAGCACCTCTCCAATGCTCTGGAGCCGGCCGGCGCTGATGCGGTTCGTGCCCCGCTCGTATTTCTGGACCTGCTGGAACGTGACGCCCAGCGCATCCCCCAGCTTCTCCTGGCTCATTCCGAGCAGCATCCGCCTTTTCCGGATACGGCTTCCGATATGGATATCGGCGCCGCTCGGCGCCTTCTTGTGCTCGCTCACCTAGAGTCATCCCTATTGCAACAGGCGCGGACGGGATGGGGCAACGAAGCTCAGGATGCGACCCAGCTCGTCCTGCAGACGCTTCTGGTCGTCTCCGGACATGCAGGCGATCCGGTCTGCCAGATAGGCGTGGACCCGGCCCCAATCTCCGCCGAAGCGCTCAACTGCCTCCTGACATATCTCAGTAAGAGTTGAGGGCACACAACTATTGCTTTCAGTCACGACCCGCTCCTGTTCAACATTGGTGTAGAACTGCGCCACATCTCATCGTCTTCAAAGCTTCGAGGCAGCCGTGATCATTAGCCCGATACCTATCGGAAAATTCAAGGGGCTGCCTTATGGAGACGACGGAATCCAACGCTGGTCATCACGACAACCTGATCCGGGTCGAGATCGTCACGACGCCGGAGCAACTTCTCCATGCCTATGCGATCCGGGCCATCTGCTTCATGGAGGAGCACGGAGTGGCGGCCCGCCAGACCTATGACGGCAACGATTATCAGGCCACGCACGTCATCGTTTACGCAGGCGACGAGCCGGTGGGAACGGCGCGGATCCGGTGGTTCAGGGATTTCGCCAAGATGGAGCGGACGAGCTTTCGGCAGCAATGGCGCAATCCGCGGACGGTCAAGCGCTGCGCCGAGTTCATCTTCGAGCACATCAGCCGCAAGGGCTACGACCGGGTCATCACCCATGCGAAGCCCAAATACGCGCGTCTCTGGCGAACGCTGCTCGGCTTCAGGCCGGCCGAGGGCAAGGAACCGCTTCTGTTCGCCGGCCACGACGAGCCGTATATCGAGCTCGTGAAGGAGCTCGCGCCGCCTCCCAACGCGATCACCCAGGCTTCGGACGCGGCCGTGCTCTTCCGGGTGGAGGGCCACTGGGACGCGAAATCCGAATTCGAGGCCGGCGAGATCTAAGGCTCGCCCCATGCGCGGGACACGATCATGAATCAGTTTCGATCCCACCTTCAGCAGATCGTCGCCCTGCGCACGGCCATGTTCGAGAAGCTGCTGTTCGATTCCGACAGCGAGGTTCCGGTCGAGCTCGCCGAGCTGTTCGAGGATACCGGCAACGTCTACCTGAGGCTTTCCGAGAGTATCCGCCGCCCTAACCTTCGACGCCGGAAATTAGAGGTTGAAGAGCATCTTGATGCCGGCATCGAACCGGCTCGGCGGCGGATTCAGGCGAAGCGTCGGGCCGAACCGCGGGTTCGCGGGACCGAACATCTCGCAGAGCCACGCAAAGACGAGCCGGACCGGGCGTGAATTCAAGCGCTCGGTCAGGGCCAGAGCATAGAGCGGGATCGAAATCCTCACGTCGAGATCGAGCGGGACCGCATCCCGCTCGAGGATCGTATAGTTCCCCAGGAGGCCGATACCGAGGCCGGCCTTCACGAGCATGCCGTAGGCCATGGGGTTGTCGCAGACATGCGCGATCCGACCCTGCTCGACGGCCCGGATCCAGGCGTCCCACAGGCCCGTCCTTGCCGTGTAGTAGTCCGACTGCAGGAAGAGGTGGTCGGCCAGGTTGGCCCGGGTCGGAATGCCATGCTGCTGGATGTAGGACTTCGCGACGACCGGAATGAAATGCAGGTGCCCGAGGCGGCGGTACGAGATGTCGGCTGCATCGACCGGGCTGAATCCGATCATCAGATCGGTCTGATTCTCCCGAAGGCTGACCACGTTGGCCGGGCTCTTCAGATGGAGCTGGACCTTCGGATGCTCCGCCGAAAATGCTTGGATCGCCGGAGCGATGAAGAAGGTGTTGAGCCCGTCCGTGACGCTGACGCGGACCACCCCTTCCGCCTCCTTCGACTCCGCCTTCAGGTCATTGGTGAGGGCGAAGAGGGAATGGTCGAGCTTGGTCAGGGCCTGGGCGAGCGCCTGACCCTTGGCCGTGAGCTTGACGCCGTTCTTCGTCGGAACGAAAAGCTGCGATCCCATGAGATCCTGCAGCCGCCGCACCTGACGGCTTACGGTCGGCTGGCTGGTGTTGAGCACCTCCGCCGCCCGGTTGAACGACTTCGCCTTGGCGACAGCCAGGAAGACGCGCAGCTCCCCCCAGAACTGCCCGCTCAGGAGGTTCTCGTCGTCGAGCGGCGACCTGACGAGGTTCCGCTGATCCGGATCGAAGGGCTTCATGACGGCTCGCAATACGTCAGGTTATTAAACTTTATAACGTATACACGCTCAACCCCAGGTGTGAAATGCCTTTTTGCCGTCAGTCAGCGGTTTCGAACACTTGGTGCGCTCCCGCACCGCCGCGCTTGCCAGCCCATGCGAAAACCCTCCTGACCTCGAAAAGGGAGGGTCGCATGATTGCTCGGTTCTTCGTCGTTGTGGTGACCGCTATCCTGGTGCTGAGCCCGGCCGCGCTGGCGCTGGCGCAGGCCTCTCATTGATCCGGGAGCGCGCCAGCGCATTGACGGCCACGATTCCAGCGGGTAACAACTCCCTCATGATCACGCGCCACGCCAACTTCGCGAACTATTTTACGCCGTCCCCATAGGGCGGCTGCGTTTGGTTGTGACCTGACGATCCATGCCGCCGCATTCCGGCGGCGTTTTCTTGTTCAGGATCGGTCTCCGGTCTGCGGCTCACCCCGCAAGCCCTGGAGACCACGATGACGACACCCACCTCCCCCTTCCTGAAGACCCTTGCCGAGCGCGGATTCATCCATCAGTGCACGGATCTCGCGGCCCTCGACGAGAGGCTCGCGGGCGGACCCGTCGCGGCCTATATCGGCTTCGACGCGACCGCCGACAGCCTGCACGTGGGTAGCCTCGTTCAGATCATGGCCCTGCGCTGGCTTCAGAAATCCGGCCATAAGCCCGTCGTGCTGATCGGCGGCGGCACCAGCCAGATCGGCGACCCGAGCTTCCGCGATGCGAGCCGGCCGCTTATGGACGAGGCGCAGATCGCACGGAACATCGCGGGTCTGAAGACGGTCTTCTCCCGCTACCTCACCTTCGGCGACGGGCCGACCGATGCCGTGATGGTGGACAATGCGGTCTGGCTCGACCCCTTGCGCTACCTGCCGTTCCTGCGCGACTTCGGCACTCATTTCACCATCAACCGGATGCTGAGCTTCGACAGCGTGCGCCTCAGGCTCGAGCGCGAGCAGCCGCTGACCCTGCTCGAGTTCAACTACATGGTGCTGCAGGCCTTCGACTTCCTCGAGCTGTCGCGCCACCATGCCTGCGCGCTGCAGATGGGCGGCTCAGACCAATGGGGCAACATCGTCAACGGCATCGAGCTCGCGCGCCGCATCGACGGACGCCAGCTCTTCGGCCTCACCACGCCGCTGCTCACCACGTCGGCCGGCACGAAGATGGGCAAGACCGCCTCGGGCGCCATCTGGCTCAACGCCGAGCGCCTGAGCCCCTACGCATTCTGGCAGTTCTGGCGCAACACGGAGGACGACGACGTCGCCCGGTTCCTGCGGCTCTTCACGGAGCTGCCGCTCGACGAGGTCCGGCGTCTCGGCCAGCTCAGGGGAGCGGAGATCAACGAGGCCAAGCGCGTTCTCGCCACCGAGGTCACGCGGCTTGCCCATGGCGAGGAAGCCGCGCACGAGGCCGAGGAGACGGCGCACCGCACGTTCGTCGAGGGTGCATCCCCCGAGGGCCTGCCGACCATCGACGTGCCGAAGGCCGATCTCGAGGCCGGCCTTCCGGTCGCGACCCTGCTGCATCTGGCTGGCCTGAGCGCCTCGCGCAGCGAGGGACGGCGGCTGATCAAGGGCGGCGGTGCGAGGGTCAACGGCAACGCCGTAGCGGATGAGAACGCAGTCGCGACCTCCGCCGACCTGCGGGATGGATCCCTGGTGCTCACAGCGGGAAGAAAGCGCTACGCCGTGGTCCGTGCGGCGTGATCGCGGCGCCACATCCTTCATTCGGGGCGGTCAGCCGCCCTGGAACGACAATGGGCGCATGAAAAGAAAATGGCCGGGGTTGAGCCCGGCCATCTCAAAGTTCGGTAGGTGTCGCGGGAGTCCTTACTCCTCGCCGCCCTCAGCAACGTCGCCGCCGGCATCACCGTTGACCTCGGTCTCGTCGCCGTCGTCGTCCTCACCCTCGATGTGCTCCACCGAGACGACCTTCTCCTTGCCCTTGGTGGAGAAGACCGTGACGCCCTGCGAGTTGCGGCCGACGATGCGGATGTCGTCCACGGGCACGCGGATGAGCTGGCCGCCGTCGGTGACGAGCATGATCTGGTCCGAATTCTCGACCGGGAACGAACCCACGAGCTCGCCGTTGCGGCCGTTGACCGCCATGGCCGTGATGCCTTTGCCGCCTCGGTTGGTGATGCGGTACTCGTAAGACGAGGTGCGCTTGCCGTAGCCCTTCTCGGAAAGCGTCAGGATGAACTGCTCCTGCGCGCTCATCTCCGTATAGCGCTCCATCGACAGGGCCTCGGCGGCGACGTTCTCCTCGTCGCCTCCGTTGCCGTTCTCGGACCCGTTCTCGCCGTTGGACTGGTCGCCGGCGATGGCGCGGCGCATCTTGAGATAGCCCGCGCGCTCCTCGCCGGTCGCTTCCACGTGGCGCAGGATCGCCATGGAGATGATCCGGTCGCCGTCGGCCAGGTTGATGCCGCGCACGCCCATGGAATCACGCCCCTTGAAGACGCGCACGTCCGTGACCGCGAAGCGGATGCACTGCCCTCTGGAGGTGGTGAGCAGCACGTCGTCGTTCTCGGTGCAGATCTGCACGTCGACGATGTGCTCACCCTCGTCGAGCTTCATGGCGATCTTGCCGCCGCGGTTGACCTGCACGAAGTCCGACAGCTTGTTACGGCGCACCGTCCCGCGGGAGGTGGCGAACATCACGTCGTACTTGTCCCAGGTCGCCTCGTCCTCGGGCAGTGGCATGATGGTGGTGATGCGCTCACCTTGGGCCAGCGGCAGCATGTTCACCAGCGCCTTGCCCTTGGCGTTCGGAGCGGCGAGCGGCAGGCGCCACACCTTCTCCTTGTAGGCCTGGCCCTCGGACGAGAAGAACAGCACCGGCGTGTGGGTGTTGGCCACGAACAGCCGGGTGACGAAATCCTCGTCGCGGGTCGACATGCCGGAACGGCCCTTGCCGCCGCGGCGCTGCGCCCGGTAGGTCGAGAGCGGAACGCGCTTGATGTAGCCGGCATGCGACACGGTCACGACCATGTCCTCGCGGGCGATCAGGTCCTCGTCGTCCACGTCCGAATCCCAGTCGACGATCTGGGTCTTGCGCGGGGTCGCGAAGGAGTTGCGCACGTCCATCAGCTCGTCGCGGATGATGCCCATGATGCGCACGCGCGAGCGCAGGATCTCGAGATAGTCCGAGATCTCGGCCGCGAGCTTGGACAGCTCCTCGCCGATCTCGTCCCGGCCCAGCGCGGTCAGGCGCTGCAGGCGCAGGTCCAGGATGGCGCGGGCCTGGGTCTCGGAGAGGCGGTAGGTGCCGTCGTCGTTGATCTTGTGGCGCGGGTCGTCCACGAGCGCGATGAGAGGCGCGATGTCCTGGGCCGGCCAGTCGCGGCCCATGAGGGCCTCGCGGGCGGTGTTCGGATCGGGCGCCGTGCGGATGAGGCGGATCACCTCGTCGATGTTCGCGACCGCGATGGCGAGGCCGCACAGCACGTGGGCGCGCTCGCGCGCCTTGTTGAGCAGGAACTTGGTGCGGCGGGAGACGACCTCCTCACGGAACTCCACGAAGGCCCGGATCAGGTCCTTCAGGGTCATCTGCTCAGGGCGGCCGCCGTTGAGCGCCACCATGTTGGCGCCGAAGCTCGTCTGCAGCGGCGTGTAGCGGTAGAGCTGGTTGAGCACCACGTCCGCCATGGCGTCGCGCTTGATCTCGACCACGATGCGCATGCCGTCGCGGTCGGATTCGTCGCGCAGGTCCGCGATGCCTTCGATCTTCTTGTCGCGCACGAGCTCCGCGATCTTCTCGATCAGGGAGGCCTTGTTCACCTGGTACGGGATTTCCGTGAAGATCAGCGCCTCGCGGTCCTTGCGGATCTCCTCCACCTCGGACTTGGCCCGCATGATGATGGAGCCGCGGCCCGTGGTGTAGGCGGACTTGATGCCCGCGCGGCCGAGGATGAGGGCGCCCGTCGGGAAGTCCGGCCCGGGGATGATCTCGATGAGCTCGTCGGCCGAGATGTCGGGGTTCTCGATGAAGGCCAGGCAGCCTTCGATGACCTCGCCCAGGTTGTGGGGAGGCATGTTGGTGGCCATGCCGACCGCGATGCCGCCGGCGCCGTTGACGAGGAGGTTCGGGAAGCGCGCGGGCAGAACCGCCGGTTCGTGCTTCGACTCGTCGTAGTTGGGCGTGAAGTCGACCGTGTCCTTGTCGATGTCGTCGAGGAGCGGCATCGCCGCCTTGCTCAGGCGGGACTCGGTGTAGCGCATGGCCGCCGGCGGGTCGCCGTCGACGGAGCCGAAGTTGCCCTGCCCGTCCACGAGCATGAGGCGCAGCGAGAAGTCCTGCGCCATGCGCACGAGGGCGTCGTAGATCGCGCTGTCGCCGTGCGGGTGGTATTGACCCATCACGTCGCCGACGATGCGGGCGGACTTCACGTATTTCTTGTCGGGCGTGTAGCCGTTCTCGTGCATCGAGTAGAGGATGCGCCGGTGCACGGGCTTGAGGCCGTCTCGGGCGTCAGGGAGAGCGCGGCTCACGATCACGCTCATGGCGTAATCGAGGTACGAGCGCTTCATCTCGTCGACGATGGAGATCAGCTTCACGTCGCTGGCCGGCTGATCCCCCGCGGGGCCGCCGGAGCGGATATCGTTCGGATCGGTCAAGGTTGGTCTTTCTTAAAACGTCTGCCCCTTCGCGAGAGGCGGCTTATATGCCGCTCCGTCAGCTGTCAGGCAGCCCACGCGAATCCAAGTGAAATCAACTCGTTAGATGGGCGATAAAGCGCCATTTTTCAAGGCATTTCAGGGGTTTTCCAAAGGCTGTAGGCACCTTTCGGCGGCCAAATGGCCGCACCAGAGGAAATGCCCCAGGGAGAGGGGTGTTTCCCGGCCGAGAGAAGCGGGAGAAAGGAGCCCGGAACCCAGCCCGGCGTCCTGGATCCCCTTGCCGGCCCTTTCGGAACGCCGAGGATGACATGCTCGCTCACCTTGCTGCCAAGCTCGGGTCGTGGCATCAGTGACGTAACGAAATAAGGGGGCAATGTAATGGATTGGATCATCTGGGCCGTGATAGGCCTCGTCGTGCTGTTCGGGATCTGGACCTATAACGGTCTCGTGACCCTCCGCGCACGGGTCAACCAGGCCTTCGCCGACATCGACGTGCAGCTGAAACAGCGTCACGACCTCATCCCGAACCTGATCGAGACGGTGAAGGGCTACGTCGCCCACGAGCGCGGGACCCTGCAGGCGGTTGTCGAGACCCGCAACGCCGCCCTCAAGGCGCACGGCCCTATCGAACAAGCGGCAGCGGAGAACGCCCTCTCGGGCGCGTTGGGGCGCCTCGTGGCGCTCGGCGAGGCCTATCCCGACCTCAAGGCCAGCGCCAACTTCCAGCAATTGCAGACGGACCTCGCCGAGATCGAGGACAAGCTCGCGGCCGCCCGGCGGTTCTTCAACAACGCGGTGGCGGAATACAACGCCGCCATCCAGCATTTCCCGGCCGTCCTCTTCGCGGGCCTGATGGGATTCAGGTCCCAGGTCTTCTTCGATGTCGGGGAAGAGCAGCGCCAGGCGCTCGAGACGCCGCCCAAGGTGGCGTTCTGAGCCCGTGTTCCAAGCCTTCGGCCTCTACACCCACATTCAGGCCAACCGCCGGCGCTCGGCCCTCCTGATCGCGGGCCTCTTCGTCCTGTTCTATCTCCTCGCCTTCGGACTCGCGATCCTGCGTCGGGCGTGGCTCGACGACGGGACGGGCGCGTTCGAGGCTATCCTGGCAGCTTCCCTGCGGGATTGCCTGTGGCTCGCGCCCGCCGTCACCGCCACCGTCGCCCTGTGGGTCTGGTGCGGGTTCCGGCTCAACGCCTTCATCCTCAACCTGACGACCGGCTCCCGAGAGGTTGACCGCAGCAACGCGCCGCAGGCCTACCACCTCCTCCAATCCCTCTGCATCTCCCGTGGGATGAGCGTCCCGAAGCTCCGTATCCTGGAGGTGGAGGCGCCGAATGCCTTCGCGTCCGGCGTCCGGCCGGACCAGTACACCATCACGCTCACCCGCGGCCTCCTCGACACGCTGGACGACCGGGAGCTTGAGGCGGTGCTCGCCCACGAACTCACCCACATCCGCAACGGGGACGTGCGCACCATGATGATCGCCGTGCTGGTGGTCGGCATCATCTCGTTCCTGGGTGAGATGATCTATCGGGTCCTATGCGACAGCCCTGGCCTCTGGCGGGTCTCTTCCTCGCGCGGCTCCTCCGACAAGGGTGGAGGCGGCGGCAGGATGGCAGCAATCCTCGTGGCGCTTCTCTTCATCGTGGTCGCCTGGCAGCTGTCGATCGTGATCCGCTTCGCCCTCTCCCGCCGCCGCGAGTACCTCGCCGATGCGGGCGCGGCCGAGCTGACCAAGAACCCCGACGCGATGATCTCGGCACTGCGGAAGATCGACGGAAAGGGCGAGCTCAAGGGGGTGCCCTCCGCCGTGATGGAACTCTGCCTCGACAATCCGCGCTCCGGCTTCGCCGACCTGTTCGCGACGCATCCCAGCATTGAGAAGCGTATCGACGCCCTCGTTCGCTACGCGGGCGGCCAAGCGGTCGTCACGCCCGTGGCGGCGGAGACGGAGGCTCCGGCGGCGTGAAACCGCACTCGCCCCGCGCGAGAAGTGCACTAGAAATCTAACGCAGCGCTGGCGGGAACGGGACGAGTTGCCTACGCTCCCCTCCAGAACTGACCTTCCTGAACGGCCTTTGGCCCGGAGCCCGAGCAGCCTGATGAACGACAGCCTGACCAGACCCTTTGCCGCTACTCAACCGACGAGGTGGCCAAATGGAACTGGGGAAATGGCGGAACGCATCCGCGCCCACGACTGGGGTGCGACGCCACTCGGGCCCATCGAGACGTGGCCGCAGAGCCTGCGGACAGTGGT
The DNA here is from genome assembly GCA_023426505.1 of Pseudomonadota bacterium. Taxonomy (GTDB): domain Bacteria; phylum Pseudomonadota; class Alphaproteobacteria; order Rhizobiales; family Beijerinckiaceae; genus Microvirga. The sequence goes on from JAFAAP010000254.1 coordinate 32,704, forward strand.
CGATCTCATGCTCAATGCACGCCAGCCGGCCTACATCGCCTGGGGACCCGAGCACACGTCACTCTACAATGACGCCTACGCCGGGATCCTCGGAACGAAGCATGCGGACGCGCTCGGGCTCCCGTATGCAGAATTGTTTCCTGAAATCTGGGACGAGTACGGCCCGATTATCGCGGCCACGATGGCGGGAGAAGCGCAGCACTTCGTGGACCGACCCGTTGCCCTGGCTGGACGGCCCGATCGCGCGATGAGCTGGTTCACCTTCTCATGGACTCCCCTGCGCGACGAGACGGGTGCAGTGGCCGGCTTCTACTGCGCCGCCACGGAAACGACCGAGAAGGTTTGCGCCGAGACGGCTCTGCGCGAGAACAGCGACGCCGCACTGCGCCAGAGCGAAGCCCGCTACCGGACGCTCTTCGAAACCATGGACGAGGGTTTCTGCATCCTTCAACTCATCTTCGACCCGAATGGGACGCCGGTCGATTACCGCTTCATCGAGACCAACCCGGCATTCGAGCGGCAGACGGGCCTGAAGGCGGCTCTCGGCAGGACGATCCGCGAACTCGTGCCCGATCTCGAAGCGTCCTGGTTCGAGATCTACGGAAAGGTCGCACTGACCGGTGAACCGACCCGTTTCACCAATCAGGCCGAGCCGATGCGCCGCTGGTTCGACGTCCATGCCTTCAGGGTCGGCGAACCCGCCCAGCATCAGGTGGCGGTCCTTTTCAACGACATCACCGCCCGCAAGCAGGCCGAGGAGGCCCTGCGCCGGAGCGAGGCACGGCTCAGGGGCGCTTTCGCGATCAGCACCGTCGGCGCTCTGTTCTGGGACGAAGACTTCCGCCTCATCGACGCAAACGATGCCTTCCTGCGTATGAGCGGCTACAGCCGCGACGAGGTGCTCGGCAAGACATGGCAGGAGCTGACGCCCGACGAGTTCCATGCTCCTTCCAACAAGGCAGTCGACGAGATCGTCACGCGCGGCGAATGCACCCCTTACGAGAAGCAGTATTTCCGTAAGGACGGGTCCCGCTGGTGGGGGCTTTTCGCAGCCCGGAAAGTGGGTAGCGAAGCAGTCGAGTTCGTCCTGGACGTCACGGATCACAGGGAGGCCGAGACGCGACTTCGCGAAAGCGAGGCGCGGCTGAGCCAGGTCCAGGAGGCGGCGAGGATCGGCAGCTTCGAATTCGATCGCCTCACCGGCAAGGCCGCCGCATCGCGCGAGTACCTCGAACTCTATGGCCTGTCGGATGACCGCTCAGGCGTTTTCGACTATCACGACTGGCTCGGGCTCGTGCACCCCGACGACCGCCCCTGGGTCGAGGCGGAGACCCGCGCTGCGGTCTCCGATCCCGCCCGGACCCAGCTCGACTACGATTTCAGGATCAGGCGTGCCGACAACGGCGAGACGCGCTGGATCGCAGCAAGGACGCGGCTCCTGCGCGATGCCGGCGGGCGCTTCGTCCGGTCGCTGGGCGCCCAATGGGACGTGACGGACGACAACAAGGCGGCGGCGGCTTTGCGCGAGAGCGAAGCCAGGTTCCGGCATATGGCCGATTCCGCGCCGGCGCTGATCTGGATGACCGACGCCGATGCCAAGTTCATTTTCGTCAACATGCATTTCGAGCACATCTTCGGCCGCCGGGCATCCGACATGATGGGAGACGGCTGGCACGAGATCGTCCACCCGGACGATCTGCCCGACTTCGAGCGCGACTTCCTTGCGTGCTTCGCTGCTCGAAAGCCGTTTCGGCGGGAGGTACGGGTCTACGACCGGCACGGGGCCGTGCGGTGGCTGCGGTGCGAGGGCGTCCCGCGCCTCGACGATAGGGGCCACTTCCTCGGCTTTACCGGCTGCAACGTCGACATCACCGAAGCGAAGATCGCCGAGGAGCGCCGCGACCTCCTGATCAACGAGCTGAACCACAGGGTGAAGAACACGCTGGCGACCGTGCAGTCCATCGCGAGCCAGACCCTGCGCAACACGCAGACCGCCGCAGAGGCCAAGGAGGCCATCGAGGGCCGCCTTCTGGCCCTGTCGCGGGCGCACGACGTCCTGACCAGGGAGAACTGGGAGGGAGCGGATCTCTACGCCATCGTCCGCCAGGCGGTGGAGCCCTATGCGAGCCGCGGCGAGGACAGGCTGCATCTCAGCGGGCCCAAGGTGCGCCTCAGGCCGCGCACGGCCCTCTCCTTCGCTATGCTGCTCCAGGAGCTGGCGACCAACGCGGTGAAGTACGGCGCGCTCTCCAACCCCACGGGCGAGGTCCGTATCGCCTGGGAGACCGAGCCGGATACCCCTGGACCGCGCCTTCACCTGCGCTGGGAGGAGAGCGGCGGCCCTCCGGTCAGCACCCCGTCGCGCCGGGGCTTCGGCACGCGCCTGATCGAACGCAGCCTCGCGCACGATCTCGACGGCGAGGTCCACATCGCCTTCGCGCCTGCCGGCCTGGTCTGCACCGTGGCGGCCCCGCTCGGCCACAAAGCCGACCAGTAAGCGCGGCGCCGCCGTTCTGATCGAGGCCGCGCAGCAGCCGCTCCCGCCTTTTTCGTGAACCCTCCCGTCACCCGTCCGTTGTCCGGTGAGTTTCATCTCATCGAAGGACAATGCGATGCATCGGAGCGACGACGGTACGATCTCCCGGCGCGGCATGGTCGGCGGCGCGGCGGTCGGCCTTGCCACGGCAGCTGCCGCGCCTGCCTCGGCCCAGACCTCTTCCTCAGGCGGCGTGGCCAAGGACGACCCTACGACCAAGTACCCCAAGCCGCCGTTCCGGTCGCAGTCGCAGCCCTGGCCGGGCCTCGCCGGCAAGATGGATCCGCGTCCCGATCACGGCGAGACGAGCTACAAGGGCTCCGGCCGCCTCCAAGGCCGCAAGGCGCTCATCACGGGCGGCGATTCCGGCATGGGCCGCGCCGCCGCGATCGCCTATGCGCGCGAAGGCGCCGATGTGGCGATCAGCTACCATCCGGACGAGGAGCCCGACGCGCGCGAGGTGATCGACCTCATCAAGCGCGAAGGCCGCATCGCCGTGGCGCTTCCGGGCGACATCCGGGACGAGGCCCTGTGCGGACGCATCGTCGCCGAGGCCGTGCAGCAGCTCGGCGGGCTCGACATCCTGGTCAACAACGCCAGCCGCCAGCAACAGCGGCAGTCGCTCCTCGAACTCTCGACCGAAGATTTCGACGCGACGATGAAGACGAACATCTACGCCATGTTCTGGCTGACCAAGGCGGCCCTGCCGCATCTGGGCCCCGGCTCGGCGATCATCCAGACCACCTCGGAACAGGCCTACGATCCGTCCGCCAACCTCGTCGACTACGCCATGACCAAGGCGGCCATGATGAACTTCACCAAGTCGCTGGCCAAGCAGCTTGGCCCGAAGGGGATCCGCGTCAACGGCGTCGCGCCCGGTCCGATCTGGACGCCGCTCCAGGTCAGCGGCGGCGCGACCCAGGAAAAGCTGCAGCAGTTCGGCGGCGAGACGCCGCTCGGGCGTCCGGGCCAGCCGGCCGAGCTCGCCTCGATCTACGTGCAGCTCGCGGCTGCCGATGCGAGCTACGCCACGGGCCAGGTCTACGGCGCCGCCGGAGGTGGCGGCCAGCCGTGAGGCCGCCGCTCACGCCCTCAGGAGCAGGGCCGTGGCGTCGTCTCTCCTCTCAATTCGAACCGGAGCGGCGTGGGGCAATCCGCCACGTCACATTGACCGAAGCGGTGAATTCGACGGTGGATGGAGGAACGATTTGTACGGAGTAGGCTCCTGTCAGGCGGCGAGCCGGGAGATCTGCGTAGCCCGTAATCGGCTCGGCCTCGCCGTCCGTGATCGCAATGATATGACCGAGTTCGAGATCGACGGGTTCCGAATAAGCCTTTGCCTGCTCCTGTGCGTCCAACATAGCCGCACGGCGCGCTTGGTTCAGTGCAGATCTCTCTTCGAGAACCTGGAACCGGAGAGCATCGATCTCAAGAAGACCTGTCTCCGCAATTGCAGTGATAATCTGATTGAGCTCGGAGAGAGAAGTCGCCTTTGCGGAGAATGTCGTTCTCGCGGAATATCCCGCGACAACTGTTTCGGGCTTCACCCCCTGCGCCGCAGCGGCTGGAGTAACAGGCCTCTGAACGCGACGTTCGTCTAGCTTGAAGCTGCTTTTCTCTATTACGATTCCCTTAGACTTGAGGTCTTGTAGCGCAGTTAACGCGCGTGTCGCCCTTGGCTCATGGGCTTTCGCCGTTTCCTCAAGCGTGCGGCCTTCCGTCAATACCGTAACGGAGAACCGAGCGAGGTCAGGTCGAGCCTCGTATCGGCCCTTCCCAAGCACGGTCAGGACAGGCTCGCGCCTCCCCTCCACTGAGGCCGGTTGAGCAAAGACAGGAGTGACAAGGCTGAAACCTACCAAGAACACAGCAACTGGTCGGAGCATCGGAAGCATCTCTTCCACAAGTGAGGCGATGCTGCTGTATCATAACAAAATATTATAACACTAGCTGTCGTGAGGCTGCTACTCTAACAATTGATGCACTTTACATGCCTGCACCTCACGCCCTCACGAGCAAAGCCGTCGTATCGTCGCTTTCCTTGAAGCGCGGATAGAGCTTGCCGGCCGGGTCCACTTCGGTCTCGATCCGCCGGGCCTCGCGGGCCAGCGCCTCGAGGCCCTCCGTTAACGCACGCTCCATCAGGGCTGCGGCATCGACGGCCTCGTAGAGATCGACCAGGGCCGAGAATCCATCGCTGGTGAGCAGGATGGCGGTTTCGTCCGGGCATCGCACGCGCTCGTGCCGAAGCCTGTCGGCGGCGGTTGGATCGAGGCCGAGCAGCGCCAGACCCCTGCCCTGCTTCTGGCGCTGCCGGCGCTCGGCGAGCCAGGCCTGGAAAACAGGCGTGCCGGTGACGGTCTTGAGCGTGGCCCCGCTGGCAGAGAGAATCTCCGCCGCCTTCGCGGCCTCGAAACGCCGCAGGTCCGGCGCTTCGCCAAGGGTGAGGACCGTGCCGTCGGGCGCCCTCACGAAAGCGGTTGTGTCTCCGAAGGTCCAGACGTCCAGGCTGTCGCCGGTCCGGCGCACGAGCGTCATGGCGCCGAGCGGCCAGGTGACGGGGTCGTGGCGCGCGGGCGGCGCCTTGGCGAGAAAGATCGTCCGCGCCTCCTCCATCACGTGGCGGAGGAGCGACGGGCCGTCGTTCGCCCCGGGTGCGAGATCGGACAGCCGACGGCTGGCGAAGCCCGCAAGCCATGCGGCGTCGCTCGCCTCTCCCATGATCGCTTCGGTGCCGGGAAAGATCGAGGTGTCGATCACCCAGGCCCAGTCGCCGGAGACGCCGCAGGAATCCTCGTTCGGCCTGTCGGACGACCCCGGCCAGCTGATGCGATCCAAAACCGTGAACATCGTTGCAGCAGCCCTCGCCAAATGCCTTTCAGGACGCCATAACGCAAAGCTAGCGATAAGGTCCAGCCGATGCTCCTCGACTACATCTCAGCCGCCCTCGTGACCCTGCTGGTCACCCTCGACCCGCCGGCGCTTGCGCCGATCTTCGTCTCGCTGACGCGCGGCATGACTGGGGACGAACGCCGCCGCGTCGCCTTGAGGGCGGCCTTCATCGCCTTCGGGATCCTCGCCTTCTTCGGCCTCGGCGGTGAGGTGCTGCTTCGCCTCCTCGGGGTCGGCCTCCCGGCCTTCCGCATCTCCGGCGGGCTGCTGCTCTTCTGGATCGCCTTCGAGATGGTGTTCGAGCGGCGCAACGAGCGCAAGCAGCATACCGCCGACGTGGCCATCACCGAGGACCATATCCGCAACGTCGCCGCCTTCCCGCTGGCGATCCCGCTCATGGCCGGTCCCGGAGCGATCACGGCCACGATCCTGCTGGCGGGCCGGGCCGACGGAAACCCGATCTATCTCGGCTTCCTGATCGCCCTCATCGCGCTGGGCGTCGCCTCTTGCTTCGCGGTCTTCATGGCGGCGGAGCGGGTTTCACGGATGCTGGGCGTCACGGGCAACGTGGTCCTGAGCCGGCTTCTCGGCGTGATCCTGGCGGGGCTTGCGGTCCAGTTCATCATCAACGGCGTCGAGGCCCTGTTCCGGCCGCCTACGCTCTGACGCGGCGGGAGCGATCTCTCGTCAGCGAACGTCCTTCTTCCCTGCCCTGTCGAGCGTCTGACGGAGCTGATTGAGCTGATTCTTGAGGGTGTCGAAGTCGTCCTGCGTCAATCCCACCCCACAGACCACGTCGCGCCATACCGCCGCGACGGGGGTCCGCAGGTCCCGCCCCTTCGGCGTAAGGCTGATCCGCACCTGTCGCTCATCCTGCGAGTCGCGCTTACGCTGAACGATCCCGGAGGCCTCGAGCCGCTTCAGGAGAGGCGTGAGCGTGCCCGAGTCGAGGAAGAGGCGCTGGCCGATCTCCTTCACGGTCACGTTGTCCGTCTCCCAGAGGACCAGCATCACGATGTACTGGGAATAGGTCAGCCCGAGCGGCTCCAGCAGCGGCTTGTAGAACCGGGTGAAGGCGTGCGCCGCCGCGTAGGTTGCGAAACACAACTGACTCGACAACTGCAGGCTGTCCTCGTCACACGTCGGCACGGTCTCTTGCGGCAACACAAACGTCACTCCACTGCTCGTTCGAATTATAGCGCGCCGATGAATTGGACCAAAGATATATTGCGCACAATCGATTTGAGGTCTAAGGGTTCGTCATTGCAAGGCGGCTCATCTTTCTCTGGCGGGCCATATCCGACCCCCGTCCGAGCCGCCCCGCGTCTCGTCGAACCATGGAGAATGGAATGTCGCACTCTCATGCGATATCCGCAGGCGCGCATACCCAGATGGCCCCTTGTCGCGATAGGATCGAGGAGCAGATCATCCGCGGCTATGTGCGGCTGGCGCTGGCGCCCGATCAGACCAGTGGACTGCGCACCATCACCCTGAGCCAGTTCGGTGCGCTCGAGATCCGGCTGACGGAGGTTTCCGGAGCGTCCGAGGCGACCCCCTTCCCGCCCTTCTGGATCGAGATCTATTCCCATGCGAGCAGCTGCGTGATCGACAGCTGCGGCTGCTTCGAGTTCGACGAGGATGAGCTGACGGCTGCCGTCGACCTCGTCTTCGAGGCTCAGCGGCATCAGCCCGCCCTCAACTGACACCGCCCCTCAGCGCAGCGTTTCCAGCAGACGCCTCATGAGCAGCTGCCGCGGCGCGATGGACGACACGAGACCGTATTCCTGCAGCGTGTGCGCCCCGTCGCCGTCGATCCCGAGGCCATCGAGGGTGGGAATTCCGATCGCGGCCGTGAAGTTGCCGTCCGAACCGCCGCCCGCGCGGGGCGACGAGACCAGATCGAAACCGATCTCCCCCGCGAGCGCCTTGGCGTGGTCGAACAGTCGCTGCGTGCCTTCGGAGCACTCGTAAGGCGGCCGGTTCATGTCGCCGGTCACCGTCACCGTCATGTCAGGGTTGTGCGCCCTCAGCCCACGGATCGCGGCAGTCAGCGCCTCGCCGTCGGCGGCGGTCACGACGCGCAGGTCCACCGGGAAGTGACAGTGCTGCGGGATGGTGTTCACCGCCGTGCCGCCGGAGATCATGCCGACGGTGGTGGTGACGCCGCGCTCATAGTCGGTCATCGCCTCGATGGCGAGGATCTGGCGCGCCGCCTCGTAGATGGCGTTGCGGCCGTCCTGGTGGCGCGAGCCCGCATGGGCCGGGCGGCCTTCCACATGCACGTCGAAGCGGCCGACCCCTTTACGGGAGGTGACGATCTTGCCGCCGTCGCGGGCCGGCTCGGTGACGAGCGCATAGGCCGACCTGCGGCCGAGATCCTCGATGATCGGCCGCGTCATGGGCGAGCCGATCTCCTCGTCAGGGGTGACGAGGAAGACGATCGGCCGAGTTGCGCTCCCCAGGCGCGCCACCTCCTTGAAGGCCTCGAGCGCGAAGAAGGCGCCGCCCTTCATGTCGTAGACGCCCGGCCCGTAGATGCGGTCCCCGTCGATGCGCAGCGGCAGGTCGCGCTCGATGGTGCCGACCGGGTGCACGGTGTCGAGATGCGACATGACCAGGATGGCGGTCTCGTCGCTTTGCGGCCCGGCCCGCAGGACGAGCGCATCGCCCAGGCCATCTGCCCCGCTGACCCGCTCCACCGCCACCGGCGCGTCCTGCATCTGCGCGGTGACGAGGTCCATCATCAGGTTCACGCCGGCCACGTCGTGGGTGGGGCTCTCGGTCCGGATCCAGGTGCAGAGGGTGTCGAGGGATTTGGAGGTCATGGGCCGCTTTTCGTCGATCGAATCTCATGAAAAAGGCGGCCGAAGCCGCCTTTCCTGTCTAGCGGTGCCGGGCGACCCTGTCACCCGCCCCGACGCCAAAGGAGCCATGAGGCTCCCGCATGGCGAAGGCGCCCACCTGCGGACGGGCCTCACCAGATCAAGGGCCGGGCCGGGTCGAAGCGGTCCGGCCCGATCACTTCCCGGATCAGACGAAGAAGAAGTCGGATGCGGAGAGGGTCGTGCCCTCGCCCTTCTGGAGCTTGAGGCTGGCGATCTCGACCATGGCCTTCGCGCCGGAGCCGTCCACGTCGAAGTACAGCTTCTTGGTCCGGGCGTTGTAGATGAAGAAGTCGTCCTTGTCGGCGGCCTTGTCGCCCACCTTGAAGAAGCTGCTCTTCAG